>CAKSDF010000292.1 GCA_934444695.1 uncultured Eubacteriales bacterium | reverse complement strand
GTCCGCAAAGGCTTTGACACGGAGCTTGCCGAGGAGGTTGTCGGCGAGTTTTGCGCGGCGGGTGTGCTTGACGATGCGGAGTATGCGCGGTGCTATGTTCATGACGCGATAAATATCGGCATGAAGGGTGAGTATCGGATAAAGCAGGAGCTTTTGAGGAAGGGCGTTGCGGGCAGCGTCATTGACAAGGCGCTTGCGGAATTTGAGGATGATACCGAAAAGCAGCTTGAGGAATATGTGCAGCTGCGTTTCGGAAATACGGTTTTTACCGACAGACGCGATATAGAGAAGGCAAAGGCGCACCTTGCAAGAAGGGGTTACAGCTATACCGATATACGGCGGTGTTTTGAAAACCTTGATATAAGGGTGCAAAAGCCCGATGATGACAGAGGTGATTGGGATTGAAGAAGGTTTCACTGGTTTCGCTCGGCTGCTCAAAAAATCTTGTTGACGCAGAGCAGATGCTTGGAATACTGGAGAAAAACGGATATGAGATTACGGAGAACGAGGAAGACGCGGATATAATGATAGTCAATACCTGCGCGTTTATTGACGCGGCAAAGCAGGAGTCTATTGACTGCATATTCGAGCATATTTCCTATAAAAAACAGCACCCGGAGCGAATCCTTGTTGTGACCGGCTGCATGAGCCAGCGCTATAAGGACGAGGTTAAGCGCGAAATTCCCGAAATCGATATAATAATAGGTACAAACGAATATGACAAAATTGCGGAGTATATTGCAAAATACACGGGCGGGGATGCGTCTGACATCCACTGCTCGGAGGAATATATGGGTTGCGAGCCTAAGGCGCGTACGGTGACTACACCGCCATATATGGCATATCTGAAAATTGCCGAGGGTTGCGACAACCACTGTACATACTGCGTAATACCGTCAATAAGGGGGCGCTACAGAAGCCGCAGTATGGAGGATATTGCCGCGGAGGCGGAGCGCCTTGCGGCGGACGGCGCAAAGGAGCTTATTGTAATAGCACAGGACACGACGCGCTATGGCATAGACCTTTACGGCGAGTACAAGCTGCCCGAGCTTTTGAAACGGCTTTGCAGAATTGACGGCGTACACTGGATAAGACTGCACTACTGCTACCCGGAGCTTGTGACGGACGAACTGATTGACACGGTTGCGGCGGAAGAAAAAATATGCAGCTATTTTGATATTCCGATTCAGCACTGTAACGATAAAATACTAAAGCTGATGGGCAGAAAAACGAACAAAGCGCAGATAACGGAGCTTATAGAAAAGCTGCGCAAAAGGATTCCGGACGTTGTTATACGCACCTCGCTGATTGCGGGATTTCCGACAGAGACGGCAGAGCAGTTTGACGAGCTGCGCGAGTTTGTGACCGATACCGCATTTGACAGGCTCGGCGTGTTTGCATATTCGCGCGAGGAAGGAACTCCTGCTGCGGCAATGGACGGACAGATTGACGAGGAAGAAAAGAAGAACAGACAGGAAATCATTATGGTTGACCAGTCCGCGGTTTCGGAGGAGCTGAACGAAAAGCGGGTCGGCACGGTTTATGAGGTTTTGACGGAG
>CAKSDF010000291.1 GCA_934444695.1 uncultured Eubacteriales bacterium | reverse complement strand
AAAGAAAAGAGGACTTGGACGAGGACTTGACGCTTTATTTGCGGATGCAGTTCCGGTAAACGAAGATAAAGAAGCAGAAATTCAGAAAAAAGAAAATACAGAAGAAATTTCGGCAGAAGACAGAATTGTTTACCTGAAAATTCATGATATCATGCCTAACGAAAATCAACCGCGAAAAACGTTTGACGAAGAAAAAATCGGAGAACTGGCAGATTCAATCAAGGAACATGGTATTATTCAGCCAATCGTTGTCAGAAAGAAAGAAAAAGGGTACGAAATTGTTGCGGGCGAAAGACGATGGAGAGCAGCTATAAAAGCGGAACTTACAGAAGTACCATGCTTGATAAGAGAACTGGATGATGAGCAGAATATGCTCATTGCTATTATTGAAAATATGCAGCGCGAAGATCTGAATCCGATCGAGGAAGCAGAAGGAATCCATCAGATGATCTCATCTTTTGGTCTGACACAGGAGGAAGTATCAAAAAGCGTAGGAAAAAGTCGCCCGTATATAACAAACGCACTAAGGTTACTGAAACTTCCGGATTATATTATAGATTTCATATCGGAAGGAAAAATTTCAGCAGCTCACGGAAGGACCCTGGTCACAGTAGCAGATGAAAAAATAAGAAAAGATATCTGCGAAAAAATTATAAAAGAAGGTCTTTCTGTCAGGGAAACCGAAAAACTGGTAGGCGAGATAGGTAAACCGAAAAGAAAAAAACCGCTGGTAAAAGTAAAAAATCCGGACGCAGCCAGAGTAGAAGAGGAATTAAAAGGAGCGCTTGGAACCAGAGTTAATATCGTGAATAAAGGAAAAAAAGGTAAAATTGAAATCGAGTACTTTAGCAAGGATGAACTTGAGAGATTGATAGAACTGTTAAAAACACTGGGCTAGAATAAATGTTTCATGTGAAACAGAAAAAGTATTTGTGCTAAAAAACGTAAAACGTAATAAGAAAAGATCCCTGTAAGGGGATTTTTCTTGTTTTAACAAAGCATTGCTCTGATGTAAGCAGAAGATAAGCGTAGACATCATAGATTGCGTTATGCGTGCTTTCATCGTTCAGCATATACTGTAAAACAAATAAAATAAGAATAAGAATGAAGGAAACTAAACAACACAGAGAAGGAAGAGAATATAAAGAAAGAGAATATATAGAGCAACTTTTTCAGCAGGTAAAAAGAGAAGCACAGCAGGCAGGAATTCCTTTTTCTTCTCATATATCCGGTATCATAATCAACCGGAGGGCGCGAAAAAGATTCGGATGTTGCAAAGCTGTAAAAAGTTTCGCAGGATATACGAGTTATCAAATTGAAGTCTCAGAAAAGATTCTCATCTGTGATGAGAAAAAAATAAAACAGACCATTGCACATGAGCTGATCCATACATGCAAAGGGTGTATGAATCATGGGGAGCGATGGAAGTATTATGCTATGATCATGAACCGAAGATACGGCTATGAGATAAAAAGGACGTCGACTGACGAAGAAATGGGAGTGTATACATCAAGCAGCCCAGAAGAATATACAAAAAAACAGGAGGACTATAAATATAGGATTATCT
>CAKSDF010000290.1 GCA_934444695.1 uncultured Eubacteriales bacterium | reverse complement strand
GCGCAAGCCTGTGTAAATTATAAATATAAATGCCTGTCGATAGCGTAGGTGAGGTGCTTCATAGAACTTATTAAGCAATTCCTTTTCTTCCGCACGGGTTAAGGCTGTGCCGTGTTCCTGTTCGTATGTGCCTAAAATTACTTTTAGGGTAGGTGAACGTTGAATTTTATTATCTGCTACGGCAAAATTGAACATTGCATTCAGAATTTGGTAAGTTTTATGCGCAGTTCTGAATTTCCCGTTTTCGTAATATTGGTTCATATGTTCCTGGATATCGAATGTCGATATTTCGGTAATTTTTTTATTTCCGAATTTTGGCAATATGTCAACATTTACTGTTTGTAGATAGGATTTATATGTATTTTCTTTTACATAGGGTTTTCTTGTTGCTTCTAACCATTTGATAAGATAAGATTCAAGTAAAAGATCGCTTTTTTTGTTTTTAGCTCGTAATCTATCGTTTTGTGGATTAACTAATTTATCAATAAACTTTTGTTTAGCAGTCGCAAGTTCTTTACTTGAAGCGGAAATATTTCTTCCGTTGATCATGCATCTTATTTCGTAGATATTGTTTCTTTTTCTTACTGCGGCTTTGAATTTTCCGCATTTAAATTCTTTTTTAAATTCTTTTGGCATTTTATTTAATTCCTTATTTGTGAATTGAATACATGCCGTTTCTATCTCATTGTTTTGTAATTTTACTCCCGGAAAAGTAATTATACGTTGACCTATAGACATACTTTTTGAAAAATATCTGCTTAATTTAATTAACAGAAAAGGATAAAAGGAACTATGTTGTTGTGCCTGATAAAGTTGTAAATATCGCGACGATAATTAAAAACGGCTTGAATGTCTTTCTTTAAAAATCGATATAAATTTTTTCGTCTTTTAAAGTAAACGTTTTTCGGCTTAATATCTCCGATTGTGAGATTTTTTTATCTTGCAGTCGGATTTTTTATTTTAAAAAGTTAAAAAAATTTTAAAAAAATGTAGGTTTGTCAAACATATGAGACTGATTTAGTAAAAAGATTTAATTATGTAAAAGACCAAAGTTCAAGTAGTCTAAAATGTATTGTTTAGGTGATTTCCAAGCGAGCGGGCGCAGAGGAAAAGAATTGTAGCGTTTCAAATGGACGGCAAGTTGCTTTGAAAAGTCTTCGAAAGAGTAAAATTTGTGCGTGGCGTAGAAGTATTCGTTATCTTTTCTATGTGAACGTTTAACTTTACCGTTATGTCTCGGTGTAAAGGGACGAATTAGTTTGTGTGTTATTCCCAACTCTTTGAGGCGAGCCTCAAAGAGCGAAAATTTGCCCTTTTTGCGCTCGTCGAACGATTTAATGAATTCCAAGCCGTTGTCCGTTTGAATGCACTCTATTTTGAAAGGAAAAGCTTTAATCAAGGCGTTAAGAAACTGAACGGACGAATAAGTACCAAAAGTCAACGAAAAAGTATGAAATCGTTGTATAAGAAAAAAGGGGCTGTCGCATTAAGCGGCAGCCTTTTGCATAAGAAAAAACACTCGACCAAGAAAAAGGTTGAGTGTTTTCCGCTTTTATGGTATAATTTCTTTGCACAAATA
>CAKSDF010000289.1 GCA_934444695.1 uncultured Eubacteriales bacterium | reverse complement strand
GGCGTAGACTGCGTCAAGGTCGTCCCGGTAGCCGGCAAAACCAAAAACTACATGGACTTCAACTACTACCAGTGGAACAATGACAAGTACTACCCGTCGCTTGACTGCTCCGAGTACAGATTCATCAAGGTCAGGTATATGCTGAACGACAAGGCGGCAGAAACAGCGGGAAAATCTAAGTTCTGGGCATCGCCTGATTCAACCGAGCTTTCTCCGACGCACGCGCTTCCGTCCGGCAGCATTGACTATGATATGCCCGAGGCGAAGCCGGGTGAGTGGCAGGAAGTTATTGTTGATCTCTCTTCTCTCCAGATGGGTGATCAGGTCTGGACCGATACCACCATCCGTCAGTTCAGATACTATCCGTTCGGCTCGACCCCGGCTGAGGACGGCGCTGAGTGCTATATCGAGTACATGGCGTTCTTTAAGACCGCGTCCGAGGCTGAATCCTACAAGGGTCCGAACGCTGTCGCTGACACGGCTGAGGCTGATCCCACTGCTTCCGCCGAGACCGCTGATATGAGCGCTGTCGTAGTTCTCGCGGCGTCCGCTTCACTTGGTCTCGCACTCGCGCTCAGAAAGAAGCACTGAGCTTCACATAACGTTTTTTCATAAAACAGCGCCCCGTCCGTGCGAGAGCGGACGGGGTGCTTTTCAGTTTTCTTTCGATTTGACTATCTTTGAGTACTGGTACGGCGATATTCCCATTCTTCCCTTGAACGCGTGGATGAATTGCGTCTCGCTCGCGAAACCGCACATATAGGCGACCTGCGCGACCTTCTGTCCGAGCGACATCAGACGTATAGAGTTCGCTATCCTTATGTCGAGTATGTACTGCCGCAGCGTCATGCTCATCACCGATTTGAAGTCGTTTTCGAGCTTACGGGTGGACACGAGAAACTGCTTCGCGATGCTGTCAGACGTGAGACGCTCCCCGAAGTGATCGGTGACGTAGTTCGCGGCGTCGTGAATGTAGCGGTACTTTTCATCTATCGCCTCTGTGATCGATTTGCCGATGTTTCTCTTCGTGATCTCGAGCAGGCACGCGAGCAGCAGTCTGCGCTGAGTCTCCCTCTCCGGTGCCTCGTCGAACGCGCCGAGTATCGAGAACACCTCGTCGTACAGCCTGTCCTCAAGCGGGATGAGCGTTATATCTCTCAGGTAGAGGTCGTTCACGTCGACGAACTGAGAAAAGCTCTCCGCGACCGACTTTGCGAAATGAAAGACGTAGATGTCATAATCATCGGTCGGATGATCGATGTTCACGTGACAGGAATACGGCTTATAGAGCAGGAGGCATGGTCCGCGGTGATCTATGCGCGTGCCGTTCGCTATAAGCGTCATGTCGCCGCTCTTAATCACGTCGAGCTCGTAGTGATTGTGAAAGTGAAACTCTTTTGAGCCTTCCCAGTGCGTCGTCCTGTGAAACGCGAACATCGGGGCGGAAAAATCGTGGAATATCGTATTCATGCGGCTGCCTCCGTAAGACGGCTGGTCTTTCAGTTCTTCTCGTTATAGTACGTATTAACGCGGTTGTCGATGATCTTTATCACATCTTCAAGACTCATGCCCTCGCGCGATATATAGGTATTAAGCTCTTCCATCAC
>CAKSDF010000288.1 GCA_934444695.1 uncultured Eubacteriales bacterium | reverse complement strand
CTGGACAGAAAGCCCGGATTATGCAAGCAGATACGATTACGGGCAGAAAATGTGGCAGTGGGGCATTGACAGTATCGGCGGAAATGACGTTGACGGGGATATTTGTTTTGTGGATTATCCTGCGATAACAGCTAAGTGGTACAGGGAAAATTGCGGCGATAATCCCGAAAAGCCCGATAAGTCCGAAAAGCCTGTGAATCTGTTCAAAAAAGGCGACAGCGTAAGGGTTAAGCGTGGTGCGAGGTTCACAAACGGTGTCGAGCCGTATTCGTATGTATCTGATACAATCTATACCGTTCAGCAGGTGTCGGCAAGCGGCAAGGAAACGCTTATAGGCATCGGCTCGGTGCCTACCGGCTGGCTTTATACCGAAGATCTGTGCAAGGCGGAAAGTGACGAGATAATGCAGAAATTTGCTGTAGGCGATAAGGTTAAAGTCAATTACGGCGCTAAGACGTATAACGGCGGTTCGCTTGCGTTGTTCGTATATACTAATGTGTACGAGGTAATGCAGGTAGGCTCCGGTGACAGAGAGGACTATATCGTTATAGGTCAGGGCGGGCAGATTACTGCGGCGGTAAGAGCGGAGGATCTTACGAAAATATAGCATAAAAATAACGCACAGGCGAACAGCCTGTGCGTTTGTGCTTTTAAAAAGTGCTATTATGCTTATCTGTAGGTTGTGAATTCCTGTACCCAGTAATACTTATAAGCATCGGTATATGTGCCGAATGCTACGGCGAGATTTTCAAAATCGGGATTGAGTATATTTTCACGATGTCCCTTGGTAGAAGCCATCCAGCTGTCGACTACTCGCTGTGCGGTGGGCTGACCTGAGCCGAGATTTTCTCCGACGGCGCAGAACTTATACCATAACTCATCATCGCTGTAGCCGTATATGGTCTTGAAGTTTGAGCCGTCCGGCCGCAGATGGCTGAACTTCTGCTCAATTTCACTGCAACGTGCCTTTGCCGCCTTGTATGCGTTTGTATCCCACTTATAAGGCTTGAGTCCGTAGGAAACACGAATCTCGTTTACGATACGGAAAACCTCCGCCTCCTCTGCGGTGCAGTTTACGGGGCTGTCGGTTATGGTCGATGTGGGGGTTGTGTTGTCCTGCACGGCGGGTTTTGTCGCTGCGGGAACGGTAGTTGCGGGAACGGTAGTTACAACAGGCTTGCTTTCGGAAAGATAGTCGCTGTGGATATATGTGCCGTCATCGAGCTTATAGTAGCCGGTGTCTGTAAGCGCGGTCACTTTTACCGCATCTCTGTAATATTTATAGGAAACAACCTCAGATCCCTGCAAACCCTCTTTCCTTGCCGAACAGCTTGAAATGTTTATGTACATTGTGCCGCTGCACTTTTTTTCTGTCCATGCGGGCTTTGGTGCGGCGGTTGTCGCAGGCATTGTAGCTTTGGTTGTCGCCGCTGTGGTCTGAGTGGTTTTTGCAGTTGTTGCCGATGCTGCCTTGGCAGTTGTTGTTGCCGATGTTGCCTTTGCAGTAGTTGTTGCTGATGTTGCCTTGGCGGTTGTGGTTGCCGATGTTGCAACGGTGGTTTCCTGTGCCTCGTTATGCTTGTTGGCTTTGGTGGGAACCTTTTGTTCCTCGACA
>CAKSDF010000287.1 GCA_934444695.1 uncultured Eubacteriales bacterium | reverse complement strand
AAACCATGGAAAGGGCTGGACATAACCATTGGTGAAAGCGTATGTTTGAGCTACAGGCGGCTCCCAATCGCTTGCGGGAAACCAAAGCCCCGTGTCAGCGGCGGCACGCTGTCACGGGGCGCAGCCATCAACCATGCAACCATCTTCTTTCTCGCGAAATCCCCAATCCAGCATATCACATATTATGGGTTAAAAACCGGACTTTTACAGTCTCGCGGCGCAAAAAATAAACAACGGATTTTGTGCACATTGCAACGTTGACTTATTAGAACATAAGTTCTATTATGTATTTACTGCCTCAGAAAAAATAGAAAGGAATTTTGGAAAATGAATGAGAAAACGAATGAACGAATTGCAATGGAGACCGAGGCAGAAATGCTGATCGCCAAACTAAGCGACGCACAGATCGCGGAGCTACTCAGAGAAATAGAGTTACAGCATTCCGCTCAGAGTGTTTCTATCCCATAGTGTGACGTTAAGCTCGTTTGCGAGCTGAACAGCGTTTTTTGTGAAATGAGCATTTGTAACAACGATTGCTTCATTGCATCCGTAGTGATTCATGCCGGTGTAGACTTCTTGAATTGGTTTTATTCCAAGATTTTGTGCGCTTCGCTTGCATTGAATGGCAGTTCGACCATTCAAAATAATATCGACGCCAAAATCTCCGGTTGCGGAAGTATATTCGACGGAGCCGTATTTATGTTGCACGATCAAGCTTCCGATAAATCGTTCGAATGTTATGCCATCCATCTGGTCAATATATGTCCACGAATATGATTTCTTTCCGATGATTGTACGGTTCGGAGAAACAATGAAATAGGAAAAAACAGCAGCTAATGGGATGACAATTAGAGCGGATAATAGCACTTGATTGCTTGTAAGTATTAAAATCAATGCAACGATCCAAACAATGACACAAGATGCATAGCGTATATTTCTTGTATGTATTTTGCGTTTTTTTGCATTAAAGTATTCTTGCGCTTTTTGCTTGCCGCGATTTTCATATTTCCAGTTAGCAACGAGAGCAATATTTTCGTTCTCAGCAAAACAGCTTCTGAGCATACAAGCTTCTGCGCCATTGCCAACAACATAGAATTTTCCATCGGGGGTTTCCTGCACGGAGCCCGGCGTGTAATAGTTATGCTGAAACACATCGGCAAATTGTGCGGCAGCAGCAAAAGTATCAAAAGATTCAGAATAAACGTCGAATGTCCCATCTGGATTTTTCGGAATAGGGCTTCCACGAAAAAGCCGAACGTATCCTTCTTGCCGCTCAACCTGTTCTGTTTGTAGATTTTGGCTTTCTTGCGTTTCGCTCAATGGCTTTGCTTCCTCGTGCTTTGATATAGTATGCAATCCGAGCGGAACGGAAATTACGCCCGGTAACATAATAGCGATAGCAAAGCACCATGCTTGCAGGTCGGCTAAAGCAAAAATAATCAAAAGCAGTGCGGAAGAAAGCAACCACGAACCCATGCTTATCAGCATGACCTTCATACGAAACTTAAAATCGTACATTGCTTATTCTCCCAGCATAACTTTCATAGCGGCGATGAATTTTCTAAGTTCATCGTCGCTCATTTTACTGGACAGTTCAATCAATTCAAGCTGACCAATAC
>CAKSDF010000286.1 GCA_934444695.1 uncultured Eubacteriales bacterium | reverse complement strand
CTTACCCCCACCGCCTGCTTTGACCCGGTGTTTCTGGCAGGTACCACGGTAGCCCGCGCCACCCTCCACAACGAGGATTTTATCCGGCAGTTCGGGCTGTGCATCGGGGATACTATTCAGGTGCGCAAGGCGGGTGATATCATCCCGGAGGTCATCGGGGTCACCCATCATGCAAAGGACGCTGAACCCTACACCATGCCCACGGTCTGCCCCTCCTGCGGCGCGCCGGTGGTGCATCTGGAGGACGAAGCGGCTCTGCGCTGTGTGAACCCGGAGTGCCCGGCACAGGCGCTGCGCAACATCATCCATTTTGCCTCCCGGGATGCCATGGATATCGAGGGTCTGGGCGAGGCAGTGGCCACCCAGTTGGTGGAAAAAGAGCTGGTGCATTCTGCAGCGGATATCTACACGCTGACCCGGGAACAATTGCTGGAACTGGACAAATTCAAGGAGAAAAGCGCGGATAACTTGTTGCAGGCCATTACTGCCTCCAAGCAGAACAATCTGGATAAGCTTCTGTTCGGTTTTGGCATCCGCAACATCGGCGATAAGGCGGCAGCGCTGCTGGCAGAGCATTTCGGCACGCTGCAGGCGATCCGGGAAGCCACCGCAGAGCAGATCAGCCAGATCGATGGCTTTGGCGGCGTGATGGCGCAGAGCGTGGTGGAATTCTTTGCAAAGGAAGGTACCACCGACCTTGTGCACCGCTTGGCAGATGCCGGGGTCAATATGCAGTGGAATGGCGAGCCGAAGGGAGACAAGCTTGCGGGCAAAACGCTGGTGGTCACCGGTACACTGGAGACTCTTTCCCGCAACGAAGCGGAAGCGCTGATCGTGAAAAACGGCGGCAAAGCCAGCGGCTCTGTTTCCAAAAAGACGGCCTATGTTGTGGCCGGTACGGCGGCGGGCTCCAAGCTGACCAAGGCACAGGCGCTGGGCGTGCCGGTGCTGACTGAACAGGAGTTCCTTGCTATGCTGCAAGATGCCCCGGCAGAACAGGAAACGATTTGAAGAGCCTTCCCGAATGCCGAAATATAAATGAGATCTCAAAAGCTTCTGCAATGCTGTTGCAGAGGCTTTTTTGTTTGCCCGTTCCCGGTTCTAATGACGAACAACGCGCATACAATGCTAGCACAAAGCTTTCGCGGAAGGAGAACCAAAAGTGGACGAGTATTACCGAACCGTCAAAGCCCTTCCCGCTTGGTTGGCGGCACCGCTGGCACAGCTGCCCGCACAAACGGCAGTGCACATACAGGAGCTGCGCCTGCGCACAGGTTGTGCGGTCACATTTACCGTACAAGGACGGCAATGTTCCGCTTTGGCATTGCCGGGCTGTCCACCGGCACTGGCTGCAATACAGCTGGATGCACTGCAAATAGAGGAGATCTTCTACACGCTTTGCAATGGCTCGGTGCACACCCACGAAAGGGAGCTTGCCGAGGGCTACTTGACCACCGCTGCCGGTAACCGTGTGGGCGTGGCGGGGCAGTTCGTGCAGCGGGAAGGGCAGAGCATTACCCTGCAAAAGATCACCTCGCTCAACCTGCGAATCGCACGCAGCTGTATTATCCCTTTGCCGCCCGCGCTGGACAAGCTGCTGGAGCAGCATTTTACCGGGCTGCTGATAGT
>CAKSDF010000285.1 GCA_934444695.1 uncultured Eubacteriales bacterium | reverse complement strand
TCGATGCGCGCAATGGCGGCATCGTAGTAGCCCGCCTCCTTCAGGCGGCGGATATCATCCGGCAATTCCATATTCAGGTATGCAAAACAAGTATTCTGATCCATCATGCTCTACTCCTTTTTATTTATGGTCAGGCAGCGGTCTGCTGCTCCCAGAAAGCTACTGCATCTGTGATCCAGCCCTCGGCATCGGTGGTGTAGCCCACCGCGATACTATGGGGTGCAGACTCGAACACCTTCATAACATAAGGCACCTTGTGGGCTTCCAGCGCCGCTTGCAGCGCCGGGCCCTGCACCTGATTGATCATCCAGGGCAGCACCTTGTCATCCTTTCCGTACCAGAAAAATACCGGCGGATAATCATCCGTGACAAGCTCCGCCACACTGGAACAGTAATAGCGCCACCCATAGTTGCCGGTATCCATAAACATCCGGTACGCGATCTTTACCTCTGAAAAATTCACAACTGGATAAGCCAGCAGCAGCGCACCGGGTCTTGCAGCGCCATAATGACCGTAGCCGCGTTCCTTATTTGCAAACACGCCCACAAGCTGACCGCCGGAGGAGTAGCCCACCAGCGCATAGTCCTGCGTTTGGATGGAAAGCTCCTCACCAAGGCTCGTCACAAGCTGCACCGCCCTTGCCAGATCCTCCAGCGGGGCGTTATTGCCCAGATCCAGAAAGGTGCGGTAGCGCAGCACGAACACGGCATAACCCCGGTTATGCAGCTCGTAGGCAGTGGAACCGCCCTCCACCATCTCCGAGGTTACGGTCAGGGCGTTGCCGGGCACTACGATAGCGGTTTTGGCGTTGGGGGTCTCGGCCGGGTAATAAAACAGCTGCACACAACCCAGACTGGAATTCTGTTCGATCTCCTCCGGGGTGTAGACCTGATAGGTGACCTTGACACCCTTGTTATAGTTATCAACGATAAGGTTCAGCGCAGCAATGCCGGATTCCCGGTCGGTGTCACTAAAATAATCGTGCAGGGTCTTGTTTTTCCAGCATTCCACCATCAGCGGCGTCATTTCGTGACAGTATGTATAGTAGCCCGTCCCCTGAATGGCCGGGTTCGCGCGCAGCTGTGCCATCGTAGTTTCTGCAGTGACATGTGGTGCGTTCTCTGCGCCAAAGGCAGGCAATGCCGCGCAAAGCACGAGCCAGACCATACACAGCAGCACCCGGACAGTTTTTCTCATACACCCTCCACGAGAAACAGCGCACCACAGCACTGCTCCCTTCCAGTGTTCTTGTGCCCCTATTGTATCACAAATGGGTGGGATGTCAAAGCAATTTCTGTGCAGTCCGCTTCTTGTACCACACGGCAAATTCTGCTATACTGAAATTTATCCGGGAGTGGAAAGAGAATGCGGGCATTTTTCGGCCCGCCGAGGATGAAAGTATGGATAAGATCATCATCCGGCCTATGACGCCGGAGGACTGGGGCGCGGTCTCCAGAATCTATGTTGAGGGCATCGCCACGGAATATGCTACCTTCCAGACCGAATGCCCGCCCTACACCGCGTGGGACGCTTCCCACACAAAAGAGTGCCGTCTGGTCATTCTTTCCGGCGGGGTGCTGGCGGGGTGGTGCGCTTTGCACCGGGTAGACCCCCGCTGGTGCTACCGGGGCGTGGCCGAGGT
>CAKSDF010000284.1 GCA_934444695.1 uncultured Eubacteriales bacterium | reverse complement strand
ATGCCACCCTGTTCACCCCTTTCCGCAATAAAGGGGTATCCTCAATAGTGAAAATGAAAGGCCGTGGCTAAAATCATGCGTTATTCCATCAGATTCAGCGTCCTTCTGCCCTTTATAGACACCTAATGGGAGAATATCCGGTTCATCTCCCGGCGCTTTCGGGTCAGGTCAGAGTGCACATAGCGTTGCAAGGTGATGTTGGCGTTGGCGTGGCCTAACAATTCGCTGAGGGTCTTTACATCGCACCCGGACTGCAGACAGGTGGTAGCAAAGGTATGGCGCAGCGCGTGCGGACGTACTTGCCGGACGGTTGCTTGTTTCAGATACGCCTTGATACTTTTCCGGTAGCAACGAGGTTCGGTGGGCTTAGACTCGTTGCCAGATAGAAACCATGTGGAATTACTGGCGTTTCCGCGCAGCTTTTTCAGTATCATCAATAAATATTTTGGAATTGGAATTTCCCGGCGGGAGGTGCGGGTTTTAGGCGTTTGAATGACTACCTTTGTATGCCCGTTTCCGCAGGAAATTCGGCAGACCGTCCGGTTGATTTTCAATGTTCCAAGTTTCAGGTCAAAATCGCCCCATTGCAGGCCGCAAATCTCGCCAATACGCAGACCTAATTCAAGCCCCAGTAATAAGCCAATCTTGCGGGGTGTGGGGTTCTCCTGTACATATTGATAAAGCCGTTGCTGTTCCGTCGGGGAGAGGGGCACAGGTGTTTTATCAATGACTTTTGGCAGCGATACCTCTAACTCCATCGGACGGATCAGGCGTAAATGTGCAGCATACTTGCAGATACGGCGCAGCATCGAGAGACATTCCCGGGCAGAGGAGTTTCCTAAAGGCTTGTGCGTGGCATCCGTAGGCGTGATGATCTGCTGCATGGCTTGTTCCAGAAAGTTCTCGTCAAGGGATGCAACGGGCACTTTACTCAAAATGGGAAGAAGATACTTGTGCAATGTGTACGAATAATGCGCATAGGTGGATTCTTTTATACTGTTCCGCAGGGAATGCAGCCACACTTCGGCCAGTGCCTCAAAGGTCAGGTCGGTTCTTTTCAAGTTATAGAAACCAGCTTCTGCCTTTTTCTGGATCAGTACCTGCTTGACCTCGGCATAGACTGTGCCATAGACGTAGCCCCACTGAATTTTGCCTTCCGATGTACGCGATTTGATGTAGCGCCCTTCCCACCGACCATCTTTGCGTTTGTGAATGTTTTCTCCCCGTCGTGCCATTTTTGTTTCCTCCTGCGGTTTGGACACCCATCTGACCACTTATTCTGTCCACCTTCGTTTTTGGCTGGATTTTTCATGCAGAACTGGGTAATATGCAAAAAAGTTTCGGCTTCTGCGAGGTTTTTTCTAAGGTCATATGGGATACATTTGTAAAGATTTCTATTGATTCCCAGATATAACCATGATAGAATAAGAGGAGAATTCAAACAATGATGTCGAAAGATCGGTATCCTCCATTTTCACTGTGGAGGATACTTTTTTATTTTATCAGCAGATGCATTCCCTTATCATTACGCAGCCGCGTACCTCTTATATTCTAAAACATTCTTGCAATATACGCAACTGCGTATACTAAACTGCACGGATTTCTGTACTATCATGTTGAGGTGAACTTCATCATGACTGTAAAAGATGCCGTTG
>CAKSDF010000283.1 GCA_934444695.1 uncultured Eubacteriales bacterium | reverse complement strand
TTATGATTATTTTAATCTGTGCGATGCCGACATTGCCGCCGATCACTGCTTTGATACCGAGCTTTATCCGAAATGCGATCCTAACAGAATCAACTATTTTTATAAAAACGGTCTTATCGCAAAGGATGAGGAGGAACTGCAAAAAATAATAGCCGACCGAGCGGACGAGCCTTACTACTCGGTCAAGCTGCTGTTTCCGTTCTCAAAAGAACGCCTTGACGAATTTCCATTCGGTATAGGAATGCTTCGCTATAACGCCGCCCAGAATGTCATCGGGTTTATCAAGGCTATGATAGAATAGACATATAAGCAACAGATGCTTAAACGGGAGGTATACTATGCCCATTTCCAGGCAGGAATTAAACAGAATAGCAGAACTTCACGGCATTATTGAAGGCCACAAGGAGCACAGCCACGCAGCGCCCACCTATAAAGACAGCCCTTATCTTGCCGAAATGGCGCAAATCGTGCTTGCCCAACGTGATTGCGATATAGAAACGCTGGAAGAAATCATTCCGGTGCTTTTGTATCTTGCCGAATGCTATGACAAAATGTGCCGTGCGGGAATGTCGGTGAAATTCTATACTCCCCTGCTCAAAGCTCATACAGAGCTTATGAAACTCAAAGGATATGACCGCAGCGACGAGGATACAAATCGGCTTAAGGACTGCTTTTTGCGGGCGGTCAAAGCGCGGAATTTTTACGAACCCGACGATTGCGCCGACCTTGCAGAAATGCTTTCCGGCATCCTTTCAAAGGATGAAATCGGGCAGTTGATCAAAGGGGCGCAGGAAAGCCTCCGCGGCTTTATAAAAAACGATCCCATTGAAAAAACCGAGCAATATCTCGCGGTCATCGATGAGGTTGAGGAACGGATAGATAAGGAGAAAACAACCGATTTTTGCCTTGAACACTGGAATCTGAAATCCCGGTTTTTACTGGAGCATAACATCATCTGGCACTCCCCTGCCCGGCTTAATCCAAACGTACTGTTCGACTGAATAAAGGATTCCATCCCACTCTCTGCCGAAAGCCGACATAAAAAAGCGAAAGCATTAAAGCGGCAAGTATCTTGTGATACTTGCCGCTTCTTTGATTGCGTGGCAAAAGAGCATAACACATATGTACCGAAAGAAAAATGCTTTTAATTTAATAAATATATCTGCCTACAAGCTGTATTTAATAATATCGGATACTATTAATCCGTCGACAAAAGTCGGATCCACACCTCTTACCTTTTACCCATAACTTCTCACCTATAATTCCCAGTGCTTGACGCCATTGCTGACAGCTTTAATTATAAACTCCACCCATTTCAAATCATCCGCGCGGCGGATACCGCACTTCTTCACTATTACCAATTACTTATTACTTTCCAAAAATCCCATTATCAATTATTCGAAGTAAAAGTGAAGAGGCAAGAGGTAAGAAGTAAAAATCCCGTCAGCAAAAGCGGACGGGATTTTTGGCTGGGATGGCTGGATTTGAACCAGCGGGTGACGGAGTCAAAGTCCGTTGCCTTAACCACTTGGCTACATCCCATTATTTATCCGTGCGACGGTCGAATCTTATGACCGCCGCACGGTTTTTGTTTTTTTAGCCTGCGCGATAGCTTTGAACGTTTCCGTGATCGTTAAGCAACAGATGCTCGGTGCATCA
>CAKSDF010000282.1 GCA_934444695.1 uncultured Eubacteriales bacterium | reverse complement strand
TAGCAGCGTTCCACCACGTCCATTCGCTCCTTGTCCGTCATGGAAAGGGTCGTGATGTTCACCACGTTCTTCAACTCGGTCAGCACATCGTTGCTTTCCTCCAGCAGTTTGGTATAGCCGAAGCCGATGGCAGAGAGTTCCTCCACGGAGAAGTTGTCATCGTGCATCATTTTCTGGTAGTTGTTTATGTAGATGTCCGTGATGTCACCCACCATGAGGATGGTCTGCTGCACCTTGCGGGCATCCTTGACGAGGTTGTTCACCGACTTCAGCGCATCGTAATACTTCTTGCCCTGCTCGTAAATTTTCACGGTCTCCTTGAAGTTGTTGATCATGTTTTGAGCCGTCGAAGACGTGTGGACGATGTTGTTGGACGAGTTGATGATGCTCTGCGCAATGTTGGTCGGGTCAATGACCGCCCATTGTGCGCTTGCCTTTCCCACCATCAGCAGGAACAGGCAGATTGTCAAAATTGCTTTTGTTCTCATTTTTACTTTTGGATTAAGTGGATAATGAATTTACTTGTTCTCTTGCTTGTCCTCGGCAAGTTGTCGGATGGCGGCTTCCATGTCGCCACCGAGTTTCTCCGCCAATGCCCTTACCTCCAGTTTTTCACTTTCCTCAGTCGTGTAGGCGAGATATTCATGGGGGGACACCTCCGTGGCATATACCGCCGACTGTGTTCCACCCAGTCCTATCCACACTTCCTTGTAGAGTCGTGACGGGTCGTTGGACTGGTTGATGGAGAGTATCTGCGATTTTTCTTTCTCCGTCAAGCCGAGCAACGACTGTATCTGCTCGAACTTGTTCATGAACTTCCTCTGGTCAAGGAGTATCTTGCAGTCGGAGTTGTTGATGATACTGTCCTTCACGATGGCGGACGAAATGATGTCCTCTACTTCCTGCGTCACCACGACCGCCTCACCGAAGAACTTTCTGACCGTCTTGTAGAGATAGCGGATATAGGATGCCATGTTAGCCGATGCTATCGCCTTCCATGCCTCCTCTATCACTATCATCTTGCGTATGCCTTTCAGACGGCGCATCTTGTTGATGAACAACTCCATGATGATGATGGTAGTTACGGGGAACAGGATAGGATGATCCTTAATCGAATCAATTTCGAAAACGATAAACCTTTTGTGCAGCAGGTCAAGCTCCTTGTCTGAGTTAAGCAGATAGTCGTACTCACCACCTTTGTAGTAAGGTTCCAGCACGTTGAGGAATCCGTCTATGTCAAAGTCTTTCTCACGGACTTTCTTTTCTTCCAGCACCTTGCGGTATTCCGTTCCGACAAACTCATAGAAAGTATTGAAGCATGGAATGATGTCGTTTTCTTCCTTCAGCTTGCCGATATACAGCGATACTGCATTCGACAAGGCTACTTCCTCGGCTCGTGTGGCAGGCTCGTTGTCCTTCTTCCAGAGTGTCAGGAGCAATGTCTTGATACTCTCACGCTTCTCGATGTCAAAGACCTTGTCTTCGGTGAAGAACGGATTGAACGATATGGGACTTTCATCTGTGTAGGTGTAATAGATACCGTCCTTTCCGCCAGTCTTTCGGTTTATCATCTCGCAGAGTCCTTGGTAGGAGTTTCCCGTATCGACCAAGACCACATGCGTGCCTTGCTCGTAATACTGTCTGACGAGGTGGTTCATGAA
>CAKSDF010000281.1 GCA_934444695.1 uncultured Eubacteriales bacterium | reverse complement strand
GAAGACCACGAAGCTTCATCAGCTCGTTGTGATTTACCGGGGAGTAGAGATGGCGATGTGCGAGGAAGTGGAATAAAATAGAGCAGAATAAGAAGAAAGAGAGAAAGGGCTATGTAAAACCAGGAATTATGCCAGAAAAAACAAATAAGGGGATGAACTATTCGTTCACCCCTACTCTCAATTCATTGTTCAATCTTCCATTTGCCTTCCCCGTACCATTTAACCACTTGACTTGCGGTATAAGGCTCAAAATCCCAGTCGCGGGAGTGCATGAACATGTTTGTCTCGGGGTCCCAATACCAATAATGGGTGGAACCTAGTCCATAGCCCAAATTGAGTCTGCATTCTTTCTCCTTATTAGGATGTTCCTTCAGATAGTTAAGCAGCTCAACAGTAGAAATCCATTTCTTTTCCATAAATTTCATTATTAAAATTCAACAATACAATTATTTAATTCTCAAACACGCAGCAAAGATAGGAGATCCTAGCGAAATGAACAAATCAATTAGATCTTCTTAGATCGATTCCCAAGAGTTTTAGATCTTCTTAGATCAAACTTTAAAATAAGATTACAAATCTGATTATAAAGCAACTTATAAATCAGATTATAAACAATTATAATCAATTAGAAACAGACTGTTATTATGGTAGATAAAAACATTTTTAAATTAAAGGGAAAAAGCCAGGAACAGGTGAAGGAGGCCTTCCTGGAGTTTCTGAAAATAGACAACATCAAGCCCGGTGGTTACGCCAGCGTAGGCTCGAACAAAGTTATCAGCGAGGTGGCAAAAGAGGCCTGCGGGGTAAACTCTGTTCTGGATATCAAGAAAGCAGAGGATGCCACAGAAGTGAGCAAGCTGCTGACTGCTAAGATTGACGAGGAACAGGATTACGGCAAGCGCCACCAAATGGCAAGCCTGAGATGCCACGTAAGAAAATACATCGATTTTCTTGACTATTGCGAGCGTCTGAAAGGCAAGCCTATCTACGATTTTGACAAAGACCCCGACAAGCCATTCATCAACGCGGCCCAATTCAAGAAGATTGTTTCCCTGCTGAAGGCAAAGAAGAACATCATTCTAGAAGGTGCTCCTGGCGTGGGCAAAACATTCCTAGCCAGAAAGATAGCCTATCAGCTGATTGGTTTTGTGAAGGATGAGAACATCGAGATGGTGCAGTTTCATCAATCCTACAGTTATGAGGATTTCGTGCAGGGCATCCGTCCTTCTGAGGAGGGTGGCTTTGAACGGAGAAACGGAATTTTCTTTGACTTCTGCTGCAAGGCAAGACGTTCGCCCGACCAGCAGTTTGTCTTCATCATCGACGAGATAAACCGCGGGAACATCAGCAAGATTCTGGGCGAACTGATGATGCTGATAGAGGCAGACAAGCGCAAGAAGCAGTATGCCATCAAGCTTACCTACAGCAACGAGGATGATGAACGCTTCTTTGTGCCCGAGAATGTTTATCTGATAGGCTGCATGAACACGGCCGACCGCTCGCTCGCCATCGTGGATTACGCCCTGCGCCGCCGATTCCGTTTCTGCCCCATCAAGCCGGAGTTTAACGAGGCTTTTATCCGTTTTTTATTAGAAAATAACGCCTAAAAAAGCAAGAAATAGCAGAATGATGCTTTTATTTTGAGTTTCAAGTGGTTGTGGCAGTCG
>CAKSDF010000280.1 GCA_934444695.1 uncultured Eubacteriales bacterium | reverse complement strand
GCCTCAAGCCGATTATTATGATGACGGCGGCAAGGATGAGTTTCCACAGGATCACAAAGCTGAGCACCTTTCGGCAGGCAAGCAAAAGAAGAACGCCTATGCAAATGCCGATGAGGCTGCCGGTTTTGTCGTTGTCGGTTATAAGACCGATAACGCAGGGAACGATGATAAACAGCGTCCACCATCCTTCAAAAAACAGGTTGAGGGTGATAATGCCAAGGCCGCTTAAAGCGATAATGACGCCCACCGCAGCAAGTACTATTCCCCATAAAATTCCGTTGACCCTTTTCATAGTTAACGCTCCTTTTTAAAACGCGTGTTTTAAATTACTTTTTCAGTATAGCACACATAAAATAAAATTTCAATACCTAATTTTGCCTCACACCATTAAAAATTAAGTACACACATAAATAAACGGGGGGTAAATGGTTAAATAAATTATTTATGGTTTGTTTGCGGGCGGATAAGATTTTTCCAAAAGAGAAATTTCTTTTTCGCTATTTTTCTTTGCTTGCTTTTATGTTGCGATATGTTATAATTGAATTAAGATGCTGCATCTTGCAGGATCGCCGGGCTTTTGTTTTTTATTTAATAGACTATATAACCCATATAACAGATGCTGACGTCTGTTGACGATGAATGGGATGCCGCAGTTCAAAAAGGACGAGAAAAACCGTAAAGTGTATAACGATGTTTAAAGAGGAGGAGCAAGATGAAGGTTCTGATACTTTCCTGCAACACGGGAGGCGGTCATAATGCCGCCGGCGCAGCCATAGCTCAGGCTCTTGAAAAACGGGGCCACACAGCCGTTTTAACCGACTTTCTTTCCCTTGCGGGGGAAAAGGTATCCAAGGCTGTTTGCGGAACATACATCGGAATGGTTAAAAATGTGCCGCTGGTTTTCGGCGTGACCTACGGAATGGGCAGAGCGGTCAGCAATGCCGACCGTGCGCTGGGGGTCAGATCGCCGGTATATATTGCCTGCGCTCAGGTGGCCGACAAGCTTAAGGATTATCTCGAGCAAAATAATTTTGACGCCGTTGTCGCTCCCCATACCTTTCCCGCCCTTGCTTTGACCGAGCTTTCAAAGAGGGGAGAGTGCCGTCCGCTTACAGTCGCCGTGGCAACCGATTATACCTGCACGCCCTTTTTCGAAGAGGAGGACTGCGACTACACAATGATCCCCGGCAAGGCCTGCATCGACGAATTTAAAAGGCGGGGCTTTGATGAGCAAAAGCTTGTGCCTCTGGGTATTCCCGTTTCGGCCGATTTTTTGGTTTGCAAAGGAAAGGAACAGTGCCGGGATGAGCTTGGTCTTTCGAAAAATAAAAAAATCGTTCTAATAATGGGCGGAAGTATGGGAGCGGGACACATCGGCCTTCTGTTAAAATTTCTGCTTGTGGGAACGGGAGACGATGTGCAGCTTGCGGTCATATGCGGTTCAAACAAACGGCTTTTCAGAAGTCTTTCCCATAAATATCTGGCCGAAAAAAAGGTTAAAATAATCGGGCATACCGATAAGGTGGCACGGTATATGGAGGCCTGCGACCTGTTTTATACAAAACCGGGAGGTATAACCTCCACCGAGGGAACGGTTATGGGCGTGCCCATGGTGCATATGAAACCAATTCCCGGCTGCGAAAGCAGAAACCGCCGCCTTTTTGTAAAAA
>CAKSDF010000279.1 GCA_934444695.1 uncultured Eubacteriales bacterium | reverse complement strand
AACATGCTGATCTACCGCTCCATGTCCAACGCGCTCTATTATCCGCGCGCGCACGGCATCAAGACCGGCTATACCAGCCAGGCGGGCCGCTGCGTCATTTCCGAGGCAATCGGCGACGGACTGGATCTTCTGGGCATCGTCTGCGGTGCAAAGACGACGGTTCTGGAAAGCGGCGACCTTCTCATGGAGAATTTCACGGAATGTGCGAGCCTGTTCGACTACGGCTTTGACAACTACTCATACTTAACGCTCATGTCTCCCCTGTATCCGGTCGATCAGGTGAAGATCAACAACTCTGCCGGTGCGGAGGCTGTCGCGGTCGCGCCGCAGGACGAGATTAAAGTCCTGCTCCCGAACGACTATGATCCCGCCCAGCTGGTCACAGATATTCAGCTCAACAGTGACAGCGTCGACGCGCCTGTCCGCGAGGGCGATGTGCTCGGTTCCGCTACCATTACCTACGCCGGTGAGATTCTCGGCCAGACGAAGCTGCTAGCCATCACCGACGTAGCGCGCTCCGAAATTTCATCTGCCGCTGCCGGAACGGGGGCTTATATCCAGAAAAACTGGTGGAAGTGGGTCGTGATCGCGATCTTTGCCGCCATCGGCGCCATTCTGGTACTGATTCTTCTCTATCAGCTGCGCAAGCGCCGCTACCGCCGCATGCGTATGGAGCAGCGCCGCCGCGCGCTGGAGGATCGCCGCCGGCGCTTCCGCGCGGGCTACGATCTGCCGTTTGAAGAAGACGAACTGGAACGAAAGTAAAGGAGGGCGTTTCGCATGCTGAACTGGGAATCGCTGCAGGCTGCCTGCCTGTCCTGCACCAACTGTCCGCTGTCGCAAACGCGGCACAATGTCGTCTTCGGCGTCGGCCCGCGGGACGCGGAGGTCATGTTCGTCGGCGAGGGACCGGGTGAAAATGAGGATCTGCAGGGCGAGCCGTTTGTCGGCGCGGCGGGAAAATTTCTCGACGAGATGCTCTCGATCATTGACCTCAGCCGGGAAAACTGCTATATCACGAACATCGTCAAGTGCCGTCCGCCCAATAACCGCGACCCGATGCAGACCGAGCAGGATGCCTGTATCGGCTTTCTGCGCGCGCAGACGAAGCTGCTCAAGCCGAAGATCATCGTCTGCCTCGGCCGCATCGCGGCCATGCGTCTCATCCGCCCGGATTTCAAAATCTCCCGCGAGCACGGGCAGTTCACCGAAAAGGGCGGCATCCTCTTCACCGCGCTTTATCATCCGTCCGCGCTCCTTCGAGACGAAAGCAGGCGCCCTGCCACCTTCACTGACCTTAAGACGCTTCAGGCCAAAGTCCGCGAGGTCTGCACAAGAACGCTTTGACCGCATTTCTATAGGAGCTGGCGGGCTGCAAGGTTTAAAGTACTTCAAAATTTGCGGTGTTCAAATCCCAGCAGTCAGCTTCCCTTGTTCTCAAAAGAAGCTTTTTGCGAACCCCCGTCCACAGACGGGGGTTTTGTATTGGACGGAATGCAGTTTAACCGGGAATTGATTTGGATTTAAGATTCTCCGGGAAATATCACGAAGATTTAACGTAAGTCTGGACGCGCATTTGACATTGCCTTTCTATATTTAGTCTACAGATGAAATGAATTTGGAAAGGGATCTGTGCGGATATGACGATTTTTAACTTTTTAACATTGCTCGGCTCGCTGAG
>CAKSDF010000278.1 GCA_934444695.1 uncultured Eubacteriales bacterium | reverse complement strand
GCCGCGCCCTTTGCAAAAGAGCTTTCTCTTGAAATATGGAGCGTCAAATTCTTAAATGAGGGAGCCGAGTGGTATCTCCGCTTGTTCATCGACAAACAGGACGGAGTGACCATCGACGATTGCGAGGCCTTTTCAAAGGCGGTGGACGGTCCTCTCGATGAGGCGGATTTTATCGATCGGTCTTATTTTTTAGAGGTATGTTCTCCGGGACTCGGCCGCGAGCTTGAAGAGCCGGAACACTTTGAAAAAATGGCCGGACGGGACATTGTTGTTAAAACATATAGGCCCTTCGAAGGCAAAAAAGAGTTTTTCGGAAAGCTCGAAAGCTTCGACGGCGAGAATCTCGTGCTCAGCGACGGGGAAAATTTCGTGACCTTCTCAAAAGCCGACATTGCATCGGTCAAGCTTGACGATTACGATTTTTAAAAGCTTTTAGAAGCGCAAAATCGGCCGACGGCAGAAAAGAAAAACTATTAATCGGTCGATCCACATATTAATTCGGTAACTGAAATAACTTAATTTACCGACCAGCAAACGTAATTTACGAACAATCAATGAAACAATAACTTTGAAAGGATGTTTTTGGGAAATGGCAAGAAAGACAAAGGAACAGAAAGCACGGGAGGACAACTTAAACGCTTTCTTTGAAGCACTTGAAACAATGGAAAAGGAAAAGGGCATAAGCAGGGAATATATCGCTGAAAAAATAGCCGGCGCAATTGTCGTTTCGGCCAAAAAAGACTACGGCTCCAAGGATGTCGTTTTCTGCAACATCGACTGTGAAAAGAAAATCTTCGACGTATTTGTTAAAAAGACCGTTGTCGACGAAGTGGAAGATCCCGATACCGAGATTCTTCTTGAGGATGCCCTTAAAATCTCCAAATCGGCTGCTGTCGGCGAGCCTATCGAAATTCCTCTTGACACACACAACTTCGGCCGCATAGCCGCTCAGACCGCCAAGCACGTTATTCGCCAGGGTATACGCGACGCCGAAAGAGGCCAGACCCTTCAGGAATTCCAAAGCAAAAATCAGGAGCTGGTCACCGCCGTTGTTCAGACGGTCGATCCCATTACCGGCAACGCCACCGTCACCATTGGAGACAACGAGGCCATTCTCCCCAGAGCCGAGCAGATACCCGGCGAGGTACTTACCGAGGGGCAGCACCTTAAAATTTTTGTTGTGGATGTAAGAGATAGCGAAAAGGGCCCCAAGATTATGATTTCCAGAACCCATTCGGGACTTGTTAAACGCCTGTTTGAAACCGAGGTCCCCGAGATTTACGACGGCACCATAGAGGTCAAATCAATTTCCCGCGAGGCAGGTTCCCGTACCAAAATCGCAGTTTGGTCGAAGGACGAGAATGTCGATCCTATCGGTGCATGTATCGGTCCTAAGGGCACAAGAGTGGCAAGTATAGTCGACGAGCTTTGCGGCGAAAAAATTGACATTGTTAAATATTCTGACGATCCTGTATCCTTTATAAGCGAGGCACTTTCTCCCGCTAAAGTTGTTTCGGTTGAGGTCGATCCCGAGGGCGCAAAGTCCTGTCACGTGTCGGTGCCTGACGCTCAGCTGTCGCTGGCCATCGGAAACAAGGGTCAGAACGCCCGCCTTGCAGCCAAGCTTACCGGATGGAAGATAGACATTCGTCCCGAAAGTGGATTCTACGGCGAGGATTAAGACTTCTATAAGCC
>CAKSDF010000277.1 GCA_934444695.1 uncultured Eubacteriales bacterium | reverse complement strand
AGGGCTGCGCCAAACACCCCCAAGCCAAGCCCTGCCACCATCCAGAGATCCATAAAAATATTCAGGATGGAGGAAAAGATCAGCAGACCCAGCGGGATCCGGGATTCCCCAATGGAGGTAAACATGGTGGAAAGAATGTTGTACATGAACAAAAACGGGAAGCCCACAAAATAGACCCGCAGATACAGCACCGCGTCCTCCAGAATGTCGGCGGGGGTCTGCAAGCCGCTCATCATAAAATGGGAAGAGCAAAAGCCAAAAACGCCAAGGACGATGCTCAAAGCCAGAAAACTAATTAAAGACGTTGACACGATGGTTTTCATTTCGCCATAGTTTTTGGCACCAAAATAGCGGCTTACCAGCACACCGGCACCCACACCGGCACCCAGTGCCACACAGATAAAAACATTGGTCAGCGCAGCACAGGCACCAACCGCCGCCAGTGCCGAGGAACCGACAAACTGGCCGACTATGATGGAGTCTGCCATATTATAGACCTGCTGAAAAAAACTGCCAAGGATCATTGGCATTGCAAAAACCGTCAGCGCTTTCAGCGGCGCATCCGTGATCAGATATTCATCTTTAGACATGATCTCTTTCCTTCCGAGCTGTGTTTCTCTCAATTTTTTTATTTACACTGCTCCAGTATACCACGCTTTTCCCAAACGGAAAAGCTTCCGCCTGCATTCTCGCAAAGCGCAGGCTACCTTAATAAGGTCTCGTTTCCCTTTTCCCTCGTCTTGACAAGCCCTTTTCTTCCGATTACAATACCAAAAAGAGCCCGCAGGCGGTCTTTTTGCTGCCTGCTGCCACAATCTTCCGGGAAAGGATTTTTTCATGGAACCAAAAACAAAACAATCTCTGCTCGTTACCGTGGTAGGGGTAACGCTTTTTGTAGCGCTGCTGCGGCTTTCTGACGTTCTGGCCTTTGCCGCAAAGCTGATAGATCTGGTACTGCCCATTCTGGCGGGCGGCATTCTGGCGCTTTTTATCAACGTGCCCATGGCCGGGCTGGAAAAGCGGCTGAACCGCCTGTTCGGCAAAACCAAAAAGCAGCCTTCGGCGAAAGCCATCCACCTTCTCAGCTTTTTCATCACCCTGCTGGGCGTTGTGCTGGTGCTGGTATTGGCACTGACCCTGCTGATCCCGGAGCTGGTGCAGTCCTTCCACAGCCTTTATGTGCAGATCGAGGCCAATATCCCCCGCTGGACCGCCTATCTCAACGCACAGGACGCCGATATGGGCTGGCTGATGAGCTGGCTGGAGGGCATCAACTGGGAGCAGCTGCTGCACAAGGTCACTGCAGGCATCGACACGGTGCTGGTCAATGCGGTAGGGGCAGTCTCTGCCACGGTGAATATCGTGGTCACCGCCTCGTTTGCGCTGATCATCTCCGTCTATATGTCCCTTGGGACGGAAAGCCTTGGCCACCACGCCCGCACACTGGTGTGCGCCTACCTGAAACCTGCCCACGCCGCCGGGGTGCTGAAGTTCTGTCGGCTGTTCCGGCAGTCCTTCGCAAACTTTCTGACCGGACAATGCAGCGAGGCGGTGATCCTTGGTGTTCTCATGACCCTTGCATTTTCCGTTTTCAGGATCCCCTATGGCAGTCTGGTCGGCGTGCTTACCGCCAT
Organism: uncultured Eubacteriales bacterium; assembly: GCA_934444695.1. Lineage (GTDB taxonomy): Bacteria > Bacillota > Clostridia > Oscillospirales > Acutalibacteraceae > UMGS1484. The sequence continues at coordinate 69 of CAKSDF010000277.1, read as the reverse complement.
CTGCGCCATCATCCCCTATGTGGGTGCGCTGATCTCCTGCGTGGTCAGTGTGTTCCTTGTGCTTTTGGT
>CAKSDF010000276.1 GCA_934444695.1 uncultured Eubacteriales bacterium | reverse complement strand
CGGAGGTGGACGTTGTTTGGGCTCCGCAGACCATTACTCGGGAAAACCAATCTCGCCAGGTAACTGTTTCGGCGGATACGCTCGATGGAGATACGGCAGCTCTGGCTGAGGAAATCCAAAACATTTTGGCCTCCTATACCATGCCAAAAGGATATACAGCAGAGCTTGCAGGCGGATATACTGATATGATGAGCAATTTTTCCGATTTGGGTCTGGCATTGGTTGTTGCAATTGGTTTGGTGTATTTTGTTTTGGCCTCGCAGTTTGAATCCTTTGTGATGCCGGTTATCATTATGATGATTTTACCGGTGTCGTTTACCGGAGCATTGTTTGCACTGCCTCTGACAGGAAAAGACCTTTCCATGATCTCCCTGGTTTCCCTCATTATGTTAGCGGGAACAGTGGTCAACGCTTCCATTGTGTTGGTAGATTATATCAAGCAGCGCAGGGATCGCGGTGAGAGCAGGGAGGAGGCCATTTTAAAGGCATGTCCCTTGCGCATCAGGCCTGTGTTGATGACAACGTTGACAACGATTTTAGCCCTTGTCCCGATGGCACTCGGCTTTACCGGAGATCTCAATGAGATGATGAGTGACATGGGCACAACAATGATTTCCGGTATGATCATCTCAACGGTTGTGACACTGTTTTTCACTCCGGTCTATTATTGTGTGATCGATAACATCGGCCATAGGAAAAGGAAGAAGAAAAAAGAGTTGTCGCTGCAGAGATAAGAAAATTTTAAAAGAGCAGAGGCTGTCCTGAAAGGGGCCTCTGCTCTTTGCCATATTTGAAAATAATGGTCATTTGCAGAAGGCGAAGCGGAATAAAAACTATTGACAGGAGGTTAGATCGAGCATATAGTGCAGATCAGGTAAGGTGTAAAATAAAAATTGGCTTCAAACAAGCATCTCATGGGAATTTAACAATCAGGCGGATAAAATATAAAGACAAAAAGGACTGTGGCTTATGAAAAAACTTAAAATCGAATTCAATGGGAGCACCTTTTATGCGCAGCTGTTTCCGGATAAAGCGCCGCAAACAATTTCTTTGTTGGAGAAGAAGTGCCCATTTGATTCGCTGCTTGTTGCGGCAAAGATTTGCGACCATGAAATCCAATGGCACACGCCCGTTTTTTATTCTGAACTGGAAAATCCCGTGTTTGATCAAAAACCAGGAAGTGTGATCTATTACCCTAAGCGGCAATGCATCTGCGTTTTTTACGGAGAGACGCTACCAGTTGCCTACTGCAATCAAATTGGGCAGATTATACCGGAGGACTTACCGGCGTTTTTTGCGCAGGCGCAAACGGTATGGGCCAATCAGGGCGGCTTGGTGCGCACAGATATTGTCGATGAGTGACGAGAAGGAGGGAACTGGCTGATGGAAAATACTTGTGTGACAGAGGCAAGAGTTGCTGTTGAAGAGGCGACAAAAGCGATTTGGCTCGAGCAGCCGGAAGAAATCAGGCGTATGCTGCAGAGGAATGTTGAGATCAACAAAAATTTCTCAGTTTGGACAAGCTGTAATGGTCGGGTAGAGAGCCTGAATGCTTCGCTGTACAGTTATTACGTTCAAATAGAAAAAGGGGAAGCGGAGCTTTCCTTCTGGAAACGTTTGCTTTCGGCGGAGATGAAAAACTATGGTCAAATCATGGATAGTTTTTATTATATGGGTGAAACAGCCCGCTTGTTGAAGCTTTGTGCAC
>CAKSDF010000275.1 GCA_934444695.1 uncultured Eubacteriales bacterium | reverse complement strand
GTACATTGAGCTGTTGAGCTCGGTTAAAATGGTGTCGGCATCGTCGCTGTTGTATGAAAGCATGGTCAAAGCGGCATAACCTTCGCCGATATTCTCGCTGCCTGCAACGTAAACTTTAGCTTTGTTATAAAGCTCGGCCGCCTGCTTTGCCGCCAGTGTAATGTTTCCGTTGTTGGGAAGAACAAAGATGTTGTCGGCGTTTGCCTTGTCGAAGGCCGACATAAAATCTTCGGCCGAAGGATTTTTGCACTGACCGCCCGATATGACCACATCTGCGCCCAGTTCTTCAAAGGTCTTTTTGATGCCTTCTCCCGATGCAACGGTCACAACGGCGTATTTTTTTCTCTTATCCTGCTTTTCGGCTTTCATCGAAAGGGCAGCCTCGTGGCCGCTGTGCTGAAGATTCATATTCTCGATCTTAACGGTCAGAAACTCGCCGTATTTCTGAAAATGCTCAAGCACCTTGCCGGGTGTAAAGGTGTGGACGTGCACCTTTAATATCGAGCCGTTTTTAAAGGCTACCACCGACTGTCCGATGCTGTTGAGGTAATCGACCGCTTGCTTATCGGAAAAGCTTTCTATGTCGGTTTTGGCGTTTTGAAGTCTTAGCAAAAACTCGGTGCAGTATCCGTATGTAAGAGCGCTGTTTTCGTCGAAAAGGGAAAAGTCGACCGATTGCTCTTTGCCGGACGATGTGTTTATCGTGTCGGCCGAGGGCTGATTGCCGTTTATGGTTTTCATAATGCCGTCGGCTATGTAGAAAAGTCCTGCTCCGCCGCTGTCGATAACGCCGGCCTCTTTGAGCACCGCCAAAAGCTCGGGGGTTCTCTCGAGAGATGCACTCAGTTCATTATAAAAGTCTTTTGCAAAAGTTTCAAGTGTTGATTTTTCATTTATTCTCGAAACGGCATAATCGGTGGCTTCCCGCGCAACGGTCAGAATGGTGCCCTCGGTGGGATTGGAAACGGCAGAATATGCGCTTTCGACACCTTTTTTCATTGCAAAGCCGATTTCGTCAACCGTCGCCTCGTTTTTTCCCTCAAGACCTACGGCAATTCCGTAAAAAAGCCTTGACAGAATAACGCCCGAATTTCCCCGGGCACTCAGCAGCATTCCGTCGGCCAAAATGGAGGCAGCCTCATAAAGAGAATTTCCGCCGTATCCTTCAAGACCCGATACCCCGCCCCTTATGGTGCGGCTCATATTTTCTCCGGTGTCGCCGTCGGGAATAGGAAAGACGTTAAGATCGTCTACCGTCTTGGAATTAAGGCTGAGATTGGCGGCGCCGCCGTTTAAAAGCTTTTTAAATGTCTGTCCGTCAAGAACATCCCTTTTCATTTCACTCATCCTTCAAATTCTACTTCCTTTCCGAAACCGAAAACGGCAAGGGCGTCAGGCCCAATGGATGCGCCGATGATCGGCCCGATGTAGAGGGTATAGACCTCTTTGCAGGGAATGTTTGCAAGTACAAGTTCTTTTAAACGGGCGGCCTCGGTTTCGCAGTCGGCGTGGGCAATGTAGACGCACTGCTGCTCAGGATCGACAATGCTTTCCTTTAAAAGATTTACGATTTCCTCCATGGAGGTCTTTCTGCCCTTGACCTTTTTAATGGGGGTCTGATTACCATTTTTATCAGAAATTATAATGGGCTTAACGCCGAAAAGATTGCCGAAAAATGCCGACGAAGCCTTTACACGGCCGGCTCTTTTGAGGCAGTCTAAGGT
>CAKSDF010000274.1 GCA_934444695.1 uncultured Eubacteriales bacterium | reverse complement strand
TTGGCGTGAACAGAAATCTCGCCAGTCTGTGTACGGAAAACGAAACCCTTTACGCCGATGAAGTCACCGATGTCGAGGAGCTTCTTGAATACTGTATTGTAAAGGTCCTTGTTCTCGTCTGGACAAATCTCGTCGCGGGCGATATAGACCTGGATTCTTCCCTTTGAGTCCTGCAACTCAGCGAAGCTTGCTTTACCCATCACGCGGCGACCCATCATACGGCCAGCGATAACTACCTGGCGTGGCTCGTCCTCGTCCTTGAACTCAGCCTTGATATCAGTGCTGAATGCATTGGTTGGAAACTCTGCTGCTGGATATGGATCGATGCCCATCTCGCGCAATGTCTGAAGACTCTGTCTGCGAACGATTTCCTGTTCGCTTAACTCTAAAATGTTCATATTATATTCAGATATATCTTTTTATTTCCTTATTTTTGGTGCAAAAATACAAATAATTTTCCAAACTCATGTGCTATTTTTATGCTTTTTAATATAAATAAGGTGATTTATATGAAAAGAATCACCTCTCTAGTTAAAAAAGGCTTATTTATTTTGTTTTGTCTTGGATTTGCATTACTTTTGCAAGAAAATGGGGGACTGGTGAAATTAAAACTAAGTCAAATGGAAACCAAGTCAAAGCGGAATCAAGCATGAGTCAAGCTGGAACATGGTTAGCCTGGAAGTCCTCCCAAACAACCAACTTAAATTTTGATAAGGATGAACATAGACGAATTAGTAAAAAGAATAAGCAAAACCGATGGACTCTCTAAAACCCTCGGAATGCATTTTATCTCAACCCCTGAGCCTGATACGCTTCAGGCTTCTATGAAGGTGGATGAGCGTAACCGTCAGCCTTTCGGCTTCTTGAGCGGTGGTGCTTCTCTGGCGCTTGCCGAGAATGTGGCTGGCATCGGTTCCCTGGCAACGTGTCCGGGACAGATAGCTGTGGGCATCAATGTGAGCGGAACTCATGTTCAGGCTGTTAGCGAGGGAGATACGGTTACGGCATACGCCAAACTCGTTCATAAGGGCAGAACCCTGCATACCTGGGAGGTAGCCATCAAGAATACTGCGGGCGAATTGATTTGCACCGTGCAGGTTACCAACTATGTGTTTACTCCTAAAAAGAGTGAGTCGAAGAAAGAATCAGATACAGAGAAATCTAAAAAGACAGAAGAATAAGGCATGACAGCATTTGCATACTATCGTTTGCCTTATCTGCATCACGCTCGTTTTGTGGCGCAGCATCAGGGGGAGCCGGAGGTGCTCTCTTCTGTGGCAGAACTGAATGGCAAGGAGGGCTTTGTCATTGCTCCCTTCTCGCCGTCCAGCGATTGCCCTGTGCTGCTTATTCATCCCGATGAAAGCAGGCTCCTGGCTATCTCTGATTCTGATATTCCTGATGCAAAAGCAGGCTCTGCTCAGAAAGCAGTTTCTGATGCACGAACAGCCTCAGCCTCTGGCTCGGAATCGGAATTAGAGGGGAATATTCCTGCCCGTGATGGCTATGCCGAGGATTTTGAATGTTTCCATCGGGAGTTGGAAAAAGGAACGTTCAGAAAGATAGTGCTGGCAAGAAAGGCAACATTGCGAACGGCAGAGAAGGGTTTCGAAAGTCTTTTTATGAAGGCATGCCGCATGTATCCCCGTCTCTTCGTTGCCCTGGTCTATACCCCGCAGTCGGGGATGTGGCTGATGGCTACTCCTGAGATTCTGCTCAAGGGGGAACAGGGAAA
>CAKSDF010000273.1 GCA_934444695.1 uncultured Eubacteriales bacterium | reverse complement strand
ACAGACTTGCGGATTTTCCCGGGCTCCCAAGAACCGAGTTTATTCGTGCCGACAACTCCTTCGAGCGTCTCTCGTCGAAAAACGACGAGCTCCCGAGATATTTCGGAGAGCTCTACGTCGAGAACCACCGCGGCACAATGACATCACAGGGAAAAGCGAAGCGCAGTAACCGCGTCGCGGAGACAGGGTGCCAGTCTGATGAAAAACTCGCGGTGCTCGCCGAGCTGCTCGGACACAAGCCGGACTGGAGCGTCATGAGCGACTGCTGGAAGCGTGTGCTGACAATGCAATTCCATGATATACTCCCGGGAAGCTCAATCAATGCGGTTTACACCGAGGACAGCGCCGAAAACTACGCCGCGATCGACAAAGCCCGCGCCGACTTCATAGCTTCCACGGGGCTTGAATCAGGAAAAGATATGATTCTCGCGGTAAACACCCTGTCATGGGAGCGGAACGCGCTTTGTGAATACAGCGCCGGGCACGAGCTTCCGGAAAGCGCGGTAGTCGCCGATTCCGACGGGAATATAATTCCGACTGTACTTCTCGGCGACAGAAAGACGCTCCTGTTCCGTGCTGAGTTCCCGGCTCTCGGAGCGAAGGCGTTCAAGGTTTCCGAAGGTACGGCTCGCGTCGAGCGTAACGCGGAAATCCACGAGGTCGTCGACGGTCTTTCGGTCGAGACGACGCTTTGCCGTGCGGTCATCGATCGGCTCGGAAGGCTCGTTTCCCTGTATGACAAGCGCGCCGACAGACAGGTGCTGCGCGACATCGGAAACGACATCAGACTCTTTATTGACGGACCTCAGTTCGAGGACGCGTGGAACCTTTACCCCGAGTACGCGGACCGTGAGGTGCAATGCGGCTGGAAGACAAGCCTGAGCGTAATCGAGAACAACGCCCTCAGAACTGTAATCCGCGTCGATAAATCCATTGACGGCTGCGAGATCATACAGGATATCGTCTTCGGAACCGATTCGGCGATGACCGAATTCAGGACAAAAATCAACTGGAGCCTCCGCCACCGTATACTGCGCGTGTATTTCCCGATGAACATCATGGCTCAGAACGCCGCTTACGAGACCGGGTTCGGCACTTTCTTCCGCCCGACTGTGCCCTCGTGCGAGGAGGACGTCCAGAAGTTAGAGGTCTGCGCGCACAAGTTCGCCAATCTCTCCGACAGCGCTCATGGAGCGGCGCTGATAAACGACTGCAAGTACGGTCATTCGTGCGACCGGAACATTCTCGGTCTCTCGCTCCTCCGCGGAACGACGTATCCCGATCCGGACGCCGATATCGGGACGCACGAGATAAATTACGCGATTTACCCGCATAATGGCAGCTACGCGGACGGCGAGGTCCCGCGCCGCGCGCATGAGTTCAATCATCCGGTCAGAATGTTCGAGTGCGACCGGCAGACCGCTGAAAAAGCGGACGGGCTCCAGCTGCTCACCTGCGATTCCGGAGACATTATAATTGACACCGTCAAGCGCTCGGAGGACCGGAAGTCAATCATCATCCGCGCTTACGAGTCAAACGGCGCGAGCGGAAAAGCGCGTATCACGCTCAAAGGACTCAAGGGAGAGGTTCACGAGTGCAATTTACTTGAAGAACGCATCGGAGAACCACGCTCTGCCGACGGTGGATTCGGGTTCGACTATTCGCCGTTCGAGATACGGACATTCTCGATAGAAAAGAACTGACGCAGAAATTCAAAAACCAGCGCCTGCTCCCGCG
>CAKSDF010000272.1 GCA_934444695.1 uncultured Eubacteriales bacterium | reverse complement strand
ACCTTACACTTTTCTTTTTTGCAGATTTTGCGGGTTTTGCTGCGGCTGTGCAGTCATCGGTTTGAGCTTCTTCCTGTTCGTCGGCCGATGCATCGTCTTTTTGCTTTTTTGGCCGTCCGCCCTTTTTGCCGTTTTCGGAATTTCGCTTAACGGCGCTCTGATACTTTTCGGCATCCCTTTTGAGCTGATTTTTTATAAAGGAAAAGCACATTGCCGTCACCCCGTCGAGCCTTGAGGAAATGTCCTCTCCCCGCCCGCCGTAGGCCAGTATTGCCGAAAAGAGCTGCCCTTTTTGTTCGTTTGAAAGAAGGGTGCAGTTTTCCTCCCATTCGGAATATATCACAAAGGACGGTTTTACGTCCTGCTGTTTTTCCGATGTGATTTCGGCAGTGTTTTTTTCTGCACATTCGACAGTGCTTTTCTGCTGTATCATTTGTTCTCTCTCCACACTTTCTTCGCGGTTTGTTTTTAAAGAATTTTCTTTCAATTAAAAGACCTCCTTTATTAAAGGGTTCAAAAGGAGGGATTAGTTGCACGTTTGTGTGCAACTATAAAAACTTGTTGTTGAAAAATAATCAGATATGTAGTATCATAACCGAGAAAGTGCCGCGTGGGTTTACCATCTTCCTTCTTTTTTCTTTGCGCGGATTTTAAAGGAGAGAAAAAAATGTTCACAGTTTCCATCGGCGTTGTGGCCTTTAACGAGCAGGAGCTTATCGGAAAGCTGCTCGACAACTTCCTTTGCCAGACCTATCCCAAAAGTCTGACCGAGATCGTGCTCGTAAACAGCGCCTCCACCGACCGCACACCCGAGATTTTTGAGCAGTTCAGAGAAAAGCACCTTTATGAATACCGCAATATTCTCATCGTGGAAAATCCTGAGAAAAAGCAGGCATCCGGCTGGAATAAGGTCATTAAAGCATCGTCTGGCGATATCATTTTCCGCATCGACGCACATTCGGAAATTCCTCCCGAGTTTGTGGAAAACAACGTCCGCCACCACGAGGAGGGAGAAATGGTCACAGGCGGTGCCCGTCCCAACATAATCGACGGTTCCACTCCTCTTAAGCAGACCCTTTTAATGGCAGAAAGCTCGGTTTTCGGTTCAAGCGCAGCCGATTTTCGCCGTAACGGAACAAAGAGATATGTCAAGTCGCTTTTCCACGGTGCATACCGTCGTGAGGTCTTTGAAAAGGCAGGTTTGTTCAACGAGCATCTCGCCCGAACCGAGGATAACGAAATGCACTACCGCATCCGTCAGGCAGGATATAACATCTGCCTTTATCCCGACATAATTTCCTATCAGCACACCCGCAGCAATCTCAAAAAGATGTTAAAACAAAAGTATCTCAACGGATACTGGGTGGGCAGAACAAAAAAGATCTGTCCCGGCTGTTTAAGCACCTATCATTTTGTGCCGTTTGTGTTTGTGATGGGCATTATTGCGGCAATACTCCTGGGATTTGTAAGCTGGATTTTCCCGGTTCTCTTTTTCGGATGCTATTTTGCGGCGGCCATTCTTATGACCGTCGGCGCCATTAAAGAAAAGGGAGATTTCCATCCTCTTTATCTCACCCTGCCCATTCTGTTCTTTTTGCTGCATACGTTTTACGGTGTCGGAACGGCGGCGGGATTCATAAGCCTTCTGACCAAGCCGGTTAAGAAGGAAAAAAAGATTAGCGGCAATAAATAATTGCGTTAAACAATCGCGCCGAATAATAATGCCGAAAAACTTTGTTGAATA
>CAKSDF010000271.1 GCA_934444695.1 uncultured Eubacteriales bacterium | reverse complement strand
CTCCTTTGTGAGATCGTCGTATGTCGGACCGAGACCGCCGGTCAGGATGACGAGGTCGCTTCGCGATATCGCGAGCGAAAGAGCGCTTTTCAGCCGTTCAGGATTGTCCCCGACGACCGATTGCGAGTATTGATTTATCCCGAGAGCGGCGAGGCGTCTCGAGATGAACGCCGCGTCGGTATTGACGATGTCGCCGAGAAGAAGCTCGGTGCCGACGCAGAGTATTTCCGCGGTATTAAGTCTCATTTTTCTGATCATTGCTTTCTCCGCCAAGGTCGGACAGTATCTCACGTATGATGTGGGACGCCGCCGCCGGAAGCGGCAGATTTTTAAGATGAGCGAGCATGAATCTCCGCGGCGGGAGCTCATGACGAAGCTCGACGCGGCAGAGTCTGCCGGATGCGAGGTCATCCTTCGCAAAGTCCTCGACAACGCAGGTGATCCCGATCCCGCGTCTCGCGAACTCGATGAGAAGATCGCTCGTCGCGAGCTCGATCGACGGACTGAGTGTACCCTCACCGAAGAAGCTGTCTATATACCGTCTTGTCGAGGTTTCCTTCTCAAGCAGTATGAGCGGGTATTTTCTGAGCAGCACCGGGTCGAGCTTCTTTTCCGCGACCGTGTATTTTTCCGACCGCACGAAGATGTCCTGTATTGTCCTCACGGGGATGAACTCGATCGCTTCGTCGCTCGTGTCGACAGGCTCGCTGACGACACCGAAGTCGATGAGCCCGCCGCGCAGCGCTTCAAGCGTCGACGGCGTCGGAGCGTTCGTGACGGTAAGTCTGACGCCGGGATAGAGATCGCGGAACCGCTCGAGATAGTCGAGCAGGAAGAACCGCAGGGTCATGTCGCTCGCGCCGATGCGCAGGGTTCCGCTCCGCAGCCCCGCGATGTCGCGCAGTTTCTCTTCCCCCGCCTCGATCAGCGAGAAAGCGCTCGAGAGATGCTCGAGCAGTATGCTTCCCTCATTTGTCAGGCTGATACCGCGGTTTGAGCGGAAGAACAGCTTGACGCCGAGCGCGTCCTCGAGCTTGCCGATAGCGAGGCTGACCGCCGGCTGTGAGATGTGCATTTCCTTCGCGGCGCGCGAGATGCTGCGGCTCTTCGCGGTCTGCATGAAGACCGGATATAGATCGAGATTCTGTATCATGGCTCCTCCGCCGGATCGCGCGGTATGTTTACGCTGCCAATATGTCCCTTAAATGGGAAAATTGTCTGAAATTCTATCAACCCTCGTAAAGCGGGTACTTCTTGCAGATAGCGGTGACTTCGGAACGGATATAGTCCGCGCTGTTCTCGAAGTCGGTCGCCGCGAGCTTTATGAGGTGAGCGAGCTTCTTCATGTCGTCCTCGACAAGACCGCGCGAGGTGACGGCGGGGGTGCCGATGCGGACGCCGCTCGTGACGAACGGGGATTCCGGATCGTTCGGGATGGCGTTCTTGTTGACGGTGATATAGACCTCGTCGAGCTGCTTCTCAAGCTGCTTGCCGGTGATGTGCATCGAGCGCAGGTCTAGGAGCATCAAGTGGTTGTCGGTTCCGCCGGAGAGGAGGTTGAAGCCCTCTGCCATAAGCGAGTCGGCAAGGACCTTTGCGTTCTTGACTATCTGTTCCTGATAGGTCTTGAATTCCGGCTTGAGAGCCTCACCGAAGCATACTGCCTTAGCGGCGATGATGTGCATGAGCGGACCGCCCTGCGTGCCAGGGAAGACTGCCTTGTTGATAGCCTTCGCGAGCTCTTCGCGGCAGAGGATCATACC
>CAKSDF010000270.1 GCA_934444695.1 uncultured Eubacteriales bacterium | reverse complement strand
GTCCACGGCCGTTTCATCCCATCTGCCGTTTTTGCGGCGGCGCTCGGCTTTCGGCCACTCCTCCCCGTCTATTGTTTTTGAGCGGTACTCAGCCCTCGGTTGCCCCTGCCCGTCTGTCTTTTTTACGTCGGTACTCAGCTTTCGATTGCTCCTGCCATTTGTCGTTTTTGCGTCGGTACTCGGCAAAATCCACATCCACAACAACCGCCCTTTGATCATTTTCTGTCTTGACATCGCAAAGCTTTCGCGGTTCCGGAATGGGCAAATTATCGTCCTCCATATCGATACCCATCAGGCCGATTGCATCCCCTGCCATTTGAAGGGCCGAATCAAGCGTCTCACCCTGCGTGTATATATCAAAATCCGGTATATATACGGTAAACCCGCTTTTATCGGGGGTAAGAACAACAGGATACCTTTTCTTCATTTGCATATATTTCCTCCGTTCAAAGCAGATGAAAATCGGATGCACCCACATCAAGCCTTCCGCCGGTCGGCCGCACCGCAAAAAAATCACGGCATCAAAGCCTTTTTTATACCCCGGTCGAGGAAATATCGGTCAGCATTCTGCCAAAGGCCTTGCGTTCTATAACAATCGACCATTTTGAATAACGGTCCCTTATTAAAATCGGAATGGTCTTTTTCTCCACCGCCGAGCAGGAAATTGTCACCGTGTGATTCCCGCAGGGCAGCATAAAACTCTTACTGCTTCCGGCGGCAATTTTAGTTTTATAGGTATTATCAATTTTCACATTTATATAAGCGTATGCCGTCTTTTTGGTGTCGCGGATGGTCAGATTAGGCTCGATTATAACACTTTCGATGGCACGAAGGGCATTTCCGGCCTCGACATTGTACCCATCCATTTCGAGTACCTTTTCATAAAGAAGCCGCGCCTCTTCCTCCCTGCCCTGAGACATAAGGGTTCCTGCCCGCATAAGCAGGCTTTCGATTTCCCTGCTCCGGTCGATATTAACGCTGCCCGAGATATGTATATCCTGATGATCGTGCACAATTTTCGTACCGCAGTATTGGCAAAATCCGTATTCCCTGCTCCCGTCAAGCTCGATATTTGCGCCGCATCGGGGGCATACCAAAGGAACAAATCCCATTTTATCACCTCATTTGAATGGTCGGCCGCGCCGCATATCTTCCGGCCAAAGTTTTTTTACATCGCATTGGCTGGCGGTCGACATTCGGCTGCAATTTCAGGCAATATAATTATAACAAGCGACAGCGCTTTGTCAATACAAACAATGGGACATAGCCATTTGCGGCTGCTGAAATCATATAACGATAAACTAATGATAAACCCATTAACGGCCGCCGAGCCGCAATTATATACACCATTACAATAATGTCACGCGCCATTCCACATCGCTGAAACTATTTCAACAGAAGCAGAAACGCACATACCGAGGCACGGTTATTTGCGCTATAGCAGAAACGCACAGCACCATTGCAAAAACGCTATGCAGCACATTGCCACATAGCGCCTTTGCTTTTAATTTAAGAGAGAGTGAAAAATCAAAGGATTCCCTGACAAGTGTGAACAATCAAGGAACCCCTTGATCAGTGATGATTAACAAATATCAGCCAAGTGTTCTCTTGCCAACCGATGCCTGAAGAATCATCAGTGCATCAAGGCAGTTGACCTTGCCGTCCTTATTGACGTCGGATGCCTTGAGCTGCACATCGGTAAGTGTTCTGTTTCCGACACTGTACTGAAGCACGATAAGCGCATCGTTGGCGGTAATCTTCTTGTCTCCGTCAAGATCGCCAGTTGTGCTCTTTCC
>CAKSDF010000269.1 GCA_934444695.1 uncultured Eubacteriales bacterium | reverse complement strand
GCCGGCAAACAGACCGAGGATCAACAGAACTGATAGCAGCAAGCTGGTAATACGGTAATTTTTCATTTTTACAGCTCCTTCTAATAGTAAAATTTAACATTGATTCCTGCGATATTCATGGCCTCAAAAAACCGCATTTGTATTAAGATTCCTGAAATTATTTCCAATGGGCCTCATCAAAAAAAGTAAATCGGGTACCTTTTCCCTCGCGTAGAGCGCGCTGATACATTTCATAGGTCCAGGCGATATCTTCCAAACTGAGACCGCCAGAAATGAATACGGACTTGTGTTTATTGTTTTCACGCCCCTTAACCTTTCCTGTAACAACGTCACCGAGTTCTACGCAGGCGTTCTTGGGGATTTTACCATCATACAGCAGTTTGATGTACTGATAAGATGGATAAAGCCCTTCGGCAGATTCAATGCTGCCGGTGCGTTCAATTGCGTCGTTTAACCATATTTCATGCATTTTATGGGAATCGATGACTAATTTTGTGTTGGGATCTGTGAGGAGTTCTTCATCCAACATGCTAGCCCCGATCAGCATAATGCATGCACCGTCTTTCAGCCATGTGGATTTAATATGGGCGGGAGTTTTGCCAGAGGAGGCACAGCTGATAATGTCACTTTGACGAACCATCTCTTCCAGAGAGCTTGCAGGGCGGATATCGATATCGATTAGTTGGCTCATTTCCTGGCAAAAGCGAAGAGCATTCTCTTCTACAATATCGTAAACCAGGGCCTGCTTTTTATTGGTCATGGTTTCGCAGATTGACAGTAAACAACTCCGGCTGATAACGCCGGCTCCTACGATGCCGACAGTAGAAGCGCTCTCAGATTGCATATACTTTGCAGCAACGCCTGGAATGGCTCCAGTGCGCACAGAGGAAATCAAATTACCAGACATAATGGCAAGGGGGGCACCGGTATCAACATCGCTTAGAAAAGTGGTCAGTATGGAGCGGGGAAGTCCTTTTGCGCGATTTTCGATATTAGAACCGTAAAGTTTTCCGCCACAAACATGAAAGCGGCCGCCTAGATATCCGATCATGGCGACATACCGCCGGTCTGGAGTTTCAACAGGCATATTGTAAATCCGTTTTTCCATGGGGAATTGGATCATAGCACCATGATCTCGTTCATATGGGCCAGGCATGAGAAAATCTCCCTGGCCATACAGATGAAAAACCTCCTCCATCGTTTTTACACACTGTTTCATATCCAATACCCCTAAATCGAGAAGATCAGGCTCGGATAACAACAGGCATTCTACTTTTTTAGTGTTCATATCATTCCTCCTTTAATATAGTTGGCATTTTAAGGATGACCTTTATTTCTATGCCTGTTTATTTATATAAGCAATTTTCGTGCCAATTTTATGAGAATCGCTAACCCTGATATTTCAGGCATTTTATGTGAAGACGCTCATGGCTTAGGCTAGCTTTAATCTCAACATGAGATGTAATTTGGGGAAAAAGTGGGGTTTCTGAAGAAATTGTGGGACAATCAGGAGGTATCATTTTGAGACTCAATAACGTCTTGTTTTTCAATTTGAGACCTTAAGTACACCTTTTCATTTGATGTTTCTTCTGGTATACTATCAATGAATTTATCTTTTAAGAAAGAGGGGACATCATGAGTGAATTGACAGATCATAAAAAATTTTTACAATCTTTTTTGGATGTTTCATCTCTTCTGTTGAAATTGGATATGCAGATATTTGACAATAGTGGTCAATGTGTTGCAGCTGCCGGATCGGAGCAGATTGTCAAAAGCATAGGAATGTATCTTAGAGAGGATGGT
>CAKSDF010000268.1 GCA_934444695.1 uncultured Eubacteriales bacterium | reverse complement strand
CAGCATCCTCGGCCTCGGCATCCGACAACTCCCGAATAAGGGCCGGGATGAACTGCAAACCTGCCATCGCAGCGGCCCAGTAGCGGCGCTCGCCGTAGACGATCTCGAAGCCCTCGTTCTTCGGACGCACGCAGATAGGTTGAAGAACGCCTGACTGTTTGATACTCTCGGCAAGTTCCAGCAGCGTATCCTCACGGAAGTTCTTGCGGGGATTGTAGGTCGAATTGACGATCTTGTTCAGGTCCAGCAACCGGACATTCGCCTCGGCATAAACTTCCGGCTGGTCTATGAACGGACATTCCTCATCAGCCGTTTTTTGCGATTCGATAGGCGCTTCTTCGGGAATCTCGGCACGAGCCGCATCCCGTGCTTCCTGTCCGGCGATGTCGGAAAAAGCCGTCTTGCGGTTTGCATTCTTGCCCCTCTTCTTCGATTGCGTGTTCATTTTCGTAGTCTGCATAACATCTAACAGTTTTTACCGTGGGTCTCACGTGTTTTCCGCTCACACGAATATTATTGTTTTTATCGCGCAAGCAAATGAATAATATGTTATGAGGCTTTATATCCCGAACGGGTCGGTTGCCTCGGGAAGATTCATAAGCCCGCGGCGAAGACGCAGGGGCGGAAAAATACCGAAGCTCCGGCGAGGATGATTTTTCCGCCCCAGAGGCGAAGAGGGAGGCTCGGCCGACCGTCCCGGGCTTATCTTTCCCGAAGGCAACCGACGAGGGGATATCTTTAGGTCCAAAAGCTATGTGTATTTTCGGAAATCGAATTTTTATCAGCATAGTTTTTTTGCTATCTTTATCGCAAAATATGGCAGAAATCCTATTTCGCATGCCCCGCATAAAAGAAAGACGAAAAAAGATATTAAACAGACTTGGTCGGTTGAAAAACTCAGTAAGAGTTTCAACATCATCAATGCCTACGCCTGCAACCGCCGCCAACTCAACATAGAACAGTTGTTCGAGATTGCAAGGATTCTCCAAGTCAACCCCAAAAATTTAATTAAAAATAAAGAATAAATATGATAGCTCCCACACAAATACGACCACCGGAGAATTGGCAAGACTTTGAACTACTCTGCAAAAAATTGTGGGGCGAAATTTGGAATTGTTCGGATACCATTAAGCGCAATGGGCGAAGTGGGCAGAAGCAATGCGGGGTTGACGTATATGGGACACCGAATAGCAGTGTTGAATATTACGGTATTCAATGTAAAGGTAAAGATAATTACACTCACGCCCAACTTACGAAAAAAGAGATAGACGCCGAAATTACAAAAGCTAAAAATTTCAAACCTGCCTTAAAAGCTTTTTATTTTGCTACTACTGCTGTTAAAGATGCAACAATTGAAGAATATATTCGAGAAAAAAATGTCGAAAATATTACCAATGGTGGTTTTGCAATAGACATCTTTTCTTGGGAAGATATTGTTGATTTGCTCAAAGAGCATCGCTTGACATATAATTGGTATATAAACAACTGCCAATATGCAGATAATTCAGATGTAAATATATCCATATCTTTTGATGATGACGATGATGCATTACATCCTGAATACTTCCGTATAACCCAAAAATACAAATTGCGCGAACGAAATTATACAGAAGATATATGGACCCCAATTATTCCGCCAGTATCAATTTTTAATCAAACGTCTAATGTTGATTACCGATGGTGTGATATATATTTTGAAGTTTCTAATATCGGATCTACAACCATTGACGATTATAAAATTTATATACAAATAGACAACTGCCAAAAATTAAGTTGCAAGGTTAATTATTGTAACAATTATCTGATGAATCAAGCAGTTGTT
>CAKSDF010000267.1 GCA_934444695.1 uncultured Eubacteriales bacterium | reverse complement strand
ATTCAAAAAGTATAAAAAAATGATTGACATATATACTTGATTATGGTAAAATAATAAAGTCGCAAAATCACGGAGAGGTATCGAAGCGGTCATAACGAGGCGGTCTTGAAAACCGTTTGCCCAAAAGGCACATGGGTTCGAATCCCATCCTCTCCGCCATAGTTTTGTAAAAACGTACAGCAATTCGGAGTAGTACTCAAGTTGGTGACGAGGCGCCCCTGCTAAGGGCGTAGGTCGGCTAAACCCCGGCGCGAGAGTTCGAGTCTCTCCAACTCCGCCAGACCCCAAGAAACCGCATAACTACGGGCTTTTCCGTGGTTGTGCGGTTTCTTTTTGCTTTTGTAAAAATCTTCGGAAAAATCCCCAAAAATCGGGAAATGTCATTCTATTGCTTACGCAAATCTTCGGGGCGGATGGCGTTCACGGCGTCGAGCATCGGCGCTGCATCTGCTCACCGCCGACTAAAGGCTGTAGAGCTGCTGCAAGCACCATATAAATAACGGCTGTGTGTTCTTCGAGAATATCAAGCTCAACAGCTGCTCCGAAAGAGCCTACACCCTTTACTGTGTGGCTACAAATCTGACTCTCGGCACAAAGCACATTATCATGTCGGATCTGTCGGACGCCGACCTTGTTCCGCCTATGCTATTTCGGGTTATCTGCAACGCTATGGCAATCCGCAGATTCAGCATAAGCGCAATTCAAAATCAGGTTTGCCCTAAAATGTAGGGCAAACCTTAAAGCACGACTACGAGAGAAAATCTGCGCTACGCTGGCCAATCTTTTTGAAGACAAAATCGTCTGTGCAGACGGCGGCAGAAAGCTCTGCTTCTAAGTTAAAGCGTTTATCAGCGTCGTAAAGAAGTACACCAATATGCAGGAACTTGACGCTTCCATTTTGCGAGAGCTTATAGACCGTATAGAGGGTTCCCATACCGATAAGGAAATCCAAGACAAGGGAAATCACGATTGTTTATAACTTCATCGGTACATTTGATTTTGAACGGACAAAAACTCAAGCACAACAGAAAACGGCATAGCCGTTTAGCTATACCGTCCCTTGCTTCAATGTTCGCTTAATTTACCTTCCCTTTCCGGGCGGCCCTTTTTCATGGCGATTTTTCCAACATGACCGTACAGATGGGAAAATTGCAGCAGAAACCGTCGATAATTGTCGCTCCTGCCCTACATCCGAAAGCGTTTCGCGCCGGATCCACAATGGCTTTCAAGGCTAGAATCATGTTTTTCTCGGGCAGCCCGATTTCCCCGGTAATTTGCCTTTTATGCGTAAGAGTTGCAGGATATTCCGCAGCCTAGCAACCGACTCAGCCTCTCAGGGAAGCTCCGGCTGGGGGCCTTTTCTTCTGGAGTTTCTCTCGATACTCAGCGAGAGAGATTCCTTCATAACGTTGAAAAGCCCGCCGGAGGGAGTAGTCGTTTTCATAGCCTACCTCCTGGCAAAGCGTGCGGACTGAAAGAACGCCTGCACGCATCAATTCCTTCACCCTTTCGATCCGCAGGCGGCAGACAAAATCGGAAAAATTCACATTGGTGGAGGCCTTGAACACCCTGGAGCTCATGGCAACGGAAATACCGAACCTTTGCGATATGGATTTCAGGGAAAGTTCCGGCGACCGGTAGTTTTCCTGAATGTAGCTGCAGATTTGCTCCCCAAGCGAGAGATCATCGGCAAAACGGCCAAAGATACGGCAGAACATCTCCCGAAGCCACTCACAAATGTCCGTCCCTTCGCTCGGCGCCACGATTTCCTCGATGTTTAACTCCGCTGCCGCACGGAGAATCGTATCTTTAAGGGTATAAAA
>CAKSDF010000266.1 GCA_934444695.1 uncultured Eubacteriales bacterium | reverse complement strand
TCAGGGATGCTTTGCCGATAAAAACGGGGAATTTAACATTTTTAAGGCGTGCGGGGTTCGATCGTCTGTTGCTTAAAATTTTTTGAAATAAACGGCGCGAAAAAAGGCGAGAAAAAACTGCCCCACGCTATTCCGTAACATTATACAATAAACGCAGGATTTTATCAAGAAAAAAATAGTATATCCAAGAGGTTAAAGGCTTTATTTATAATAGATATACCGCATTATTACCTACCATCTATGATTTGCGGCGGATTTACGTCATAGCTGACAGCCTTGGCATTGGCTCTGCCCGTTTTTTATCATCCGTTTGCGGATACCATACTTATTCAACGTTACCTATTGCTTCTTGATTAATATTATACAGAAGGCACGCCGCTTTATATCTCTGCCCTGTGCGTTTTTCCGTCCAGCGGAACGGTTACTGTCCTGTCTTTTGTGTCGTTGCTTTTGCTTTCGCGGCAGGTTATTGTGATGTCGGTGCTTTCGTATAAAATTTTCAGCGTAAAATCGCCGAAGCCTTTGGGCAGCTGCGGGTGAATTGTCAGTTCGTTTTCGCTTATCTTTATTCCGAGCAGCTGTTCTAAAATGACCTGATAAAGCCATCCCGCCCCGCCGGTATAGTGGGTCCAGCCGCCCCGTCCGGCCGTATGCTCTCCGCCGTAAACATCGGCCGCTAAGGCATATGGCTCGACCATATATTTTTCGGCAAGGTTTTTATCCGTGCATTTGTATGACGGAAGCACCGCCCGCAAAAGCTCGGCCGCTCTTTCGGTTTCTCCCGCCTTAAACAGGGCCGAGATCAGCCACACCGCTCCGTGGGTAGACTGCCCGCCGTTTTCCCTGAGTCCTTTTGGATAATCGGCGATATATCCCACCGGCATATTTTCAAAGGGAGGATCAAAAAGCTTGATAATTCCGTTCTTTCTGTCAAAAAGGCAGGTGTAGGCGGTGTCGAGGGCTTTTTTGTTGTATTCGGTAAAGGGCAGACCGCAAAGGGCTGCAAAGGCCTGAGGCAGCAGGTCGATTTTATCCTCGGGCGAGCGCTCTGAACCAATGGGCTTTTCTATGGGCAAAAATGCCCGCAGATATCGGTCGCTTTCAAAGCAGTGGGTGCAGATGCTGTCGTAAAGCCTTGATATATTTTCTTTAAGTGTTTCGGAAAGCTGCTTGTCGCCCATCATATCGCAAATAGGCAAAAAGCTTTTGGCTGCGAGAATATAAAACTCGGCCAGCCACACACTCTCACCGCCCTTTGAAAATCCCGAAAAGCCGTCGTTCCAGTCGCAGCTGCCCATCAGCGGCAAAAACCGCTTTGAGAATTTTACCCGCAAAAAGGAGCGCTTGCAGTGCTCGAAAACAGTGTACTCTCGGTCGGTACTGCCGGGGGAAAAGTATCTGTCCTTTTCCTTTGGATCGAGGGACGCGGCGGTTAAAAAAGGCACCTTTTGATTTAAAAGATCTTTGTCGCCGGTCACCGTTACATATTTCGATACGGCAAGGGGAAGCCACAGAAAATCATCGCTGCACCGCGTACGCACGCCAAATGGGCCGTTCTCGCTTTCGTGCCACCAGTGCAGCACGTCGCCCTCCTCAAACTGGCGGGCGCAGCACAGCAGAATGTGGTCGATTGCCGTGCTTTTTGAAAGATAGAGGGCTGCCATAATGTCCTGAAGCTGATCGCGGAAGCCGTATGCGCCCGAAGCCTGATAAAAGGCGGTGCGTCCGAAAATACGGGAACAGAAAATCTGATGGGGCAGCCAGGTGTTGAACATAAGGTCAAGGGCGGGATTGCCTGATTTCAGAATGAATTTGTTAGAAAAGACAATGGGGCTGTCTTTAAGG
>CAKSDF010000265.1 GCA_934444695.1 uncultured Eubacteriales bacterium | reverse complement strand
GTCTATAAGGATGGATTTAAGGAGGCGGGATATTTCTTTAATATATTTGAAAACCTTAAAAACAGCCTTAAGCCGTTCCAGTTTATTGTGTGCCGCCGTATGCCATCAGGAAGGAAGCTTCTGAGTACTAATATCAAGGTGTCGCTTGAGGACTATAAGATTACCGAATCGGCTAAGAATGGTTTTGATTTTGAAGTGCAGCTTAAATTAAAACAGTACAGAGATTATGGAACCAAGCAGATAAATGTACAGCTTGCCTCTGGAAAGCCGCGGGCAAGTGTTGAGCCGAAACGTGAGACGAACAACTCACCTGCACCATCATCCGCTCAGAGCTACATGGTAAAAAGCGGGGACTGCCTGTGTGCCATCGCAAGGCGCTTCTACGGTGATGATAAGAGATATATTGATATTTATAATGCCAACAAAAGCATTATAGGTGGGAATCCTAATCTTATTATGCCGGGACAGAAATTGACAATTCCGGTGTAGGAGGAGATATGAGTGTTGAATTACTGATAGGCAATGATACAGGTACTAAAGTGTACCAGCCAGCGGTTCAGGAAGGCATAGAGTGGTCAACGGAGCGAAAGGACACACCGGGAAAGCTTGTATTCAAAGTCATCAAGGATGATATGCTTGATTTTTCGGAAGGAAGTGCTGTCCGCCTCCGCGTTGATGGAGATAATGTCTTTTACGGCTTCGTATTCAAGCAGCAGCGGGACAAGGAAGGAATAATTACCGTTACAGCTTATGACCAGCTCAGATATCTTAAAAATAAAGACACCAGGGTTTATGAGAATATGACTGCGTCCGGGTTTGTTAAAGCTCTTGCAGACGATTATTCGCTTAATCCCGGAGTTCTTGATGATACAGGCTATGTGATTGAGTCGAGGGTGGAGGAGAATACTTCATTGTTTGAGATGATAGCGAACGCTCTGGACATAACGCTGATGAACACAGGAATGATGTATGTCCTGTATGATGATTTCGGCAGGCTCACACTCAGAAGCCTTGAAGCAATGTATGTCGGTGACACCGGAGCGTATTTTGTTGTGGATGAGGAGACAGGTGAGAACTTCGAGTACACCTCATCAATAGATGATAGCACATATAATAAAATAAAGCTAACCTATGACAATGAGGATACAGGATACCGCGAGGTATATATTGCACAGGACAGTTCAAATATAAACAGATGGGGTGTTCTACAATATTTCGATACGCTTCAGAAAGGCGAGAATGGACAGGCAAAGGCAGATAAGCTGTTATCGCTTTATAATAAAAAAACGCGTAACCTCAGAATTACCAATGCTCTTGGCGATAACCGCGTGAGGGCAGGTTCGATGATTGTTGTCAACCTGAATCTGGGAGACATTAAAGTAAAGAATTTTATGCTGGTGGAGAAATGCCGCCACACCTATAATGACGGCGAGCACAGAATGGATTTGACATTGAGAGGTGGTGAGTTTATTGCCTGATGTTACAGGGCTTATTGCAATGATAAAAAAGGCAGCTCTTGAGGCGGTCGATTCATCAAAGCCGATGAATATATATTTCGGAGAGGTAGTTTGTGAACAACCGTTAAGAATAAATGTTGAACAGAGGATGGTGCTTGGTGAAAAGCAGTTGATATTGACGCGGCAGGTCACCGATTACAGCCTCAGTGTTGATGTTGATCTGATTACAGAAAGCGCGGACGGACACTCTCATAAGCTTACAGGTAAGAAGAAACTGACAGTGCACAATGGTTTAAAAAAGGGTGAGAGTGTGATAATTGCAAGGCAGCAGGGAGGACAGAAGTTTATTGTTATTGACAGGGTAGGTGATAGCGTATGATTCCGGCAACGGCAGG
>CAKSDF010000264.1 GCA_934444695.1 uncultured Eubacteriales bacterium | reverse complement strand
CAGCCAGCCATTGTGGACTACCATGTTGTGGATGTTCAGGGAGCGCGCCGCCTCAAAGGCCTGGTCCAGTCGTTTGCGGCCAAATTCACGGGCGCGCGGATCGATGGCAGCCGGATAGATTTCGGTAAATGGCCCGTGTATAAATAGATTTTGGGCACCGGATTTTTCGATATCCGATGCCATCTGTGCAAGCAGGCTCTGTCTGACTTCAGGCGCATCGTCCAGGTTTTCGGAGATGCAGGTGTGATTAAGTTCCAGACCGATTCCATAGCACCTGGCTGCTTCTACGGAGTTTTCTGTAAAGGTTGCGATGTACAGCCGGTCTTTCAGGCTCTGGGGCTGCATGTTTTCCTTAGTTTCCTTGTTGTTCATATATTTTAGTAACTTTCTGACTGCAAATAGGTGTTCCTGCCTTGCTGCAGCCGGCAAGGCAACACCTTTATTTTATCACATCCGCCTGCCCTTGAAAAGAGCTCGTACAGAGGTTTTTTCATAGTAGCGATGCCGAAAAAAAAGGGTATATAACGTTCGAAAGTAAAAGTTATATACCCGGATTGATATGCTTTTTTAAGTTATGTTGAAAAAGGTCTGCTATGCAGAGAAAACTAATACTATTTTAAATTGGAAACTGCTGATAAAATCAAAACAAGTCCGAACAAGACAAACAAATTTACATTATCATCTTTTTTTACAAAAACTCGATATGCCATATAGCCGATCCAACCAACAGCAACAATTGTGCTTGCAGCATACAGCAACAAACTATTTGCCAGTGTGAAACTGCTTATATGAGGAGCAAGAATCCAAAACAGCACATAGATACATTCGTAAATGTAAAAAACCAGAACATATTTTGGTGTTGATTTCATTTTTTAATATGCCCCCAGATCAGTAACTTTATATTTATAGGTATGAAAGACTTGTCCGGCTTGATGTTTTGTATAAGTAACTTTTTCGTATTTAACTTGACCGCCTTTTTTTGTTTCCTTTGAAGGAATCTTATTCATAATCATTGTAAGTGCATAGCTAAAAGTATCAACTAAGAGAGCAGCAGTTGTCAGAGGCGGATATGGTAATTGTGATGACATAATCGTAAGGATTAATGATGCAACTGTTATGATTTCAGAAACTGCGCCTAATGCATCATACATTGTTTTGTATGAAATTTTCAAGCTACCAGTATCGGGGGCAGATGAAAAAAGAGAAATTTCAGTATCATTAACCGAATCTAAAGAAATTGTTTTTCCTGTAATTGAAGAGTACAGAGTATTGTTATCCTTATCGACAATAAAGAAGTCTTCCCGACCTGTTTCTGCTTTTTCTAAAGTTGTAGTTACAGTATGTGAGTCTTCTTGGATTGTAACATTAGTGATATTTCCGTTCTCACTTAATACCATTTTTTGAAGGTTAGGGGTTTGTTCTAACGATAAGAGTGCGACATCATCTGAAAGCATAATTTCGGACGAAGCAAACACCATGTTGGTATTGCAGAGTGTTGCAATAAGTGAAACGGAAAGAATAATAGATAATAGTTTGTGTTTCATTGTGTTTTCCTTAGCTTAAATAATGAAAAAAGTTTGCATTGATTGTTTAAATTATATCATAACAGACATTTTTGTTCAAGAAAAATGTCGTTTGTTCTTAGAATAGCTGACATGCAGCCGAAAACCGGTTGCATGTCAGCGGGAGTTTTGTTAATATAGAGGTAGATTGACAAGAAAAAAGGAGTGACAGAAAATGATTACCAGAGATGAGGCTTACGAATTACTGAAAAAATATAATAAGGAAGATTTTCATCTGCATCACGGCAGAATGGTGGAAGGAACCATGCGCTATTTCGCAAACAAGCTGGGATATGG
>CAKSDF010000263.1 GCA_934444695.1 uncultured Eubacteriales bacterium | reverse complement strand
CATAGTCGCCCATGACGGCAGCGGTGTAGGCAGCAGGCTTATCAGCGGCATCCGCATAGGGAATGATCTTGTACCCGGTGATCGTATCGCCGTAGAACAGAACAAGCGGGGAATCAGGGCTCTGACCATTCATGTAAGCCGTATAGCTCTGCCCGTCGCTGACGGTGGTGTAGCTGACCAGAATGTTGAAATCCGTTGCCTTCAGCGCGGCCTTCTGGATGGTAAATTTGTTATCCTGCGGGGTCACATCGCCGCCCGCGCAGCTGTCGGTAGCCGCTGCCACGGCGGTAAAGGTGTAATCGCCTGCATTTACGGGCCGCTTGCCGCTCAGCAGCACGCCGTCCGCATCGTAAACTGCGGTAAACTTCTCTGTGCCGGAGATATAGGTCACGGTAACATTGCCATAACCCTTTCCGGCAGCTGCACGCACTGTGACGCCGTGTTCCTCGCCGTCATATACGGCGTTGGAGGGCAAGGTAAAGGCAAAGTCTGCGGGGTCTGCATCCGGCAGCACTGCCACGCCCTCGTCGGTGGCGCTCAGGTTGAGGGTATGGGTCTGCGGGATATCGTACCGGCTCAGGTCGATGGTGCTGGTGTAGCGCTCTGCATCATAGGGCACCGAGCCGTTGTAGGTCACGCCGTTCACGCTCTTGATGGGGGCGTGGGTGATGACCGAGATGGTGCTCTGATCGGTGTCAACGTAGAGGGTGGAGACCTTTGCGCTCCAGATGCCCTCGATCATGCCGTTGATGCCGTTGATGTATTGTTTAAAGTAGGTGGCGTCTTCCGGTGCGGTGTATTTCAGGGTGTAGTAATCCGTAGCGCCGTTCAGGTCTTTGGGATCCTTTGCCACCAGCGCGTGGATGGTGGGGCTGCCCTGAATAATGCCTTCCTCGTTATAGACAACGGTATACTCGCCGCCGTCAATGACAGGCTGGTAGGGCTTTGCGTTGCCGTCATAGCCGGCCGTGTTTTCCACTACCAGCTTCAGGGTGTTTTTGCTGTTTTTGACCGTGCCGCCGTTGCCGATTGTGGCAGTGCCTGTATAACCGGCGCTGTTATAGCAGCCGTCCAGCACAGCCTTGTAGGTAGAGCTGTTGGCCACCAGCCAACCGTAGCCGATAATATCCAGCGCAGAGTTGCGGATGGTAGCGGGCTGCGCCGTTTCGCGCCAGCCGTTGCCGATATATACAACGCTCAGCACCGAGTCCTCCACAAGGCCGTCGTTGTAAAGGCTGTTCAGCCCGTCCAGCGTGGCGTTGCGGATCGTGCCGCTCTCCCTGTTGTACACATACAGGTCAGATGTCATTTCAGATTTCAGTGTGCCGCTGAAGGTGCCGTAGTTTTCGACTGCAAATTTTACCACGCTGGCATTGTTTTCCACCGCGTCAAAATCCAGCACAGCGCCCTTTTCGATGATCAGGGTGGGGACAGTTCTCGAAAACACTTCTGCGTGCTCACGCTCCGGCTCAAAGGACCAGCCATTCCCCTTGGCTCCGTAGACGCCGCCCTCTGTGCCCTTGGGGAAGCCGTTTGCTTCAATGACCAGCTCCCCTGCAAAAGCGCTGTTGAGCCGGACAGCATCCGTGCCCACAGTAAAGCTGACCAAACCGCCCTTGGCGTCATAGTTCAGCTTTGCGTCGCCGCTGACGATGCTTTCCAGCTTGCAGGTGGGCTTCAGGGTGACACTGGTGTTGGGTGTGACATAGACGGTACTATAAGTATCTTCCGACCACGCGGTCACCGTGCCGTCCGCTGCCACCGCGACAGGGAGGTAGACCGGAACATCGGCTGCATCAATGGCTACAAGCCCTGTGTGTTCTGCCGTGAAGTAGCCGCCCTTGACGGTTGCACCCTCGGGCAGCGGGT
>CAKSDF010000262.1 GCA_934444695.1 uncultured Eubacteriales bacterium | reverse complement strand
CCAGCTTCACCTGAACATCTACGGAATTTGCATTCTGCTTAAATGGTTCGGTGCGGGTTTTCCCGTTTTGCAGCAGCACCGCAGAGGTGTTGTCAATGATCTCCGCCCGGGTCTTTTCCCCAGAGGCCGCAACGGTGAAATAATCGCTGAATACCTCCTGTACATCGTCATCTTTGGTATAAGTCAGCTTCACGCAGAACCGGCTTCCCGTTGTCAGCTTTCCGGCAGGAATGTCCAGCGTCACATCCCCTATTGCCGCACTCCATTTTTTTGCAATAGGGTTGTCCTCATTGTACCCGTATGTATTTACCGGCAGAAGAAATACATTCACCGTGGATACTTCCGTGTCTGCACAGTCAATGCGCAGCGTAACCTGTGTACTGTCCGCCGTCACGGTGCCCACAGGTGTAATCGTAAAATCACTGGCGGCCTGGGTACTCACCGCAGCCGATTCGGATCTGCTGTCTGCTGCCAATGTCGGCGAAATCGCAAGTGTTGACATCATCAGCAAGGACAAAAGTCCACTGCCGATGCGACGGAAAAGAGTTTTTTGCATAAAGGCCCTCCTTGAAAAGCAATATCGGTTAAAGTGCTCTAACTCCCATGGATTCAAAAACCGGTTTTTAAGTTAACCGGTAACTTTAAAAGTTATGAAGTTAGAGTGCCTTAACCGCAGTTGTGATGTTAGTATATACCTGATACTCCTCTCTGTCAATATCGTTTCTATTTGATTTATATTGAGCAAGACCATGTCATCATGCGCCTTCATAAAAAACAGCCTTTCAGTTATGTTGCAATGGCAAAGAGCATGCTAGCATAGGTGTTCGGAAGCGTTTCCCCAATCTCTCGCGCCCATTTTTGCGTGACATGAGACGGGCACATGACAATGCCGAAAGACTTCCCTCTGCCGTCCTTTTTCTGTGCAGCCCATAAGCCATGCAATGCGCCGAGGGCGGTCGAGCCGATCTTCGTTTTGCCCGAGCCGCATTCCGCAATGATAAGCGCCGTTTTCTTGCGGTCAAGCTGCCGCTTGACAGCCTCCGCCACCGCAAGCTGGGCGTCATAGAGGGAATAGCCGGCCTTTTGCATGATATAGTCATTGATTCTGAGTACTTCATCCGAAAGCGGCTCTCTGGCTGGATCGAAGATAGGCACGAACTGATCGCGGATACGGTCAGCGACGGTCACGCCGAAGGTATTGAGATACCCTGTGACATTGTTGACCTCGTCAAACCCGTCCGGGGCACCGGGTACAGCGCCGGGGATCTGAATGGTCCCGGCCTTCAGTCCCTCCTCCAGTACCTCTATGACATTCTTATCATCCGGTGCCAGATCCAGCGTCCATGCGTCGATCCGCTCCTTTTGCGAGATGACCTCCAACTGCCGGAGATCGCCTCGGTTTTGGAGCGAACCAAGTACATAGTCCTGAAACGCGGGAATGAGTGGCGCTGCCGTTTTGTGATCCAACTCCTCAAATAAACGCGCACGGTCTCCTTCCGGGCAGAAGATATAGCATTTTCTCGGCTGTTCCGTTTTTTCAAGCGTTCCTTCCTCGCCATCTTCCTGGCCGGGATCATCTTGCCGCGAATCATCGTTTGCCATAAGTGTCGCCACGGCATACACGCCGTCATGAGATAACTGCCGCCGATACCCTTTCAAGGTGCTTTGCAGTTGTCTCACCGTATCATTTTGGGTGGCTTCTATGGTTGCGCCGCCGTAGATGGCGTCTGCCATAACCGACTCGTCTGTTCAGTTTCTCTCCTCTCCCTCCTTCTTCGTCGGTTCAGTTGTTCCGACTTTCTTCCTGCTTGCAGGATCGGTGAGGGCATAAAATTAGATTTGAAAGAACAGGTATGATTAGGCAGAAAGCTGTGC
>CAKSDF010000261.1 GCA_934444695.1 uncultured Eubacteriales bacterium | reverse complement strand
CCACAAAATCCTCGGGTGCGGTTATGACCGCATCTCCCTTGAATCCCTTTTGGCAAAGACAGCTTAAAAGATTTTGGCAAAAGCCTCCGTTTTCAATACCTTCCTCGAAGAAATATATTTTATCAAAGTTAAGGCAGAAATTCTCGGCATCTTCGGGAATAGGTTTAATTTTATTAAAACTCAGTCCGCAGATATCAAGCTCTCTTGCCGCTTCGAGCACGTTTTCTCCCACACGGCCGAAGGAGACCGCAAGGGTCGTTCTGTCCTTTCCGCAAAAGGTTTCGAAGTCTCGGGGCGCATTTTCGGCAGGAAGGATCTCTCCCCCTCTCGGGTAGCGTATAACATACAGTCGGTTTTGCCCGTTTACCGCCTTTTCAAGATCGCTTTCAAGCTCGGCAAAATTTTTCGGCGAATATATCACGGCGTCGGGCAATGTCGAAAGAAATGCCACGTCAAAAAGGCCGTGGTGCATTTCTCCATCCTCACCCACTATTCCGGCGCGGTCGACGCACAGAATTATCTTTAAATTCTGAGCCGCTATGTCGTGCACAAGCTGGTCAAATCCACGCTGCAAAAAGGCCGAATAAAGAGCCACAACCGGAATATGACCGCCCTTTGCAAGGCCCGATGCAAATGTCAGAGCGTGCTGCTCGGCGATTCCCACATCGAAAAACCTTTCGGGAAACTGTTTTGAAAATTCCGAAAGCCCCGTTCCGTCGGTCATAGCGGCGGTAACGGCGCATATTTTTTTGTTGTCCTTTGCAAGCTCGCAAAGCTTTTTGCCAAAGGCTCCCGAAAAGCTTTTGCCCGAAGGGTTGCTTTCCCCGGTATTTATGTCCATCCCCGAGGAAACCCCGTGGAAATCGGCAGGGGCTTTTTCGGCGAAGGAATAGCCCTTGCCCTTGACGGTGCAGATATGTATAAGGGCGGGGCGTTTCATACGCTTGGCTGTTTCAAAACAATCTTCAAGGGTTTCGATGTCGTGTCCGTCAACGGGACCTATGTATGCAAAGCCCATATCCTCGAAGATGGTGCTGTTGTAGAAAAGATTTTTTATTCCTTTTTTTATCCGTCTGATAACCTCGGTCAGAGGTTTTCCGATAAGAGGAATAAATCCGAGAGCCTTTTCAACCTTGGTTTTCAAATTAAAATAAGAAGGATGCGAGCGGATGACCGCTAAGTGTCTCGGCAGGGCTCCGACATTTTTTGAAATGGACATTTTGTTGTCGTTAAGCACCACAATGAGACGGGTTTTGGTCTTTCCGGCATTGTTAAGTCCTTCAAAGGAAAGACCGCCGGTCAGGGCGCCGTCCCCGATTATTGCGACCGTGTAATCGGTTTTGCCTAAAATGGCGTTGCTTTGGGCAATTCCCAAGGCCGCAGAAATGGAGGTGCTGCTGTGTCCCGATACAAAAATATCGTGTTCGCTTTCTTTCGGGCGCAAAAATCCCGAAAGGCCGCCGTCCCTTCGAATGGTATCGAAATCGTCAAATCTGCCGGTCAAAAGCTTGTGGGTATAGCACTGGTGTCCCACATCGAAGATGAGCTTATCCTTGGGAGAATTGAATTTTCTGTGCAGCGCCACCGTAAGCTCGACAGTCCCGAGATTTGAAGCAAGGTGGCCGCCGTTTTTGGATACGGTGGTTATCAGCTTTTCCCTTATCTCGCGGCAAAGGCTTTCAAGCTCTTTTTTGTCAAGGTCTTTTATGTCATCGGGAGACTTTATATTTTCTAACATTGTCTCTCCCCTAACTGTCCGTATTATAATTGTATGTATAATGTATATACCATCCGAATGCATAAAGTTCTAACACAAAGGCTCTACCTGTTTCATTAAGCGCCCTGTTATGTTGCTTGTATGCGTGCTTTTGCACCTA
>CAKSDF010000260.1 GCA_934444695.1 uncultured Eubacteriales bacterium | reverse complement strand
GGCAGGATTGCACGGCCATAAACCGGAATTCCCCGCCGCCCGATTTCATCGAGCGGCGGGGAATTTGTGCGTTTGTAAACTTAGCTTGTTTATGAGGCGCATTTTTTTGAATCAACCCGTTATGAAACGAAGTGATGTGGTGTAAAAGAAATGCGTCTTGTTTATTGCGGCCTGTTGCAAAGGAAAATGAAAAGCTGCGCGGTGCTGCGCCGTTTTATTCTTTCAATCTCCTTTTATGAGATCCTTTATGACCTCTCCCGCGATTATCAATCCAACGGCCGACGGAACAAATGACACGCTGCCGGGAACAGACCTTCCGGCGGCGGTTTTTTCTTTTGGCGGATTTACCGCTGGAACGGGCGGCTCCTTTGAATAGACCGTTTTAACGTGGTTGATGCCCCGCTGCCTTAATTCCCTTCTCATCACCCTTGCGAGGGGACAGACCGAGGTTTTTGAAATGTCGGCCACTTCAAAGGCGGTGGGGTCAAGCTTGTTTCCCGCACCCATGGAACATATTATGGGGGTGCCCTGTTTAAAGGCCTTTACGCACAGCTCGATCTTTCCGGTTACCGAATCAATGGCGTCGACGACATAATCGTACTTGGAAAAATCAAATTCGTCGGCCGTCTCGGGGCAGAAAAAGCATTTATGCACCGTTACGCTAATGTCGGGATTTATGTCCAGCACGCGGGCTTTTGCAACATCGACCTTATACTGCCCTATGGTCGAATGAAGGGCGATTATCTGACGGTTGATGTTTGAAAGAGCTACCGTGTCGTTATCGACAAGATCGAGGACGCCGACACCGCAGCGGGCAAGAGCTTCGACAACATATCCGCCCACGCCGCCGACGCCGAAAACGGCCACTTTTGAATTTTTAAGTTTTAACAGCGCGTCGCTGCCCAGAAGTATTTCGCTGCGAGAAAATTGATTTATGTCGGACATATTGCACCTCGTGATTGGTTATGAAAATGGGTATGGCTTACCTGAATTGATGTTGCTGCTGCGTCTTCTGCAGGAACGGTTTAACGCCGTTTACCTGCGATTAATATGCATTATATGCGGGCATAAGTTTGCACAAATCATTTGTATATAGTGCGGAAACATAATATGCAGAAATTATAATGGGGAATACGCAGAAACGTATAATGCAAAAATTATAATGCAGAATTTTTCTTATATAACGTAGTCATCGGCCTTACGGGCATTGTAATCGTCTATGATCTTTTGAAGGGTATAACTGTCGAGATATTCCGAAATGACACGTTCAAGCCCCTGCCAAACCGGCAGAGTTATACACTGTTCGGCGCGGTCGCAAAGATTAGGGTAATGCTCAAGGCAGGAAACCGGCGCAAGCCCCCCTTCGGTCAGCCGCAGAATTTCTCCGACGGTATATTTGTCGGGCGTGCGGGCGAGACGATAGCCTCCCTGATAGCCTCTGCTTGTTATGAGAAGGTCGTTTGATGTCAGCGCAGGGACGATCTGTTCGAGATATTTTTTTGAGATGTTTTGCCGCTTTGCAATGTCTTTAAGAGCAACACAGCCGTCGCCCTGGTGCTCGGCAAGATCGAGCATCATCCTAAGAGCGTATCTCCCTTTGGTGGAAATTTTCATTTTTCTCATTTCCTTTCATAATCCTATAATACCATAGATTTAGTAGGTTTGCAACTGCAAAATAAAATTTTTTAAAAAAATCGGCAAAAAACCTTGACATTGGGAAAGCGTGATGCTATAATACAGAAAACATATGGATAAGGTAGGTTTTGAAAACCGATTTTCCAACGGAGGCGATATAAATGAACGACAAACGCAAAAACATTTATACCCTGATCTATTGCATAAGAATGTGACGTCATCTTTTTTAATTGGTTTTGTTCGATC
>CAKSDF010000259.1 GCA_934444695.1 uncultured Eubacteriales bacterium | reverse complement strand
ATTGGGATTTACCCGAGCTCCGGGACCTTATTTTGACCTCCTTCCATTCCTTTTCCGGGCACCCGCATGCCCTTCACCATATAAAACAACCAAAACTGCTTTTCGCAACAATCCTTTTTGCGGTTTTTGAAAAAAATTTCGAAAATAAGAGGAGACTGTTTCAAAACAGTCCCCTCTTTGTGTATTCAGAG
The DNA here is from genome assembly GCA_934444695.1 of uncultured Eubacteriales bacterium. GTDB lineage: Bacteria > Bacillota > Clostridia > Oscillospirales > Acutalibacteraceae > UMGS1484. Next base: position 1,763 of record CAKSDF010000259.1, on the reverse strand, counting down.
ATATTTCTGCCGAAGCAGGATGGTGGCGCACACTCTGTCGGCAATGATCCCGCGGTCCCGCCAGGCATAGTACGGCAGCAGCGGCTCCAGGTAACGGAGAATCTCCTCTCTTGTCAGCTTCGGCATATTCAGCTGCCTGCCATACAGAGCCCGAGCGGTGCCCATTTGGCGGTTAAAGGTCGTTTGAAACGGCCTGGCTCTCTGTGCGGCAATAAGCGCTCTCGGCTCAATATCCATCGGAGCGTCCCGCGTGTTGGAGAGCAGACCCGCGCCGTTATCAAAAATCGGGCAGTAATCGTATTTTCCATTCTTTTCCAGAACTGCAATGTTATTCAAATGCCGGTCGTCGTTTAGGAACAGAGCATCCACTTCAAACAGCAAGGTCAAATACTGGGGGAACAGCGTCAGTCCCGACAGCTCTGCTGTGGCATCGGCCAGGTAGGCAATGCGCCGTTTGTCGCTGGACTGTCGCGCCAGAATATCCCGCAGCGGAACCGTGCTTTCCCGCCTGTAAAGGTGGCTCAAAGTGATGATGGACTGACCCGGCTGCAAAAAGTTCTCGCTGCTGCACCCGGTCCGCTCCACACCATGGGCAACGATACGCTCCATTCGATACTTGGTAAACCGAAACGGATGCTCCCGCCCTATGTTGCTGCACCGCAGCAGCCGGGAGATCAAGGTCTCGGCCAGCGCCTCATAGCCAAACTGGTCCAGCTTGTACCAACGGCCTCCGTCTATCCACTTTTCCTGGTTGCCTTTCGATGAGGTTTCGGCAATCTTTTCATTGGTCACAAAATGTATACTCATTGGACCACCTCTATCCACTGTTGATCTTCCGCCATACGGCCCTGGGTGCGCCTCACGATCTCCCAGGGGTCATATTCGTCCAGACCCAGCGCGTCCAGATAGGCACGGAGCCCCTCTCTTTGGCGCGGAATGCAGCGTTCTTCCAAAAAATCCCGGAAATCCTCCCAGGTTGGGAGCCGGTTTTTTCCGAAAGCGGTTTTTACCAAACGCTTTGTATGATTCTCCACGCAGAGCGTTTGCTCGGTAAAATCTACCGCTATGGTGGTGCAAAGCGTGTGCGCGTCCCAAAATTTCAGCACGGACAAGCTGTGGCCCAGGGCACTTTTTTGACTTACAAACTCTTCGACGGTAACGATTTTGGAAATCACGATTTTATCTCCATCGAAGCGCAGCTCCACCTCTCTGTCGTCCGCAGTGATCTCCATAGCCCGGATCCACCGGGATGGAATCGTGACCTTATAGGTTTTAGACCCAGCCCCCGCCGTCCCGCCGGCGGCGCTGCTGCTTACCTTAGCTATGCGCTGCTCCATTTCATCACCTCGATTACAATATACGCTATTCGGAACGAATAGTCAATATTTGCCCTCAATACTGAGGTGTTTATTCCTTCTAAAGATTTGTTCTTTCTCTGCCCTAATATCCTCCGATAGAGTGAGTCCTTCTGGATGCGCCATGGTGACGCTACCCTTATGACAGATTGAAAGCGCACTTTGCCCTTGGCGGGAAGTGCGCTTTGGGGGAATTTAAGGCACGGGAATGCGCTCTTTCCACCAGTGAAAAACAGCTTAAACATGGACTTCGTCGCAATTAAATTGTTGCATTTCCTCAAATAGGGTGTTTATTATACAATGGTGAAAAATGTAGTAAATTGCGCAGCAGAAAACCTGCTAAAAAGTCAAGTCCTAATTCAAAGAAAAGTTATAGGCAGAAAAAGAGTATAGCAAAGCAGAGGCGGC
>CAKSDF010000258.1 GCA_934444695.1 uncultured Eubacteriales bacterium | reverse complement strand
CACCTCTACCGCCCATCGTGTTTCCCCTGATTTTGTATATGGGTTTCCCGAAATAACCGGCCGCGACCGCATTAAAAATTCTAAGCGAATCGCAAATCCCGGTTGTCACGCCACAGGCTTTATTTCTCTTGTTTTTCCCCTGGTAAATCAGGGAATCATAAAGCCAGACGCCCGTCTTAGCTGCTTTTCTCTTACCGGATATTCCGGAGGCGGAAAAAAGATGATTGCCGAATATGAAAGCAGTGAACGCTCGGCGCTTCTCGGCGCTCCGAGACAGTACGGTCTTTCCCAACAGCACAAGCATCTAAAGGAAATGGCGGCGGTAACGGGACTTTTGAATCCGCCTGTTTTCTGCCCGATCGTAGGCGATTTTTACAGCGGAATGGAGGTCACGGTCACCCTTAATAAATCTGATTTTTCGGCTTCTCTTTTGGAAATAAAAGAGGTTTACAAAAGCTTTTATACCGGCAAGGTGGTCAGCTTTTCGGATGAGCAGGAGGATGGCTTCCTTTCTGCGGGAATTCTTTCGGGGAAGGACGGCTTGACCGTCTCGGCATTCGGAAACGACGACAGGGTGATACTTGTTTCCCGATTCGACAATCTCGGAAAGGGCGCTTCGGGCGCAGCCGTTCAGAATATGAATATTGTTATGGGTATCGATGAAACCGAGGGACTTGTACTTTAATTTTAAAAAACAGAAAAAAGAAAACCAAGTTACAGCCTTTTGAAAATTAATAAATAAGGCTGATAAATATGCAAAAGACGCACGAAATTATACGATAAACTTTTTTGAAAGCCGCTTTTTGCGGAGAGTTTCGGAGGATTAACTTATATGAAAATGATAGATGGCGGCGTGTGCGCCGCAAAAGGATTTAAGGCAAACGGCATACATTGCGGAATAAGGAAAAACCGCTCCAAAAGGGACCTTGCGCTGATATTCTGTGAAAAGCAGTGCTCGGCCGCAGCGGTATATACAACCAACCTCGTTAAAGGCGCACCCCTTACAGTAACAAAAAAACACATCGAAAACGGCAAGGCTCAGGCGGTCATATGCAACAGCGGAAACGCCAACACCTGCAACGCCAACGGCATTGAAATTGCCGAAAAAATGAGCGACCTTTTGGCGGAGAAGCTTGACATTACTGCAAATGATGTGGTTGTGGCTTCCACCGGTGTTATCGGTCAGCCTCTCGATATTGAGCCCATTGCAAACGGGATAAAGCCTCTTGCAGACGGACTTTCGGAAAATGGCGGGGAATTTGCCGCCGAGGCCATTATGACCACCGATACGGTCAAAAAAGAGGTGGCCGTGGAATTTGAGCTTTCGGGAAAAACCTGCCGCATAGGCGGAATTGCCAAGGGCAGCGGAATGATACATCCCAATATGGCCACAATGCTCGTTTTTATTACCACCGATGTTTGCATAAGTTCGGAAATGCTTAAAACGGCTCTTTCGGGAGACATTGCCGACACCTTTAATATGATAAGCATAGACGGCGATACCTCCACCAACGATATGGTGACCGTTCTTGCAAGCGGTATGGCCGAGAACGATGAAATAACCGAGCAAAACGACGATTTTAAAACCTTTATGAAAGCCCTTAATACCGTAACCGTAGCCCTTTGCAGAATGATTGCGGGTGACGGAGAAGGTGCCACAAAGCTGCTCGAATGCGAAGTCAGCGGTGCAAAAGACAAGCAGACGGCAAAGACGGTCGCGAAGAGCGTTATATGTTCTTCTCTTTTAAAGGCGGCCATGTTCGGCGCCGATGCAAACTGGGGAAGGGTGCTTTGCGCTATCGGTTACAGCGGAGCCGATGTTGATGTCAGTAAAATCGATGTTGCCTTTAAATCAAAGGCAGGGCAGATCGAGGTTTGCAAAGACGGATCGGGAGTTGATTTTTCCGAGGATATGGCTAAAAAGATACTTTCCGAAAAGGAAATTGAAATTCTTGTTTGTCTTAACA
>CAKSDF010000257.1 GCA_934444695.1 uncultured Eubacteriales bacterium | reverse complement strand
GCCATAAGGCTGCCGCCTATGGTTGATGAACGCGATGCCGCACGGGAAAAGGGACGAGCGAAACCGTACGGTGTTCGACCGTCCGTTGCTTAACGATCGGAGGAAACGAATTTGCAAAACACCGATTTAAAAATCACCCTTGACGAAGGTCTCTACGGCATAAATGTCAAGACCTCCAAATTCAAGACCGAGCGTACCGCCATCTGCTTTGCCCTTCCCATAACCAAGGAAAACGTGGCCTGTACCGCCCTTCTTTCAAGACTTCTCTGCCGTTCAACGGCCGACTATCCCACTCCCAAAGCCCTTAAAGAAAGATTAAACCTTCTTTACGGCGCCGAGCTTATGGCCACCGTCACCCGCTGCGCCGACAATCTTTTAATGAAGCTTTCCTGCATCTCCCTTTGCGACAAATACGCCCTCACCGACGAGAGCATATCGGCACAGGCAGTGGAGCTGCTCAAATCGGCGGTATTTAATCCCAACGTGCAAAACGGTGAATTTTCAATTGCCGATTTCACGATTGAAAAGCGGCTGGTTATTGAGGAAATCAGAGGCCTCATAAACGACAAACGCAGCTACACCGTCACAAAGGCCCTTGAAAAGATGTGCGACGGCGAGCCTTTCGGCATAATGCGGGACGAGCAGACGGTCGAAAGCCTTACCCCAAAATCTCTTTATGATTTTTGGCAGAATCTGCTCAAAGTCTCCCCCGCATACATCATCCACGTGGGAAAGGACGACGAGCAGCCCATTTTCGATTGCTTTAAAGAGGCATTCTCGGCCGTTTCAAGGGACGTTAAGGAAATCACCAACGACTTTTCCCCCGTTCATCCGAAAGAGGTCAGAGAATTTTCCGAGCAGATGGAAATTTCCCAGGGCAAGCTGGTTCTCGGTTTCCGTACCTTCCATTCTTCCCTTTGCGAAAACATCGCCGCTTTGCGTGTTATGACCGACATTTTCGGCGGATCGCCCTATTCCAAGCTCTTTACGGTGGTCAGAGAAAAGATGAGCCTTTGCTACTACTGCGCCGCCCGGCTTTACGCCGCCAAGGGCCTGATGCTGGTGGACAGCGGAATCGAGATCGAAAACGCAGCCGCCGCAAGAAAGGGAATCCTCGAACAACTCGAGCTTATTAAAGAGGGCAATTTCCCCGATGAGATTCTCGAAGCTTCAAAAATCGGCCTGACCGACGCCATCCGCTCGGTCGAGGATACAAGCGGCAGCATTGAGGTATGGTATGCATCCCGCCTGCTCGAAAAAGAGCTTTCCACCCCCGCCGATTTCATAAACGACATCGAGGCGGTCACCAAGCAGCAGATTGTTGACTTTGCAAAAGATATAGAACTTGATACGGTATATCTTCTCAAAGGAAAGGAGGGCAAAAACTGATGGAAAAGCAGATTTTTGAAAACAAAAAGATAGGTGAGAAATACACCCTTGCCACCCACCAAAGCGGCCTTAAAATCTATGTTTGTGAAAAAAAGGATTTCCGCGGAGCCTACGCCGTTTACGGCACTAAATACGGTTCCATCGACAATGTTTTCCGCATAAAGGGCGAAAAGGAATGGACGGTGGTTCCCGAGGGAATCGCCCACTATCTCGAACACAAGCTTTTTGAAAGCGAGGACGGCGATGCCTTTGAGCGGTATTCAAAAACCGGCGCATCGGCCAACGCATACACAACATTCGACCGCACCTGCTACCTTTTCTCCTGTACCGACCGTTTTTACGATTCCTTCGACATTCTTCTCGATTTCGTGCAGCACCCCTATTTCACCGAGCAGACGGTGCAGAAGGAACAGGGCATAATCGGCCAGGAAATCAGAATGTACGACGATTCTCCCTCCTGGATGCTGCTTTTAAACCTTTTTACAATAATGTATAAGAACAACCCTGTCAGAATAAACATCGCCGGAACGGCCGAAACCATCGCAAAAATCAACGCCGACCTGCTTTATAAAGTTCAGAAGG
>CAKSDF010000256.1 GCA_934444695.1 uncultured Eubacteriales bacterium | reverse complement strand
TGAGATTATAAAGCCTATCTTCAAAAGCTCGGAGGGCTGAATGGTCTGTCCGAAGGGAAGTTGGAGCCAGGCCTTATCGTCGGTGCCCTCGGGAGCGAATCCGAATTTAAAGGTCAAAAGCACAAGTCCTGTGGCAAAGGCGGCAAAGATGTACCATCTTTTTATGAAAAACTGATAGTCCACAAGGGAAATGAGAATGGCCACAAAAAGGCCGAGAGCAAATCCGATGAGCTGAACGGCAAATTTTTGAGCGCCGCTGCTGATGTATGTTGCCGAAAGCACCATTACCGCACCGAAAAGGCTGGCGGCGGTGCAGAGAAGTATGAGAATCTTGTCCGTTTCGCGGATGTAGTCGGCTATTCTTTCAAAAAATTTTATCATAATAAAACCTCAAAGGCGTTTTTGTTTTATTATATTAGATTTTCTTAATATATTCAAGTAAAAATACTTTTCTTTAAAAATAAAGTGTGGTACAATAGAAAAAATATATGTGCTTGAGAAGCTTTTCCGAAATGCGCAAAGGTTTTTCCGAAGTGTGCGGCGGAAGGTTTCTGTGAGGAGCTTTTTTGTGAAAAAGGAAATTAAAACCTGCTGCACTGCTCAAACCGAAGCAGCGGGCGAACAGCTTGGAAAAGAACTTGCCGAAAAGAATGAACCCGAGGTGGTAGCTTTTTTCGGTGGGATGGGAATGGGAAAAACGGCCTTCATACGGGGGCTTTGCAAAGGCGTCGGATATGACGGAGACGTTTCCTCCCCCACCTTTGCCATCGTTCACGAATACGAAGGCGGAAAAAAGACGGTCTATCACTTTGATATGTATCGCATTTCCGGCGTTGAGGATCTTTATTCCTGCGGATTTTTCGATTATCTGGGGCAGGGAATACTGGCGGTGGAATGGAGCGAAAACATAGTCGGCGCGCTTCCCGATGATTATCTGAAGGTTGAGATAAAAAGAGGCGACGGCGACGACTGCCGCATTATAACCGTTGAGCAGATTGGGAAATAAGAGCCGCTCTGCCGAGTAAAACCGATTAAGGACAAGGAACAAAATGAAAATTTTCGCAATAGATACCTCGGCGGTGGCCGCTTCCTGTGCTCTGGCCGAGGACGGAAAAATTATCTTTGAATTTTATACAAACGCCGGTCTTCAGCATTCCCGCACGCTGGCGCCTATGATTGAAAGCGCCTTTAAATGCACCGAAGCTTCTCTTTCGGATGTGGACTGCTTTGCCGTTTCAAAAGGCCCCGGTTCCTTTACGGGGGTCAGAATAGGCATTGCGGCGGTTAAGGGAATGGCCTTTGAAAAGGACAAGCCCTGCGTTGGGGTATCTACCCTTGAGGCTATGGCTTATAATCTCGAATGTGCAAATGGCATAATATGCTCGGTTATGGATGCGCGGTGCAGTCAGGTTTACAACGCTCTTTTTGAATTTAACCACGGTGAGCTTTCAAGACTTTGTGAAGACAGAGTGCTGACGGTGGATGAACTTGAAAGTGAACTTAAAAATGAAAAAAAACCTGTAATTTTTGTTGGAGACGGGGCGCTGTTGTGTTATAATAGATTAAAGGACAGCCTTTTTGATGCCCACATCGCTCCCGAGGGACAGAGATTTCAGCGGGCAAGCGGGGTAATAAAAGCGGCCCAGACGGCTCTTTCAAAGGGACAGAGCGTGTCGGCCGGAGAGCTTCTTCCTTCCTATCTGCGGCTTCCCCAGGCGGTCAGAAATCTTAAAGAAAAGCAAAAGTAAAAGGAAACTTAAGAAGGCCAAGAACAGCAATTTGAGCAAAAAAGATAAGCAAACGATGTTCGACTGCCGGTTGTTTGAGAAAATTTAATCGGGCGGGGAAAAATAAAACGGATAAAGAAAAGGGACGAGCGAAAACGTACGGTGTTCGACCGTCCGTTGCTTAACCATAACGCACATATCCGAACACGCCTGAAACGGCCTATTAATGGTGCTTTTCGGCTTGTCGTCGCATATAGG
>CAKSDF010000255.1 GCA_934444695.1 uncultured Eubacteriales bacterium | reverse complement strand
GGAAAGAGCACAACTGGCGATCTTGACGGAGACAAGAAGATTACCGCCAACGATGCGCTTATCGTGCTTCAGTACAGCGTCGGAAAGAAGATCCTGACCGATGCGCAGAAGTTGGTTTCGGATGTTAATAAGGACGGTACAGTCAATGCCGTCGACGCACTTATGATACTTCAGGCGTCGGTAGGGAAACGGGTGCTGTAAGCGGCCATCAGCTTCTGATAATTCGGATTTTTAAAATTTTAATTGTTTCATCATTTTTACGGAGAATAAAATGGCGCAAAAAAATAAAACGGTATATATATGCGAAAATTGCGGCTATAAGGCTTCGAGATGGAGCGGTCAATGCCCTTCCTGCAACGAGTGGAATACCCTTGCGGAGGGGCTTGCTCCCGAGCCTGCGGTAAAAACGACTTCTACAAGGTCGAGTGCCGTGGCAAATGCACATCGCCTTTCGGAGATTTCGTCGGAAAACGAGATTCGTTATAAAACCGGGTTCAAAGAGCTTGACCGCGTGCTCGGCGGCGGAATCGTCAAGGGAGAGGTTATGCTTATCTCGGGCGATCCGGGAATAGGCAAATCGACAATTATGCTTCAGATCTGCCAAAAGCTTGAGGGACTGAGCATACTTTATGTATCGGGCGAAGAATCTGCCCGCCAGATCAAGCTCAGGGCCGACCGACTGGGCGTTTTTTGTGATCAGCTTATGATTATGACCTCCACCGATGTGGAGGCCATAATAAACTTTGTCAATATCAATAAACCCGATGTGGTCATAATCGATTCCATTCAGACCATGAATTTATCGCCGCTTAATTCCTCCCCGGGAAGCGTTCCGCAGATAAGGGAATCGACCAACGCCTTTATGCATACCGCTAAAGAAAATGACATTCCCTTTTTCATTGTCGGTCACGTCAACAAGGACGGCGCCATTGCCGGGCCGAAGGTGCTTGAACATATTGTCGATGCCGTGCTCTACTTTGAGGGCGAGAGAAATATGTCCTACCGCATATTAAGAGCGGTTAAAAACCGCTTTGGCTCAACCAATGAGATCGGTGTTTTTGAAATGACCGAGCAGGGACTCAGAGAGGTGGAAAATCCCTCACTTATGCTGCTTTCGGGACGTCCGAAAAATGCGGCGGGTACCTGCGTTGCCTGCGTTATGGAGGGATCGCGCCCCATTCTTGCCGAGGTTCAGGCACTTGTTTCGTCAAGCTCTTTCGGCAATCCGAGAAGAATGTCCACCGGCTTTGACTATAACCGTATGAATGTACTGCTTGCGGTGCTTGAAAAGCGGGCGGGATATTTCTTTGCCAATCTTGATGCATATGTCAACATTGTCGGCGGACTTAGGATAGACGAGCCTGCGGCCGATCTGACGGTGGCAATGGCTCTTGTTTCCAGCCTTAAGGATATGGTTATTCCCGAAAAGGTCATTTGCTTCGGAGAAATAGGTCTTGCAGGTGAGATCAGGGGAATAAGCCGCGCCAACGAGCGAATCAACGAGGCCGCAAGGCTTGGATTCGAACGCTGCATTATCCCTTCTTCCAACGTCAAAGGGCTTGCTTCCGTTCCGAAGGGAATGGAGGTTATCGGTGTTAACACAGTCAGAAAGGCGGTTGAAGCGCTGGGATAACCCCGCTTAAATGTCGATTATGCTTTTCCCGATTTGCGCATAAGGGCTGAAAACTATATCTTTTCATACCGTTCATAAAGTGTTTTCAGTGCTTTTTTTTCTATTCTCGAAACATAGGAACGGGAAATGTTAAGCTCCTTTGCAATCTCGTTTTGGGTGCGTTCATTTTGTCCGAAAAGGCCGTAGCGTTCGCAGATGATTTTTTTCTCTCTTGTGTCGAGGCAGCTGTCGATGTACTCTTTGAGCTTTGAAATTTTGATTTTGTTGTCGATCTTTTCGACAATATTATCGTCCTCGGCGATTATATCAACAAGGGTCAACGGATTGCCGCTTTTGTCGAAATCAAGCGGATCGTTCATATAAACGT
>CAKSDF010000254.1 GCA_934444695.1 uncultured Eubacteriales bacterium | reverse complement strand
CCACGCCGAGGGAGAATACGACACACCCGCCGGAAAAATCGCGGTTTCGTGGAGACGCGGGTACAACTCTGAAATCAGACTCTCAATCACGGTTCCGGAAGGGATCACGGCGGAACTGTCAGCTCGCGGAACTAAAAAGATCCTCTCTGCCGGACAATGGGAACTCAGATTATAAGGAGAAAATTTCGTGCAGATAATCGAAAAATTCAAGGCAAAGCACGCGGCGATGTACGATCACCGCCGCCCGGTCATCGCGTTCCTCGGCGACAGCGTCACACAGGGGTGCTTCGAGATATTCGACGACCACGGACATATCGAGACGAAATTCTGCCCGGACGACGCGTATTCCGAAAAGGTCGGGCACATCCTCGGCATGCTCTATCCGAACGCCGCCCCGGTCATCGTAAACGCCGGAATAAGCGGAGACACCTCATGGAACGGGCTCACGAGACTTGAAAGAGACGTGCTCTCGTTCAGACCCGACCTTGTCACCGTGTGCTACGGACTCAACGACGCCGGATGGGGAGAGGGAAAGATCGACGAGTATGAGAAGTCGATGCGCGGTATCTTCGAGGGCATAAAAGCCTCCGGAGCCGAGTCGATTTTCCTGACGCCGAGTCTCAGGAGCGACGACACCGACTACCGCAACCCGGTCAAAATGCTCGAGGACTGCGTCAGACAGAACGCGAAAAACGAGCGCGAGGGCTGGCTCCAGAAATACGTGGACCGCGGAAGAAAAGCCGCGAAAGAAGCCGGAGTACCGATCTGCGACTGCACGGAGCTCTGGCTTACCCTGAAAGCCGGCGGCGTCAACACCAACGCCCTCCTCGCGAACGACGTCAATCACCCGTCGCGCGAGATGCACTGGATGTTCGCGTATGAACTGGTAAAAACCATGTTCGAAGCGTAACCATAATAATAAAGAAGGGTCTCACTACAGAGATCCTTCTTTTTTATATGCACGGCTGCCTGATCAACCGACAGTCACCGTGACTTCATTCGCGTCCGCTCTCATCTCACCGGCGGGCTTTCCGTCGACGCTTACCTTCATTCCTGCGCGCCTGTCCCACTCGACGCTGATTTTTCGCCCATGATAGAGTATATCGTCCGCCGTGAAGCTGTCAAGGCTCTTTCCGAGCGGAGCTATTCTCAGCGTATCTCCGGAAGACGGGACGATTCCGACAATCCCGCGGAGGACGAGATCTATGAACGCCGAATGGTTGTAATGCCGCCCGCGTTCCATATCCTTCCTTCCCCACTCGCGGAGAATGCTTCTCGCGAGCCATACGCCGGTGTCCGGGTGCATATTTTCGTCGACATAAGGGGTTCCGTCCTCGTCCCGCTGACTGTACGCGTATGTCAGGAGCATCCTCGTGAAATCGTCCGGCGTTATCGCGGTGCCGCCGCCTTGCAGATAAGCGATGACGGCGTCAAGCGTCTGAGTCGTCGCGAAAGGCCATACGGGTCCGTTCCACAGGCACTCGTGGTCGAAATGCTTCATATAGTCCGGATGCGAGCGGTCGGCGGTGGTGAGACCGTACTTCCCCGCGAAGACATCCGGGTCGAGCAGATAACGGAAGGCGTCGCCGCCGCTCTCCGGGATTCCGTATATCCACGGTATGTATCCGACCTGTTCACGCACCGGGCGGTTTTCCCCACCCTCGCCGCGGGTTATGTACATACCGGTGTCTGTGCAGTAAAGGTTGTCATTAATCATGTGTCGAAGCCTGTCGGCTTCTGTTTTCCACACAAGGCTGTCAGCCCGCCTGTCGAGAATCGCAGCTATGTCGGACAGGGCGGCGAAGTCCGCGAACATATACGAATTGACAGTAGGTCTGACCCCGTCGCCGGAGACCGAGAATTCCATTCCGTCCCGGTTGCAGGACTGGCGGTACATACCCTTGAGGGGTCCCTCCGTGACCTTGTGGTCGTCCCAGTGCCGCGCGATACGCGTGAGCGACGAATAAAGCTCCCCAAGAATATCCGTATCTCCCGTGACCTCTGACAGTCCGAGAAGGCTTGCGGCAAAAG
>CAKSDF010000253.1 GCA_934444695.1 uncultured Eubacteriales bacterium | reverse complement strand
GGTGGCAATTATCGCCCTCTGGCCGACCACATCGGAAAAGTTCCTTGGCCGCCATTTTCGGTAAAGCACCTGATACATTTTACCCCTCCTGCATTTTTCGCAAATTACGCTACGTCCTTTTTGCCCGGCAAAGCGTTATTCCGCCGATACAATCAAAAAAGGAGCAAGATCATATACTTTGGTGTATGCACGCACAGACTTACTGCGTCGCACCGAACGGATCACTTAATGCTGCTCGGTTCCCCGCCTGACATGGTTCGTGATTGCCGGTCGCTCAGGGCCCGCGCGTACATACGCCGAAATATATGAAATTACTCCGTAAAAAAGCTGTGCCTTTATCCTTTTAAGAATAACACACTTGAGCATTAAAATCAATCAATTTTTCGTTTTTTCTCAAAAAAATCAGAAAGAATCTTTCCGCACTCCTCTTCAAGCACCCCTGTTGTAAGGGCGGGGGTATGATTATACCCAACGGCAAAAAGATTTATAAGGCTGCCGACGCTTCCGGCCTTGTCGTCACTTGCGCCGTAGACCACTCTGCCCACACGGGCGTTTATTATGGCGCCGGCGCACATGGGGCAAGGCTCAAGGGTGACGTAAAGTGTGCAGTCGCAAAGCCGCCAGCCGCCTAAGTTTTCGGCAGCTTCGCGCAGGGCAGAAATTTCGGCGTGACCGAGAGGATCTTTTTGTTCTTCTCTGGTATTACGGCCTCTTCCGACAATCTTGCCGTCTTTAACCACCACCGCGCCGACTGGCACCTCTCCCGCTTGTGCAGCCTGCTTTGCAAGGGTCAGCGCCTGCTCCATATATTTTGCATCGATTTCTCTGTCCGCCTTCATTTTACACCATTCCATTAACCGCCAAGGCATAGACCACATAAACAATTGCGGCAACTATAAATGCGGGAGAAGACACGGCTGTTCCGGGTATCGAGCGGGGATCGAGACAGCCCTCATAGCACTTGAGAGCGGGTGCGCCCTTAAGTCTTTTATCGTGAATCTTGACAAGAAGGAATCCCAAAAGTCCCAAAAGAATCCAGGCCGCATAAAGGGCATATCCAAACCAAACCTCGTTCATAAAGGCGAATTTGGCCGAATTTGAGGGAAGGGTTGAAAGTGCGGTGGACATGGCGTTATTGACAAAATGAATTACAACGGACGTCCAAAGGCACTCGGTTCGCACATAGGCATATCCCATAAAAATTCCTGCCAAGAACGTGGCCGGCATCTGTATAAGGTTTCCGTGCACAAGCGCAAAAATTACCGAGCCCATAATTATGGAAAATTTATCTCCCCACTTGCGAAGGCCGCCGGTCACAATACCTCTGAAGGCAAGCTCTTCCATAAGTGCGGGAATGGCGGCGGCATATAAAAGCTCGGTTATTACCGCACGCATATTTTCTGCGGCAGGCAAGCTTGCCGCCTCAGATGAACTTTCAAGAGCAGGGAAAATCGTTGTAAGTATACCTGCTGCCATATTTCCGGCGGTTATTCCCCAAAATGCCAGAAAGAACACGCCTATTCCCAAAAGCGGGCTGTGCTTTTTAAACGTTGCCACATCGGAAATGCGGTTTTTGCATGCCCTTGACGCGATTACAAAGGGCAGCACAATACAAAGGGGCGAAAAGAAAACGTAAATAAAGGCGTTTTCATAAAAATCGGTCATATTAAGGCCGAAAGCCATAAACAGCAGCATGGCAAGCGACGAAAACACAATTTCGAACGCCAGCGTCAGCAAAGCCGCTCCTCCATACCAGTTCATTGATTTTTTAAGGCTTTTGCGTTCCTCTCTGCGCTGAACCTCGTGAGGATCGATCCATATAGGCTGGCCGTAAAACCCGCCGTATGGCGACTGCGGGCTATACTGATGATAGGGCGGTACGCTGCCGTTATAGTTTCCCTGATACGGGGAATTTCCGTTATATCCGTTAGGGTTGTTCGGGTACATTGTTTTCCTCCGTTTGAATGTATTTTTTCGCATAATTCAGAGACATTAAACGCTGTTTTAAACTTGTATGTCTCTAAATCAAAGCAAAA
>CAKSDF010000252.1 GCA_934444695.1 uncultured Eubacteriales bacterium | reverse complement strand
GGAAGGACATATACGGGGCATTTCAAAGGGTTGTGCGCCGTCTTTATGGCTGACCGAGCTGACTATCTCTGGGATAATGTCCCCCGCCTTCCTGACGATTATACGGTCACCTATGCGTATGTCCTTTTCCTTTATATAATCCTCGTTGTGCAGCACCGCTCTTGAAACGGTGGATCCTGCGAGAAGCATTGGTTCAAAAACCGCTGTGGGTGTTAAAACTCCCGTCCGTCCCACGCTCACCTCAATGTCGGTAAGGATGGTTTCCTTTTCCTCGGGAGGGTATTTATATGCAATGGCCCATTTGGGAAATTTAGAGGTGCTTCCAAGCCTTTCCCGGGCATCAAAATCATCAACCTTGATGACAGCACCGTCGATGTCGAAGGGCAGCCGCCCCCTCTTTTGGCCTATTTTTTTGATTTCCTCAATGGCCCGGTCGATGGATTCGCATTTTTCGTATGACGGAAGCACATTAAGGCCGAGACTTTTCATATAATCCAGGGATTTTATATGAGAATCAAGCTCTTTTCCGCCGCTTTTTTGCTGAATGTTAAAAACGAAAATATCAAGCTCACGCTTGGCGGTTATTGCCGAGTTCTTTTGTCTGAGCGCTCCTGCGGCGGCGTTGCGGGGGTTTTTGGCCGTTTTTTCGCCGTTGAGCTCCTGATACTCCACAAGCTTTTCAAAGCTCTTGTGGGGCATATATACCTCTCCCCTGACCTCCAAAAAGTCAATGTCCTCTTTAAGGTGGGCGGGAATGGATTTAATGGTTTTAAGATTGTCGGTAACATCCTCGCCGGTGGTTCCGTCACCTCTTGTGGACCCTCTGACAAAGGTGCCGCCGGCATATTCAAGGGATACCGAAAGACCGTCTATTTTCGGCTCGACGCTGTAAACGGGGCTTTTCACCGTTTCTCTGACCCTTTTGTCGAAATCCATAAGTTCCTCAAAAGAAAATGCGTCCTGAAGGCTTTCCATCTTGACCCTGTGTTCAACAGGAGAGAAAAGCTTTGAGGCGCTTCCCCCTACCCTTGCGGTGGGAGAACTTTCGCTTTTAAACTCGGGGAACTCGCTTTCAAGGGTTTCAAGCTCTCTGAGCATCATATCGTATTCATAGTCCTCGATCTCGGGACTGTCGTCGTCGTAATATTTTTTGCTGTGATATAAAAGAGAGGCGCGAAGCTGCTCTATCCGCTTTTTTGCCGAATCCTTATCCATATTGTCTCCTTAAAATGTGTAGTCGAATTTATGTTATGAAATTCACCTGTAATTATACAGCAAAAGGCACCGAAAGCAAAGCATAAATGCCGCAACGGTGCCTTTTAATGGTGCTGGTGGCCGGGGTCGAACCGGCACGAGGTTGCCCTCATGGGATTTTAAGTCCCAGGCGTCTGCCTATTCCGCCACACCAGCGTATATCGGGAAAGTTGACCCTAAGATTATACTTTCCCGAAGTTAAAATGTCAAGCAATTTTTAAGACACATCGGCAATTACTTCGTATTTTCCGCTTATCCAGCATCCTCCGCTTGAAACCGATATGACGGGCGTAACGGTGGAAGAACCGGTCTGAATAAGCTCGGAAGCGTTAATCGAGATGTTGATGCTGTTTACCGAAAGGTTTCTGACCTCCGAGGGCGGGCCGATGACCGTAACGCCCTTTAAGGCTGTTTTAACCGAGATTGTCTTTCCCTCCGGTGCCGAAATCACCGATATATTGTCGGCCGGTATGTCGAAGGATTTGGAAGAGAAGCTGTCACGGTGAATATTCACTTCAAAGTAGACGTTTGAAACCTTGGTATAATCGTAATATGTGACGCCGCTGATTTTAGGTAAGGTCAGTTTAAAGTTGAATGTGGTGGCGTCGTCGTAATTTATGGTGGAAAAATCGAGAGCATCGTCGAGGGTTATGCTGTCTATCTGGGAAATGACATCCGGCGAGCCTTTGATACCGATCTGCGAAACCTGCCGTTCGGTTGAGGTGTCGCTCCCGGTGACCTCGTAAATAACAAGCTCGGGCAAGGATGAAGGTCCGTTTTTAACGTCCACCG
>CAKSDF010000251.1 GCA_934444695.1 uncultured Eubacteriales bacterium | reverse complement strand
CATCGGAAGCCTCTACGGTGGCATTTCCCTGAGCATCAGCCGATCCGTCGACATTTGCACGGATCTTCTGCCCGTCGGTAAGTGTAATCTTACCAACCGAATTAAGCAGTACCATCAAAGCATCGACAGCGCTTATATCCGAAGAAAGATTGACATCTCCGTAATATACGCTGGATTGTTTCGATTCCTCAAGAGCGGGAATGGTTATTTCGTCTGCGGTTCCGGTATATCCTTCTCTTGGGTCAGAGGCATCTGCCGAAGCAAAAACCAATCCCGAAAGAGCAACCGTCACTGCAAGAACGGCCGAAAAGCCCGCTTTCGCCATATCTTTGAACAGTTTCATCATGATTCTCCTTTTCGCACCGCAGCCGTCTTAAAATGCTTTGTTGTACTCCTCAAATCATTTTTTGACGCATTTACGGCACATTTTTTCATTCGAAAGGCGCCGATTATTACCGACACCTATATACAATAGAATAATATCACAAATATATTTAATAGTCAACCGCAAATTTTTATTTATTTGACGAAATTCCAAACAAAAACACTCGTTTACAATTTTAAACTACCCATAAAAGCAATTTATTCCTTGAAAGCAAAAAAAACCACAAAATCCGTTTATTGGCAGTATAAAAAAGACGGATGCGCAAAACCCGCGCCATCCGTCAGATATGCTGTTTATTTTTCATTAGAAACGGCAATTTTTCAGCCTGCCGCCGTTGTCACACCGATGCTTTTTTCACAACGGTTTTCAAACCAACTAATTTGCTTTATATAGTCGTAAGCAATCGGTGTCCGACCATCGAGCCATAAACTTTTCTTTCATTGAATACGAATACCGTAAAACCTTGGTGCTACTTGGCCGTGCGGTCGATAAATCTGGCCGTAAGCTTTGAATAGACGATCTTCTGGCTGCTGTAAAGTCCGTAATATCCCGAAAGGGCAAAGCTGACCGCGCAGGCAACGGCAAAAAACACCGCACCCTCTCCCCCGAAAAGCTCGATGCTTAAAAATATCGAGGCCACAGGGCAGTTGACCGCTCCGCAGAATGTTGCGACAAGACAAATAGCGGCGGCAAAGCCGGGGTCGACCCCTAAAAGGCTGCCGGCAACGCATCCGAAGGAAGCACCCACCGCAAAAACCGGCACGATCTCTCCGCCGCGGAATCCCACGGCCAGCGATATGGCGGTAAAAACAAGCTTTAAGGCAAAATCCCAAGGCTCGGCCTGTCCATGCATAACCGCCCGTTCGACAATGTTCATTCCGGTTCCGTTGTATTTTTGCGAGCCCACTGCAAGGGTCAGTACCACTACAACAACCGAGCCTAATATCATTCTGATATAGACATTCTTTAAAAGCGATTTTATGTATCTTGACGTTGCTTTCATAGATATGCAGAATGCAATGCTAAGCAGTGCGCAAAGACCGCCGAGAAGCACGATTTTGGCCGTATTGCCCACCGAAAACGCCGGCACGGCAATACCCGGAAAACGTTCGGGAATCGTTCCGAGCAGCCCTGAAACGCCAAAAGCCGCAATTGACGAAGCAAGGCAAGGAAGCAGGGCGGCATAATAAAGCTGTCCCACGCTTATGACCTCGATTGTGAAAATGGCGGCGGTCAGCGGCGTGCCGAAAACGGCCGAAAAGACGGCGCTCATTCCGCACATTACCACAACGCTCATATCCTTTTCGTCAAGCCGAAAGAGTTTTCCCACGGCCGATCCGATACTTCCGCCAAGCTGCAGGGATGCTCCTTCCTTTCCGGCCGATCCGCCCACAAGGCTTGTTATGGCGGTGGAAACAAATATGAGAGGGGCGATTATAACAGGCGGATGGTCTTTATCTCTCACCGAGCTTATGACCTGATTTGTGCCGCCGTTGTCGCTCATTTTATTTATACGGTAAAGGTGGGCGATAATAAGTCCGCCCACAGGCATTAAAAAAATTATGTTGGGATATTTCCCGCGAAACTCGGCCGCTCCGCTGACAAGGGCGTAAAAGAGCGCCCCAATAGCTCCTCCGACCGCTCCCACAAGAAGGGCTATTCC
>CAKSDF010000250.1 GCA_934444695.1 uncultured Eubacteriales bacterium | reverse complement strand
CGCTTCTTTTTCCACACCGCGTAGCAGTGCTCGCTCTTTTTAAGCGTGTAGCCCTCATCCGTTTTCGTCAGCTCCACGCAGATGCCCGGGTCGACCAGCCGCGCGATGTCAAAGATACGGCGATACCCCGCCAAAAGGCCGTCCACCTGCTCCTTGCTCACGCGCAGCACGTCGTCCGTCCCGTCGCTCATCATCGGCGTGAGCGCCTGCGCACTCTCGTGCTGCACCGTCTCCTGCACGTCAGTCAAATGGCGGTAGCTCTTGTCGATATCGCGGATGATGCCGAGGCGCGAATTGTAGCGTCCCGCCTCGGTTGACGACCACGTCACCATGATCGCGAGCTTGCACCAGTGCATCGCGCCGTCGAGTCTAATCTCGGCCTCGGTTTCAAAATACGTCTCGTCGATCGTGGCAGCTTTGGCCCAGCCGCGGATATCATCGAGCGTCTTCTGCCCCACCACGGCGAGAAAATCGGCACTCCCCGCCGGATCTACCACGACCTTGGGAAGGCCCGTCCGCTTGCTTGCGCTGGCCGAGAGCGCGATCGCATCGGGATTTGTTGTGTATTCAAACCACAGCTCGTCCGTCAGCTCGCTGAAAAACTGGCGTTTGCCGCGCTCCTCCTCGAGCTGGATCGCCACGCGCGTGGTACTG
Source organism: uncultured Eubacteriales bacterium (assembly GCA_934444695.1). Classification (GTDB taxonomy): domain Bacteria; phylum Bacillota; class Clostridia; order Oscillospirales; family Acutalibacteraceae; genus UMGS1484. Next base: position 1,432 of record CAKSDF010000250.1, on the reverse strand, counting down.
TCCTCGCTGCGGCTTGCATAAAGTTCTTCCACTGTGCGGCGCGCCTCGCTGTGCCCTTGGTCAAGGTGCGGCACGACGGACAGCTCCTTTTGCAGCCGCACGGCAATCTCATCAAGGCATTCAAGCAGCAGCGGATTAAAGCTGCCGCACTCGCCCGAATGAATCATGCGCATCGACTTTTCGTGCGAAAACGCCTCTTTATAGCACCGCTCGCTCGTGAGCGCGTCGTAAACGTCCGCGACTGACACGACCTGCGCCGCGATGGGGATGGCGTCGCCCTTGAGGCCGTCGGGATAGCCCTCGCCGTTCCACCGCTCATGGTGCCAGCGGCAAATCTCAATGGCGTACTTGACGAGCCGTTCGTTCTGATAGATCGGCAAGTCGGTGATGAGCTTTGCACCGATCTGCGTGTGCCGCTTGACAATCTCGTACTCCTCCGGCGTGAGGGAGAGGGGCTTGGTCAGAATTTCCTCCGAAATTTGCAGCTTGCCGATGTCGTGCAGGCCCGAGGCCATGCGGATGGCCTCGATATCCTCGCGCTCTAAATGATAGCGGTCGGTCTTGCCGACAAGGCACTGGAGCAGAAGCCCCGTCACAAGGATCACGTGCGTCATGTGTGTGCCGCCCTCGCCGCTGCGGCACTCCACCGCGTGGCCGAGGATATCGACCATCAGCTCGGTGTTTTTCTCCTGCCGGTAGAAGCGGTCTGCCAGCACGCTCATGAGCTGCTGCTTTTTTGTGTGCAGCAACACCGTGTTCATGATGCGGCGACGGATGACATTCGGCACGAACGGGCGGCTCACATAGTCCACCGCGCCGAGATTGAAGGCCTTGTCGATATAGGCGCTGCCCGTCTCAGCCGAGATCATGATGACCGGAATGTCGTCGATCCAGTGATTTTCGTTCATCGCGGCCAGCACCTCGAAGCCGTCCATCTCCGGCATCACGACGTCCAGCAGCAGCACCTCGATCTCGCCCTGATGCGCCTGCAGGGCGGCGATCGTCTCCTTTCCGTTGGAGACCTCGAGGATGCTGAAGTCATGCTCCAGCATATCGACCAAAAGGGCACGGTTCAGCTCAGAATCGTCTGCGATCAAGATCTTTTTTTGATTCACGTGCTCTCTCCCCTACTGCATTTTTCTCTTCTCCCGTGCATCATGCTCACGACTGATTCAGATTGATCTTCTGTACATTTTGTATGCTAGGATTCACCTTTGGACAGCGCTGCCCCGTTGCTGTCAGCTGGAGTCAGCTCTTGTTAAGGGATCGTTAATTGCAAAAAAATGCAGCGTTACTATAAGCTTCGAAAATTGTCAATGATGATCAACACCTCTTTCGATTCCTCCCCTGTGCTTCAATCAGCATTCTTCTTTCCGCCCTCATGTCTTTCTCCCCCTGTCACCGTCTGCCAGCCTGACGCTGCGCTTTTTGC
>CAKSDF010000249.1 GCA_934444695.1 uncultured Eubacteriales bacterium | reverse complement strand
CTTAAAACCGGGGCAAAGCTTGCCGATCTTCTGCGCCGTCCCGAGCTTAATTACAAGGTTCTCTCCCCTGTCGATCCCACCCGCCCGAGCCTTGACGACAGTATTTTTGAACAGGCCGAGATTGAAATCAAATACGAAGGCTACATAAAGCGTCAGCAGGCACAAATAGCCGAGCAAAAGCGCCTTGAAAGCCGCACCCTTTCGGAGCAAACCGATTACGGTAAAATCAAGGGGCTTAGACTTGAAGCGGTTGAAAAGCTTAACAAGATAAAGCCCTTAAGCGTCGGTCAGGCCGCACACATATCCGGCGTCACCCCCGCCGACATATCGGTACTGCTCATATGGCTTGAAAAGAATAAATAACCGGTTTGTCGGACGCAGATTATAAACAAAGTCGATACGCAAAACATACGCGTAAGAATAAACAAGCCTGCAACACAATATATGAACAGCCGTCAAAAACGCTCCCAGGCCCCCCTTAAAGGTCTCGGGAGCGTTTTTTCTTTTGCTAAGTCAAAAGGTCAAAGCTTATTCAATGAATTTCCGGCCATACCCTAACAGTCGCGCTTTAAACAAATTATATAATTCCAAAATCGCAAATTCGTTATATCATCATTTTTAATAAAAATTAAAATTTTGCTTGACATTTTTTTTATTTAATGTATAATGAAATTGTAAATATAGCACATTTTACACATTTTCATAGAAACTAAGGAGGAAAAAGTATGACCAAAAAGATCATTTGTGCTGTGCTTTCGCTGTGTATAGCCGTGTGCGCAGTTTCAGCAGCGGGAATATCAACCTGCGCATTAACCGAACCTTCTTCTTGTGAAAACAAGCAAGCAATTCCGCAGATGGCAATTATTCCGCCTGATGAGAACGCTGAGGCTCTCGATTATATGCTTGAAAATGCCAAAGAAAATGACACTTACAATATCGGTACAATGTCTCTTATCTACCTTTCTCTTTCCGATGAGGCGGCCGGTCAGGTCAAAAACTTCGATAAATTGATCGAGTATTGCAGGCTTTCTGCCGAAAAAGATTTTTCCGACAAAATTAACGCCGAATCGGTTTTTGAAATGATAGACAGCTTTCCCGACAAGTCCGAAAATATGTATGTATTTAAATCTGCGGTGAGCAAGGCAGGAATATGCTATTTTGCATTAACAGAAGAGCAAAGAAACGCAGTATCTAATTTTGACAAATTAAAATCTGCTGCCGGACAATTAAGCCCGGGATTTTGGACTTACGGTGACGCAAATCTTGACGGCGCGGTCGATACATCCGATGCTCTGCTCACTTTACAGTGTGCCGTCCATTTGCGAGGCTTTAATGCCAAGCAGGCACATCTTTGTGACACCGACAACGACGGAATGATCACGGTAACCGATGCGTTAAAGATTCTTCAATTTGTATGCGGTTACCTTCGCCCGTCCCTCCCGCAATAATGATGAATAGACAACATATTTGTTCACTTCAATAACAAAGAAAAAGTACAATGTGAAAATCAATACAAAATTTAATCACATAAAAAAAGCGCACGGATTTTTTCCGTGCGCTTTTGTGTTGACCTTAATCAATCAGAGTGCATCTGCATTAAATAAATGCATTTAAATATATCGAAAATACATCAAATACATTGGCAAATGCATCCGCATTGAGAACATCTGCATTTAAAGCATCTACATAGAATGTATCTTGTTTTTGAAATCGGCTCCGTCGGTGTCGACGCCGTAGCGGCGGTTTCGGCGGCGTTCAAAGAACTTTTCGGCCACTGCGCCAAACTGGGCATAGGAAAGAACATCTTCCTCCTGCTCGGCAAGGGGCTTTATCTCTTCTCTGAGCTTATCAAGCTCGGGAGAAAGGAGGTCGGCAGGGCGGCAGTCGACAGGCTGCTCATCGCCGATTATCTTTTTGCGGAAATCGGGATCGATCTCAACGGGAGTTTTGCCGTATTCACCCTTAACAAGGCCTTTGAACTCCTTGGTGACCGTCTTGTAGCGCTCGCCTAAAATAACATTAAAGACGGCCTGAGTGCCGACGATCTGGGATGTAGGGGTAACAAGAGGAGGAAATCCGCAATCGGCTCTGACCTTTGG
>CAKSDF010000248.1 GCA_934444695.1 uncultured Eubacteriales bacterium | reverse complement strand
GCCCTAAGCTGGCTGCAAAGCCGGTGGCAAGCCCGAATCTGGCTGGCGCTGGGCTGGCTGGCCGTGATGCCGTTTTATGGCATTATGGCCGTCAGCGGCACCAAGGATGTGCTGTTTGCCGCCGCGCTGCTGACCCTGACGGTGGAATGGCTGCGCTGGTTTTTGGAGCCGGAGCGCAAACGGCGGAGGTCTGTGCTGGTTTGGGACGCCTTGCTGACCATGCTGGTCTGCCTGCTGCGAAACAACGCGGTTTACGCGGTGCTGGCAGCGCTGCTGCTGGGGCTGCTGTTTGGCCGCCGCTGGCTCACCAAGCGCGCCGCCGCCGTGGCGCTGGCGGGCGTTGTGGCAGGTACAGGCGTGGCCGCCGGGCTGAAAGCCGCCGCCCATGCCGCCGATTTGTACGCGGGCGAGTTTTTAAGCGTGCCTTGTCAGCAGCTGGCCCGAGCCTATCATTTTGGCAATATGGACGAGGGCACGGCCTACGAGGTAGCCCAGGCGCTGCCCAATGTAGACGCGTACGAACCTCAACTGGCGGATGCGGTCAAGGACGTGCTGGGGCTGGGCCGCAAAGGGCAGCTGCAAACCCTGATCAAATTGTGGGGACGGGAGGCGCTGCACTATCCCATTCCCTATGTGGACGCTTTTTTGCTCACAAGCCGCGGCTACTGGGATTTGACGGACAGCACCTTTGCCAATATCAACAACATTCGCTATCCGGCCCTGATAGGCTGCATTGATTTAAGCCACAGCGCCGTCTCCTACATTCCGGAGCACAGCCTGCTGCCCGGGCTTAAAGCCCTTATGCGCCGCTGGTTCAGGGAGAACGAATGGATGCGCTTTCCCCTGCTGGGCCGCCTGCTCTGCCCGGCCTTTTATACCTGGATGCTGCTTTTCTGTCTGACCTGGGCCGTCTGGAAGCGACGATGGGTCTTTTTTCCAGGCGGGCTGCTGGCGCTGCTGTACCTGGCCACCCTGCTGCTGGGCCCCTGCTGTCTGGCTCGTTACCAGTTTGACCTGATGCTGATCGCACCGGTGCTGCTGTGTGCGTTATCCGCGCAGACAAAGGAGGAAAAAACGGTATGACGCCGCTGGTCAGTATTTGCGTAACCACCTATTGCCACGAAGCCTATCTGCGCCAGACATTGGACAGCCTGCTGGCGCAGCAGGTTCGTTTTCCGTTTGAAATTTTGATTCATGACGACTGCTCTCCCGATGGCACCGTGGCCATTATTCGGGAATACGCCCAAAAATACCCGGAAATTGTGCTGCCCCTGTACGAAACGGAAAACCAGTATTCCCAAAACATCCCCATTAATGAAACCTTTAATTTTCCCCGGGCCCGGGGAAAGTACATCGCCCTGTGCGAGGGGGATGATTACTGGCTGGATACGGCCAAATTGCAAAAGCAGATTGACCATATGGAAAGCGACCCCGGCTGTACCTTCAGCTTTACCAACGGCATGATTCACGATGAAACGGGCCTGCGCCCGGACCGGGTGTTTTTGCCCTATTACGAAAGCGAGCGGCCCTATTTGAAGGCCCAAAGCGCCGTGTACACCCTGGGGGAAATCGCCCGGCTCAGCTTTATTCCCACGGCCAGCTTTGTGTTTCGCACCGACGCCCTGCGGGGGCTGCCCAGCGAGTTCCGGGACAAAATGTGCCAGCATGGCGACTTGCGCATGAAGCTGTACCTGACCGCCGCCGGGCACGCCTGGTACGAGGACACGCTGGGCTGCGTCTACCGGGAAAATGTGCCTACGTCCGCCTTTCAGGTGTGGAAAAAGGAAAAGCGGGATCAGCTGTTTGCCCGCTGCCAAACCGTGGTGGAAATGGTGGAGGACGTAAACCACTATAGCGGCGGAACGGCTCAGGAGGAGCTGTACGCCGTGCGGGACCACTACCTGTGGATTATGGCCCATAACGCCCCGGACCTGAAAACCCTGAAATGCGGCCAGCTGGGCCGCCTATACCGCAGCCTTCCCATCAGGGAGCGCCTGCGGTGCAGCCTGCGCCTGCTGCTGTCCCCAAAGCTGGCGGAATGGGCGGCGGCGCTGGCCCATAAAGGAGAATGACCATGCATACGTTTGAGCCAACGCCCCTGTACCTG
>CAKSDF010000247.1 GCA_934444695.1 uncultured Eubacteriales bacterium | reverse complement strand
TCGCCGGACGAGCTTGTCTCCGTCGCGGAACAGGTCAAAATCTCATAGTCCGCTTACATTGCGTGCAATGAGCAAATCCTTACACTCAATGTTATCGATGTAATGAGTTATCAGGAATGGCAGTATCAAACATCGCACGGCATATCGGACACATTGGCGCTTGGCCCTGGCAGAGCATTGATTCTGGCCGATTTGCCGGACAGCTTCGATCTTTCAAAGCTCACTCCGATAGTGCTGCCGGGATCTCTCTACATTCCATCACCTTAATTTTTCATTTCAGAATATGCAGGAGGCCTTTTATCATGCGCCAAATTTCGAGACTTTCGGTCATCGCCGTAAGTACTGCTCTCCTTATAACACTAAGTTCATGCAGCAGCACACAGAGCACGCTGGAAGCCGATGACCAGCCGTCCACTCCAATAGAAAATAGAGAAATGACATCCGATGTGCAGGAGAACAAAGCCAATGGCGATTCTCCGCAGGGATCTGTCACCGATGCCGCAAACTTTGAAATAACGGAAAACGAGGATGGCACAATTACCATTAGCCGGTATATCGGTACTGAAACAGGTATTGTGATTCCCCCGCAAATTGACGGGAAAACTGTCTCCGCGATTGGAAACGTCACGGGCACGACCGGAGCGTTTGAAGGCTGCACGAATATAACCGCCGTGGTGATTCCGGAGGGTGTGACGGAAATTCAGGACAACGCCTTTTACGGCTGTACTTCGTTGGAGACGGTCACGATCCCTTCCAGCGTTACACTCCTGCGCAACTGCGCTTTTTGCGATTGTCCAAACTTGCGTGCGGTCTACTTCAAGGACGATGCACCGCAGCAAGCCAATTATGTATTTGATTCCACCGAAAATGTCACCATGTATTATCAGGACGGGACCTCCGGCTGGGAGAATCCCTGGCACGGACGTCCTGCGGAAGTATATATCCCCGAATGAAAAGCAGAATGACTGCGCAAAAATCTGACATCAAGAGGATGAGCACCATGATGAAACGTCTATTTCCCACCGCGCTTGCGGTATTGCTCCTGCTGCTTGCAGGCTGCACAGCAAAGCCGGATACATCCGATCAATCGAAGCCCGCAGAGTATTATTTGACCGATACCGACCTTCCGCTGGATGATGCTGCGAGGCTTCGCGTCGCGCCAGATTTCCTGACGGCGGAACAGCAAACACTTTACAGGCAGGCGTTTGTGCTCTATAGCGCGATGTTTGACGGTGAAACGACCGGCATCGACGACGCCTTCCCCGCCGCAGGCGGCCAAACCGAGTACGACGAGTACACGCCGGACGGCTCCGACTACACCTACATCTGCTCCCACAGCCGTTGGCAGTCCTGGGCTGACTTTGACCGCGTCATCCACGCGCTGTTCACCGATACGTTCTGGTCTGCCTGCAATGACGACGGCAACGCGCCGATCTACATTGAACATGACGGCCGGCTTTTTATCCTCGACTGCGCATATGGCGACCAATATTACAACAGCAACATTCCCGACGAATTTACTCTGACTGCACGGACGGATGATCGTATCGACTTCACGGTGACGGCGCACTACTCTTACCCCTATCCGCGCTGGGACGAGACTTATGACGAGCGCGACAAGCGGCTGGAAACAAGCTATGAGTACACGCGCACCTATCCGGTCACTCTGATCTATACTGACGTAGGCTGGCGTTTTGATGTGTTCACCACGCCGAATCAGGCAGATATGCAGCTCCTCGGCGAGTGGGACGGTGTAGAGGAAACTGATTTCTATTTGCTGAATAAGTAAATTATCTTTCCCGTCAATGCCCGTGAGGCTTAATACAGCCGACCGATCTTGAAAGGTATCCTGTCGGCATCGGCTGCAGCGAATGGATGCCCGTCAGCACGACGGTAAAATTGAGGTGCAATGTCGTGCAGCGGAAAAGGGTACAAGAGGGCGGGAACATCTTGCAAGGATGTTCCCGCCTGTAAGAAGCTGCAGATTTTTACTTAGTTCTCCTTTTTCAGAAAGCATTTTCACTTCGTCACTTCGACCAAAGAAACACTCTCAGCCATGTGCAGAATATCAGTTTCTCCAAGAGGCGCATCAATGGTAAATTGCAGATTATTCTCAGGGTCAAA
>CAKSDF010000246.1 GCA_934444695.1 uncultured Eubacteriales bacterium | reverse complement strand
AAAACAATTTATTGCTTGCTATAAAGAAAAAAGTAAGATAATATACGCCCGCAGCGGCTTAAAGCCGCTGCGGGCGTAATAGCATTAAAAAGCCGCTCTTCGCATTTGCGAAGAGCGGCTTTCATTTTTCGCTGCGGTACACCTGACGTTTTACCTATTATGGTGCTTTAATTTTAAAAGCTGTTATAAAGTTTGTATCAGGTGGATGCAGATATATGTTCTTTTACCGTTAAATCAGCAATTCAATTGTCAGCTCACGACGGCGTGCTTTTCAAGTATGTTTTTTAACGCGGCAATGGAACTTGTGTGGCTGCGCTCGATGGACATATTCTCATTCTTGCTGCTGCTCAGCACCGATCGAAGCATTTTGTGGGACATGGTACTGGTGAAAAGAACAAGCAGGTCGGGACGGCCTATGTCCTTCATTCCGGCCTTCATTTTTGTATATACCTTTGCCTTGCAGGAATAGGATTTGCAAAGGTCGATATACCTTCTTTCCATACACTCGTTTCCGCCAATTATTACTACGCTCATTTTATTCTCCTTTATATTGAATTTTTTGTTGGGGCGGGGGCGTTTGTTTTGCTCCCGCCTATAGTTTATAAATTGATTTGTTTGTTAAGCTTTAATGCGTAAGCACTTGCAAAGCACATTGCCGATTGTATCAGGATAGCAGGCTTATTCGTCGCTCTTGAGGGCCTCTCCCAAGGGAATTTTGTTTATTCTCTTTGTCTGGAAGAAATAGACCAAAAGGTAGCAGGCAAGACCTATTGCAAGCATTGTCGGCCATATCCACGGCGCAAAGTAAAGGGTTAGCCAGCCGTTATAATCCATCATCATGACCGTGTATACAACCTTGATTATCAGATAGCTTACCGGAAGGGATATGACTAAGGATATAAACATCACGATACCGGTAGTATAGTTGTATATCCTCGATATTTCCTTTGCGTCATAGCCTAAGATCCTGAGCATGGAAATGGATGTGACATTCTTTTCGGTGATCTGCTTGGAGAAAAGGTAGATAAGCAAGATGTAGATGACTATCGCAAATACATAAAGCAGATAAAACATCTTGCCCATGGAATCCTCAAGCTGGTCGGCCATAACGGTCAGATCATCCCTTGTGGTTATGCTGGCGACATAGTTTTCGTCGATATCAAGCTTCTCGTTTGAGAAATATCCGGTGAAGTAGTTTTCGTCCTTGTCGAATTTTTGGTTGAAATCCTCTCTTGTCATAAATACCGACAAAGCGGCGGGATAGTGATACTGTCCCGATACCTTGAAATCGTAGCTGCCGTTATCGTATTTTTCCGAAAGGGTTACGGTGTCTCCGTCTTTGATGCTGTATTTTTCGGCGTATCCGGTGGAAATGACTGCTTTGCCGTCTTCAAGCTCCTCATCAAAGTATTTTGAATTCTTTTCAATACCGTAAACGAGTATTTCCTCGCCCTTTTCGTTTTCAAGGGAGCATACGGCGTATTTCTCGGCGCTGTCATTAGCTTCGACAGGAGCCTTTAAAACATACTGGTATGTTGCGATTTCGGAGCTTATAACGTCCTCTTTAAAGTGAGAAAGCAGGGGAGACATCATCATTCCGAAAAGCAAAAGCACTCCGGCAAAAAGTACGCCGAGAAAGAGGGTCAGATAGGAGGGAATGTTTTGGAATATGACCCTTAATCTGAATCTTGAAATAAAGTTCTTCCGTTTGAGCTTCATAACCTTGGTCTTTTTCCTCTGCTTTAGCTCTTTTCTTAAGAACTGGAGGGGAGAAAGCCGCAGCGTGCGGAAAAGCACGGCAAGCACCACAAAAAGCACGATGAGGCAGGGAATAATTGTGGTCATTACAAATGCGTCGCCGTTCCATAATGTCTCGTATGTGGGAAGGGAATAGCTGTGATAATACATATTTACCACGATTCCCTTAAAGAAGGTGTATCCGAGGACATTTCCGATGACGGCCGAAATAAGGGTTATAAGAAGGGGAGCGGCGGCATATTGGGCGATCAGCTCACCTCTTGTATATCCCGAGGCACGAAGGGTTCCGATGGTTTTAGCCTCTTTTTCCAGGGTGTTTTTTGTGGTCGTTCCGAAAACAAAGGCAATGACGACCATAATGATGTAGAGAAAATTGGTTAT
>CAKSDF010000245.1 GCA_934444695.1 uncultured Eubacteriales bacterium | reverse complement strand
GGCTTAAATGGCCGCTGCTTGATATGGGCAGAAATTCCGCCAGTCCCTGCACTATTCCTAAAAACAGTCCCTGTAAAAATGTCATTATGAAGTCTCCTTTTCAATAAGTCGGTAGAGACAGGCAACCGCGTCTTTAAGACCGCCCATCTCGTCTATAAGTCCTTCTTTTACCGCCTGCCTACCGTCGAGCATGGAGCCGACGTCGGTTACAAGCTGATCGTTTGCCGTCATAAGTTCTGTAAAACGCTCTTTTGAAATGCGCGAATTTCTTATGACGAACTCGGTTATTCTGTCCTGCATTTTAAGGAAAACGTCAAAGCTCTCCCTCACCCCTAAAACAAGGCCGTTCATTCTGACTGGATGCACCGTCATGGTGGCGGTGGGAACTATAAAGGAACGGTCGGCCGAAACGGCCAAAGGCACACCGATAGAATGTCCTCCGCCGAGCACAAGCGAAACGGTGGGCTTTTTCATTCCCGAAATAAGCTCGGCAATGGCGAGACCGGCCTCCACATCCCCTCCGACCGTGTTTAAAATGATGAGCAGCCCCTTTATCTCGGGAGATTCCTCAACCGCGATAAGCTGAGGTATTATCTGCTCATATTTAGTGGCCTTGGCTGTGGGCGGCAATGTATAGTGCCCCTCTATCTGACCGATAACGGTGAGAGAATGGAAAACATATTTTCCCTCGGCCGTAACGGCAGAAAGAGCGGTGCTTTTGTCGCTGCTTTGCTGCTCGCTGTCAGGGCTTTCAGGGTCGTTTTCCACGGGGCAATCGGGAGAAATAATCTCGGGAACGGTTTTTTCGGGGAAAAAGCTTTCGGACATTAAATAACAACTCCAAAATTTATTTTAAGGGTTATTATTTTTCGCAAAATTCCCGAAAAACATTCATCTTTGGAAGACTGCATAAAACGACGCAAAAATTGCTGCCCGTTTTGCAAAATCGCATCGGCCAAAATGAATATCTTCATAATTGCCGCTTGAAATTATGCACTCCCACAAATACATTACAAATAATTATATCACGAAAATAATTTTTTAACAACCGAAAATATCAAAATATTATAAAAAAATAATCTTGACATTGCCGCCGGTATTGGTTATAATCAACGGGTATGGGGGCGTAGCTCAGCTGGGAGAGCGTACGGTTCGCATCCGTAAGGTCGAGAGTTCGATCCTCTTCGTCTCCACCATAACGCACAGGTACGAACACCCTTAGTGGTAGTTGTATGGCGCAATATATTTGCGATTACGGTATCTGTACGATAAAAAAACACCCAAAGAACTTTGTGCCTTAGTTCTTTGGGTGTTTTTCTTTTGCTTAACAGTAATTTGATTTCCGTAGCGCTTTATAGCACAAAATACCGCTACTCTTCCGGGAAACTATCAATAATTCCGACTACAAACTGAAGAACCATCAGAGCATCCTTTACTGTGACATCACTGTCCGAATCAACATCAGCTGCCTTTGTTTGAGTCTCATCAAGCTGTCTGATTTCAACACTGGCCTGCAAAACCATAAGCGCATCAAGTGCGTTTATCTTTCCGTCGCCATTAATATCGCCGGTAAAATATGTTCCGGTATTCTCGACCACATTAACTCTGAATTCGGTGGTAACATTTTCATAGCGAACCGATATAATTTGATTTCCGACACCCGATAATACTGTCGGATCACATATATAACCGTCGTATATAAGATTGCCGTCCAGTTCAAGAACCAATCCGTCGGTTTCAAGCACATCGCCGTCCGCATAAGTAGTCTTGCTTGGTAAGGAATGTATACTAAGGAATCTCCTATCACCTACTAACGAATACAAACTGAAATGATCCGTTTCAAATACCAGGTAGTTTTCTTCGATATGCGCATCTAAAACAGTCCAAGAACCATCTGTTTCCTGCCTGTATATTTTACAGGTATCTTTATTCATTCCGCTTGGAATGGGAATATGAACTTTAACATTTCCGCTGGGCTGTACAAGTTTATCATCTTTTACAAAACATATATTGTAAAGTTCATATTGTTCAAGGGGGTTGTTCCGGTTTAATACAACGTCCAAAGTATCGCTGTTTGATACCCTGAACACCTGTAAAACTGCTTGAGAATCAACATTTCCTTTTGTGTTGATTATTAAGCCGTGGG
>CAKSDF010000244.1 GCA_934444695.1 uncultured Eubacteriales bacterium | reverse complement strand
CAGCCCTCGGACAGGCTTTTGCGGGAGCTGATGCCGCAGGCCATGCTGATGGCAAGGTAGCTGCGCAGCAGCGGCTGCAGCCAGAGAGTGACCGCCTGTGCAATAAAGCACAGCACCGTGAGCAGAAAGCCGTTTGCAGCCGCTCCGGCGTTCCATTCGCCACCGGCTGTCAGCACACCGCTGTATACCGGCAAAAAGCCCAGCAGATAGCTTTTCCACCCGGCCATCCGGGTGCACAGGGCGGCGGCAAGCTTGTCCAGCTCCTGCCACAATAAAACGCCGCAGCCGCCGGCAGCTGCCAGCTCCAGCAGTGCTCTGTCAGTGGTGTCCTGCAAGAGAAATGCAAGCCCGGCAGCCATCGACAAAAACAACAGAACATCGGCATATTGCTGCAGCACTTCCCGCAGCAATTGCACCGGCTCGGCGGCAAACAAACGCAGCAGGGTGCCCAGCGGGTCTGCTGCAAACTGCTCGGCTTGTACAGGTGCTTTGTCGAGATAGGTCTGCCACGGCGCGGCTTCCGCAGCAGCTTTCAGGGTAGTTCCACCGCACAGAAAGCCCAGAGTCACCCCGCAAATGATAAGGCTGCGTTTTTTCATCCCACCAACCCCCAGATCGTCTGGAATATCTGTTCCAGCAGCGGCCACACCGCCGCCAGTACGAGGCACCGCCCCGCCAGCCCGGCGCACCATGCAAGGGCATCCGCTCCGGCTTCCTCGCAAAGGGTGCGGACATAATCCGCCAGCAACAGGATCCCCGCGCTGCGCAAAAGACAGGAAAAGGCCTGTGCATTGGTGCGCTGCCCCAGCTGCACCATTGCTTGCAGTACCCCGCGCAGCGGCTGTGCCAGACGAAGCAGCAGCCACACTGCAGCGCCCATTGAAAGCAGCAGTGCAAACGCCGGGGAGTGCTTCTGCAGCAGAATACCGGCAAAGGCTGCCAGCAGCAGCGCCACCAGCACCGGAACCGCCGTGCTCACAGCGCAAACAGAGACCGGATGGTGGCAAACAGGGCGCTGATCTGCTTGACCAGAATGGAGAGCACCACCACAAGTCCCGCCAGCGTGGTCATCATGGCCTGATCCTCCCGCCCGGAGCGGATGAGCAGCTGATTGAGTACTGCCACAATAATGCCGATGGCCGCAATTTTGAACACAAGCTCGATATCCATCCGTTTCTCCTTTGTTCCGTACAGCCTTTACAAAAAGAGCAGTGCCAGCATCATGCCGCCCGCCAGCCCAAGACGGTGCGGCAGACCGGCCTGCCGCTGCGCTGTGCGGCGCGCCTGCTGTAAATAGTCCTCAAACCGCGCCGTATAGTAGCCCAGCCGTTCGCATTCCTGTGCGGCCTCTGCGCGGCCAAGATTGCCAAAGCACTCTGTAAAACAGGCACGCTCCGCAGCGGAGAGCTGCTCCGGTGCGGGCAACTGCTGCAATGTACCGCCGGGGATTTGCGGCACAAGACCCTCGCGGCAAAGCTGCCGGTAAAGACTTTGCAGGTCTGCCCGGCGGTACTGGATCTCCTGCCGGATACGTTGCAGCAGCTCGATGGTGCGCTGCAGGGCAGCGAGATGCAGGGTGGTTTTGACTTGTACTGCGTCCCCCGCCAGCCAACCACACAGTGGGAGCAGAATCAGACCAAACCCGCGCAGAAGGCTGCTCATACGGCGCATACTTCCCGGATGCAGCCCGGGTTCTGCCGCCCGGTAAGGAGGACCAGCTGCCGCAGCATTCCGCGTTGCAGTAAAGTCTGCACCTGCGGGCGGCACCGTGCCTGTGCAGCGTCCGGTGCGTGGATGCTGGCAATAAAGTCCACCCCACTGAAAAAGCCCTGTTCCAGCGCCATCGTTTCCTCCAGACTGCCCAGCTCGTCCAGCAAGATCACCTGCGGTGCCAGCGTGCGCAGCGCCATCTGGACAGCACGGGCTTTATCCACCCCGCCGATGCGTTCCAGCGGCGGCAAAGGCTGCTCCGGCGGGAAAAGCTCGCCCCGCTCGTCCACTACTGCTACCAAACGCTGCCGCTCGGCCAGCGTCCGGGCAATGGTGCGCAGCAGGGTGGTCTTGCCGCTGCCGGGTTCTCCCACTATCAGCAGCCCGGTAAAATGCTGCTCCAGCAGCTTGTCCAGCGCGGGCGGCAAAGGGATAATACAGCTGCGTGC
>CAKSDF010000243.1 GCA_934444695.1 uncultured Eubacteriales bacterium | reverse complement strand
AGTTAAGGGTGCGGATTTTGCCTTTAACCTTAAACGGGCGGTGGATCCTTCCACACGCTTTGCCGGAAGCGCAGCCCTTTCCGGTATTAAAAACGCAGGGGCAATAATGTCGTCGGAACAGTCGCCCGAAGCGCTCGGAATATCCTATGACGACGGCAGTTTGACCGTCTATCTCGAGCGGGAGGACAGCGAGATCCTTTATGCCTTTGCAGGTCCTGCGGGAATGCCCTGCAGGGAGGACAGCTTTTATGCGGCGGGCGGAAAGTATTGTATGACCAAGGATACCACAATATCAAACGGCCCCTTTGCCCTTTCACGTTGGGTCAAATCCCAGGGAGAGGAAACGGCCAAATTCATAAGCAACAAGTATTACAGCGGCCCCAGAAAAACAGACCTCGGCGGGGTGTATATCCCCCTTAAAAAGGCCGACGGCAGGCTCGACCGCCTTAAAAACGGAAATATAGACTGCGGAACGATCGGTTTGTCGGAGGTTTCTTCGGCAGAACAAAAAAATCAGCTCTTGTCCGATTATTGCTCAAGCGTTGCAATGGCCTTCAGCTCGGCCGAGGGTACTGCCTTTGCCGATGATACCATAAGAAAGGCCCTTTATCTTTCGACCGACCGGGACAGCATTCAAAACGCACTGCCTCAATTTTATGAAAAGGCGGGAGACATTGTGTCGCCCGATTCGGTATGCTGCGGCAAGCTTTGGCGAAAGGATTCTCCCCTGATTTTGCCCGAAAACACCGACGGGCAGTTCTCGGATGTGTTTTCTTCGGCAAAAACTAAGCTGTCGGAGAAAAAGGTAACGTCTCTTTCGATCGCTTACGAAACCGACGAGCAAAAATCGGTCATAAATTATACGGCGCAAAACTGGCAAAAGCTTTTCGGCATAAGGGTCGATACGGTAAAATCCACCCGTTCGGAAGTTGTCAAGGGCATAAAGGACGGAAGCTTTGCCGCAGGTATGATCTCCTTCGATATCGACGGCAGCTCGGCCTATTCCACCCTTTTAAAGCTGTGTGCCGAGAATGGCGGCATTGTAACCGACGAAGGGTAT
This sequence comes from uncultured Eubacteriales bacterium, assembly GCA_934444695.1. Classification (GTDB taxonomy): domain Bacteria; phylum Bacillota; class Clostridia; order Oscillospirales; family Acutalibacteraceae; genus UMGS1484. Next base: position 1,133 of record CAKSDF010000243.1, on the reverse strand, counting down.
ACAGAAGCGGTCTATTCGTCAAACAAAACCCTCGAAAGCCTGGAATCGGCCGAAAGCTCACTTGTGGAAAAATGTCTTGTGATGCCCATGTACTACGGCAAAAAATATTATTTATTTTCGTCGGATGTGTCGGGGCAAAGCCTTTTCCCCTATTCGGGAACGGTGGATTTCACCAAGGCCGATCTTTCTTAATAAATTTCAAGCATCTTTTGCTTAACAACGGAGGGCGTATGAAAAAGGAAAATACAAAAGAAAAAATCCTCGAAACCGCCCTGGAGCTGTTTTCCGAAAAGGGTTACGATTCGGTAAGCGTGGGCGAGATTGCAGGGGCGGTGGGCATAAAGGCTCCGTCCCTTTATAACCATTTTCCGAGCAAGCAGGCCATTTTTGAAGCCATTGTAGAGGCTACTGCCGAGCAATACGAAAGGGATACCGACCGAATCGACATCCACGTTCAGAATTTTTCAAAGGATGTGGGCATCTTTTCGGATATATCGGAGGATGATCTTTTTGAAAAGGTGAAACAGATCTTTGAATATTCCCTGCACAACAAAACTATCAAGCAATTCCGAAAGATGATGACCATTGAGCAGTTCCGCTCAAAGGAGCTTGCAGCCCTTTATACCGAGAGGTACATAAACCGCATTGTGACCTATCATTCGGAAATTTTCCGCAGTCTTATATCTGCGGGAGAGATAAAGGATGAAAGCCCCGATACCCTGGCTATGATGTATGTGGCGCCGGTCATTACGCTGATAGGGATCTGCGACCGGCAGCCCGAAAGAGAGGCCGAGTGCCTTAAAATGCTGAAAGCCCATGTGTCGCTGTTTTTTAATACGGTCAACCTTAAAAGTGCTACCGAAAATTCGGAAAAACGATCCGGAACATAAGCTTTCGGGGGGGATTCTGATTATTATTTTATTAACGGAAAATTTTCCTGTGGATTTGCATATCGAATTGATGATTTAACGGAGGAAATGCTTTTATGATTTTACCGCCATTGGAGCAGCGGCTGTCCGACTGCTGTCCCGCCCTTGTTGTCCTTATATTTTTCTACGGAATTTATTTTTCAAAAATGGTTATGAAGATACCACTGTCGAGGATATCATAGCAGCATCCAAGACTTCCAAAGG
>CAKSDF010000242.1 GCA_934444695.1 uncultured Eubacteriales bacterium | reverse complement strand
ATTTTCTCGCCCGACTTTGCCACGGTGGGACAGTCAAAGGAGCGTGCGTTTGAACAAAAAGAAAAAGTCCACAAACATTTCCCCTTATCCCGATGAAGTCATTGACCGACTGGCACGGGCGTTCTACCCGGCCATCCTTGCCTGCTGGAACAGCGAGGAAGGCCAAAGAGAATTCGCTGCGTGGCAGGCGGAACAGGCTCATCTTGCAGGAAAAGAAGAACAGGAAGCTCCCACCGGGGAACTCCCTGTTGTACATATCACTATTGTCTGTGGTCTTTGGCAGGGTGCGTCCTATTCAGGGGCACACCCTGTTTTTGTTGCATCACATAATGCAATGTAGATTCTATTAAAGACGAAATGATAAACTTCTCATCATATAATATAGATCACAAACGTTTACTCCAAACTCAATCGCCACATCTGGTATTTTAGCATTTTTACTCGGATTTTTGGGTGACAGACCACCATTCTTTTTTTCAAATGTTACTATTGTTAATTTTCTTACTGCCGCAGTTGCAATTAGCCATGGATCTGCAACACTTTCTCTTGACCACTCTGCAAGCGCATTTTGCTTATAGCACGTATTACTTTGAACTGCACCTAAAACTCTACTATATTTTTCTATGATTTCGGGAGTTCTATGGTCAATGATGGTTATTCCCTGTAATGACTTCATCCAATTTGAAAGTTCATCATGACCCTCTGTTATTTCATTTTTCACCATATCTAAGAGAACAACTGAGCCATCTTTAAGTTTTTCTTCTAGCTGTTCCCAAAAGCTAGGTGCGAGGTCAAACGGATAATACATAAGATGTGGTGTCAGCAAAGCATTTGTATCTATTAGAAAAATTTCTTGATTCACTTCGACCCACCCCCCATTTTGTTAACCAAATTTTCAAAGGTAGATCTATTGGTATTTGTAAGTCTAAAAGCATCCGTGTATAAAGTTTTTCCTTCGTGAACGCTTGAGACCAAGCTCTTGAAAAACCGCGCATCAATTCGGCTTGCCGCAGTTCTATAATAGTCTCCACCACCGCCTTGCTCTTTTTCCTTTTTTCGTTTTTCATTGTAACGATTAACCGCGATTTGTGACAGTTTCCTATATACAGAATAATCAATATATCCGTTATCTAATGCTTTCCTCGCTATAACTGTCGTTCCACAGCTAAAATACTTTGTAAGCACATCAATCGTTTTAATTGGATCATCAAATTTATCGATTTCTTTCCACTTTTTCTCAAGCATGACCTGTGGAACTAAAATTTCCGCAGCCACTGCATTAGATACACTTTCCGCTTTACTAACTCTTGTTCCAGAGCTATATCTGTCATTGTATAAACTATTATTTCCTATGCATATATGAGCAAATTCGTGTAGCAAAGAAAATAGTTTTCCGTTAACCGAATCGTTTGAATTGATAAAAATTAATGGTACAAGATCATCTACCATCGCAAAAGCTCGAAATTCATTTATGTCAAGCGGCCGATGCGTATTATTTCCAACAATACCACTCATCATAACAATAACGCCTGCTTGACTAATTTTATCTCTCAGTGTTTTAAAAGACTCTACCGCCGATTTGCTGTTCTCATACCATTTAATTTCTAACTCTAAAACTGTTCGGACATATTCGGCAAAGTCTTCAGTATCCACATTGTTTTTTTGGCTTCCAATAAATTCTGGAGCCTGCTGTTCTTCCTCTATAGCATGATTTCTAGCCCAATCCTGAACTTGTTCCATATCATGCATAACATCAATGATATTTCTGCTCGGATTCATTGCCGACGTGCTATCTATGGTTCTGTACTCCAATAACGGAAATTCTTCTTTGGGAGGTTCTTGGAGAAAAAAATACCCAAATGGGATTCCAGATGCTTTACTAACTTTTTCAATCTGATTAAAAGTGGGCACTTTTTCACCACTTTTCCATATTGTTAAATACTTCACAACATCACGCGGAACATTTTCTTGTTGAATATGTGCCATAACCCAGTCTAGCACATCTGGAGACAACTTCACGTTAATCTGCATTATGACACCTCCTTTTAGTATTATAGCACAGATTATTTGCGATTAATAGTTCATTATCCTTAATTTTCATCTTCCACGGACACCTGCGTTAAATTTTCCGAAGAAAACAAATAATCCGAACCCATCTCCTATCGGAAACAAGTTCGGATTATTTTTGTTTGGTCCGA
>CAKSDF010000241.1 GCA_934444695.1 uncultured Eubacteriales bacterium | reverse complement strand
GCGCTGTATATTGCGTTTGGGTGAAGCCGAAGGAAATCCGGCTCGCGTTCCTGTCTTTTTTATGACCATGCCTTTCGTATAAACTTACAGTTTTGAGGCTTTCACGACCCTATGTCGTAAAAGCCTCAAAACTGTTTGGTCTGAAAATTTATTTTCAGACTTTATTCCTCCCGTGCCGGGAGACATACCGCGAATGTCGTTCCTCTGTCCGAGCTGTCCTCGACCCACACCTCTCCGCCGTGCAGGTCCGCGATCTCCCATACAAGCGACAGCCCGAGTCCGACGCCGCCGTACTCTCTGCTGCGGGATTTGTCCACACGGAAGAACGGCTGAAAGATATTGCTCCGGTACTCCTCCGGAACGCCGCGACCTGTGTCCGACACACGTATCATTATGTTCCGCGCTTCCTTCGTCACCGAAACGCGGACACTGCCGCCGGTACGGTTGTACTTGACGGCGTTTTCGGTCAGATTGAAGAGCAGCCGGTAAATGAGCGTGTCGCTTCCGGTCAGCACACCGTCGCCGTCATGCGCCAGCGTGATTTCATTTTGTTCCGCCAGTGGTTCGAGATCAGTGAATATCTCCTCGATCATCGGGGACAGCTCAATCCGGTCGTCCCGCGCTGCTGTTTGCAGACCGTTCATCTCAAGAAGGGTCTTTGTCATCTGCGTCAGCCGCTCGACCTGCTCCCGCAGAAGCGTAAGAAATTCCGCGGTCTCCGGCAGAATCTCCGTATGCTCGTCGGAGAAAAGCTCTATCTGCGCCTGCATGAGTGAAAGCGGCGTTCTCAGTTCGTGCGCGGCGTTCCCTGTGAACTGCTTCTGCGCCTCGAACGCGCGGTCGAGTCTCCCGAGCATATCGTTGAAAGAATGGCTCAGCTGTCTGAACTCGGGCAGTCCGTCATCCTGTATCCGCATAACCGCCAGATTGTTCATCTGCACCTTCTCCACCTGGGACGCGAAGGCGCGCAGTGGCTTCAGTACTTGTCCGCTGACGAAATAGGCTAAGATTCCGCCAAGCAGTGTCACCGCCGCCGTTATATACCAGTTGGTCGCGCAAAAATCCGCCTGTGCGCCATGTACGACGATGGTAAGCTCATCGCCGAGCTCCACGAGTGACGGGTCAAAGCTGGCGGTCTCGCCGTCGTCTGTTTTCTCATACCCGGTGACATAATTCCCGCCGGTGACATAATTCCCGATCGAATCCATGTAGCGCATACCGGAATAGCAGAGCAGGAGATTCATCAGGACGCAGGTTGCGCAGATGAGCAGGGCGGTCATCAGTGTGATGCGCCATTGCATGGACAGCTTTTTCATATGCTGTTCTCCTCCATCACATATCCCTCGCCGATGCGGTTGCGGATGGGATCGTAGCCGAGGGCGGCGCGCAGTTTTTTTCGCAGGGACGAAATGTGCACGCGTATCGAGTTGCTGAAATTGTCCACGCTGTTGTCCCACACATGGTCGATGAGCTCCTCCTGACTGACCGGACGTCCCTTGTTGAGCAGGAGATATTCGAGGATTCCGATCTCTTTCCTTGTCAGCGTCAGCGCCTGACCGGCAACCGCTGCGGTACGCGCCTTTGTGTCGAACGCGAGATCCCCGCAGGAGAGAACCACATCGTTCTGTGTGAACTGTCTGCGGGTCAGGCTCCGGATACGCGCCTCAAGCTCCGCCAGATGAAATGGCTTTGCCAGATAGTCGTTCGCCCCCGCGTCAAGTCCCTCCACCTTGTCGGCGACCTCGCTCCGCGCCGAGAGGATCAGCACCCGCGTTTCATGGTCGGTCTCCCGCAGCGTCCGCAGTACCGTCATGCCGTCTGTCCCCGGGAGATTCAGGTCAAGCAGGATAAGGTCGTACCGCTCGACATCGATCAGCTCAAGCGCCTTGTTTCCGTTATAACAGAAATCCACGCTGTACGCCAGCCTCCGCAGACTGCGTACTATGGTGTCGCATAACGCCCGTTCGTCTTCAACTACAAGAATATGCATAGTTCTTTTCCTTTACACTGTTTTTATTTCCATATCTATTATACCATACGAAAAATAAATTTCATGTTAAATTCCGGATTTTAACAAAGATTTTACACCCCATGTGCTATAATAAAACCAGAAACAGGAAAGAGGTGGCTCAAATTTGAAATCTGTCAGAAAAAGCGCCGTACAGATAACCCTTCTGCTCTGCGGAATCGTTATGTTGTGCTTCGGCG
>CAKSDF010000240.1 GCA_934444695.1 uncultured Eubacteriales bacterium | reverse complement strand
CCCTTATGTCGTTCATCGTCGTTCTCCCTTTTTGCCTGTGATAAATAAATTATACCACACTCCGGAGACAATTTCAATCCGTTTTGGAAAATATTATGTCCGGATAATCCATCTTTGTCCATATAGTTCATTGTAAAACACAGGTGCATCTGTTATAATTTAATTGCGAAAAAGACATATCGCAGATTAGAGAGGTAGATTTTATGGATTATTCTTCTATACGCTCAGAGCTCACGGATTACTATATGCGTACTCTTGCCGTGAGTGTTGAGAATCTGAGGGGGAAGGTCTACGAAAAGCTCGACGACTTTGACAGAGAGAACCCGGGACTGAACTCAATGAAGCTCAAGGCACAGCAGTACAGAACGATAGCAGAGACATTCGAGCCGAAGCTGTTCGATCATCTGCCGTTCTACTACGAGACCGGCGCGATAGCCGCTTACGGGGACGGCTCATACGGGCGCGGCGGTCGCCACGCTGACGGATGGATATTCGACCGGAACAACCATATCGTGGACGACAGATTTCCGGAGAGCCGTCGTCTGTTCTCGCAGAACATATCGGACATACTCTATCTGACCTGCGGACCATTCTTTGACATCGAGCACACGCCGATACCGATGAAGAAGATCTTCTCGGTCGGACTTTCCGGCGTTTACGAGGAGGCGAAGGAAGCCCTCGTGAAATGTGAAAATGACGAGGAGAGAGATTTCGTCATGGCGGCTATGGCTGGGCTTGAGTCGATAAAGCTCATCGGAGAAAAGTTCGCCGCGGAGGCTCGCAGCAGACTTGAAAACGAGACCGATCCCGAGAATATCCGCTGCTTCACCATGATAGCGGATACCGCCGGAAGAGTGCCGTGGGAGGCTCCGAAGACCTTCTATGAGGGAATGGCGACGCTCGCCTTCATGCGCAAGGCTATCGGCAGCATCGAGGGCTACGGCTACAACTCGGTCGGCAGACCCGACGTGCTCATCGCGCCGCTTATGGAGAACGACAGGAAAAACGGCATGACATACGACGAGATGTACGATCTCATGTGCCGCTTTATGCTGATCTGGGACTGTCACGTCGACCACGACAAGGTCATGAGCGGGTACGCGGACTATGAGTATGAGAATTCGATAACCATCGGCGGGGTTGACGAGAACGGGAATGAGGTCTTCAACGACATCACGAGGATGTTCGTCGACTCGGCGCTTGAGCTTGACCTTATTTACCCGAAGCTGATGTGCAGATTCAGCTCGAAGTCATCAAAGGAGTATCTGGCGCTGATATCGAAGCCGCTTCTGCGCTCCAGGAATATTTTCCTGTTCGAGAACGACGACACGATGATCCCGGCGATGATGAACGCCGGCTATACGGAGGAACAGGCGCGCGGTTACGTCGTGTCAGGATGCTGGGACGCTCTCTGCGGGGATTATAACAAGCCGTCGAGCGGTGAGTACCTGAATCTCCTGCGCGCGTTCGAGTGGAGCGTGACAATGCCCGAAGCCCGGTTGTTCGCGAATCACCTTGATTTCAAGCCGATATCCGGCTCCGGGAGTTTCGAGGAGGTCTATTCCGCGTTTCTCTCGAACGCGGAGCAGCTGATACGCCTGAAAGCGCGCCTTAACGCGACGGGCGGAATATGCTGGAAGGATATCTCGCCGATGCCGGTCACTTCGGCGCTCATGATGAATCCGCTGAAAAACCGCCGCGACCTGACAAACGGCGGTACCGGATACGCGAGGGAGCAGATGAATTTCGCCGGTTTCCCTGATGTTGTCGACTCCCTTCTCGCGATAAAGCGGCTTTGCTTTGATGAGAAGATATGTACGGTTGACGAGATGGTGAATCAGTGCGTGAACGACTGGCCGGACGAAAACCTCCGGATTCTCGCGACGAGATCTCCGGCGTTCGGAGACGGCTCGGACGAGTCGGACGCGCTGGCGGGCAGGCTCAACAGTGATCTCTACAGGATAACGAGAAATCTCCCGACGCTGTTCGGCGGTGAGTACAAGATAGGTTATTTCATGTACACCGAGGTGATCTGGTGGGGGCAGAAGATCTCCGCGACGCCGAACGGAAGGCATTCCGGGTACTACATTTCTCACGGGATCACTCCGACGAGACTGCACGATATCAGATCCGCGACTGACGTATTAAGATCGGTAAATGCGATCGGGCTTGAGAAGTGCGCGGCGAATTCCATCGCGAATGTGATGCTCCCGGCGGCAAGGCTCGATGAGGACAGTCTCGGCGCC
>CAKSDF010000239.1 GCA_934444695.1 uncultured Eubacteriales bacterium | reverse complement strand
TTACCGTCCTTTGCGCCGCTTTGCTTGTTGTCGGCACCCTTGCCGACGAAGCGCCCGTAAAAAAGGCGGCCGACAATAAACAGGTGGTCACCGAATACCTGAACGAGACCCTTTACGAAAATTTTGAGGATCCCGATACCGCCCCGGTTTTATCCGATGCCGTGCCCGACATTCCCGCCGCAAGCGCCCTGCTTTGCGAGGCCTCCACCGGCACTGTGCTTTTTGAGAAAAACTCTGCCGAAAAGCGCCCGCCCGCATCCATAACAAAAATAATGACCATGCTGCTGACCGTTGAGGCGGTGGAATCGGGCAAGATTTCTTTAAACGACACCGTAACCGCGTCGGAACACGCCTGTTCCATGGGCGGATCGCAGATATGGCTTGAAAAGGGCGAGACCATGGTGCTTTCCGATCTGCTTAAATCGGTGGCGGTAGGCTCGGCAAACGACGCTGCCGTTGCACTGGCCGAATACATATCCGGAAGCGAGCAAGCCTTTGCCGTGCTTATGAACAAACGGGCGGCCGAGCTTTCCATGAACGATACACATTTCGTAAACGCCAGCGGTCTTGATACCGACGGCCACATAAGCACGGCGGCCGACGTGGCAAAAATGGCCTGCGAGCTTTTAAAACACGACATCATAAAAAACTACACCACCATCTGGATGGACAGCGTTAGAAACGGCAAAACCCAGCTTGTCAACACCAACAAGCTCATCCGCTTTTACGAAGGAGCCACCGGCCTTAAAACCGGCACCACCGACAAGGCGGGATATTGCGTGACCGCATCGGCCAAGAAAAACGGAATGGAGCTTGTGGCGGTCATTCTTGACGGGCAAACAAGCGATCTGCGCTTTTCGGCCGCCAAGGCGCTTTTAAACTACGGCTTTGCAAATTATGAGCTGGCAAATCCGGAGATAGGAAGCGAGGCACTGCTTTCGGTGGATGTGACCGGCGGAACAAAGCGGGCGGTAGAACTTGACTTTACAAAACAAAACCGCCTGCTGACCGAAAAGGGCAGAGGCGGTGATATTGAGGTTAAAATTGAGCTTGAGCCAAGCGTCGCGGCGCCGGTGGAAAAGGGGCAGGTACTGGGAAAGGCGGAATTTTTGCTGGACGGACAGGTGATTTTACAAAGAGAGCTTTACGCCGCCGAAAGCGTAGAAAAAAAGACCTTTGGATTTTGCTTTGCAGCCTTTGCCAAGCAGTTTTTCGGCCTTTGATAAAGGCATAAATATCTTTCCGTTAACCGTTCAGATAACCGGCGCCTAATTGTTTTAACAACCGGTGCTTAAACTTAATATATGTATATGGGACACGATATAAGTTTCCGTAAAACGCAAAAACCCGCCGCGAAGGCTAAATGCCTTCGCGGCGGGTATCGTTATTTTGTTATTATACTTTAACGGTAAAGGCCTACGGTTAAACCGCCCGCCCTTAAAACCGTTTATTTCTTAAGCAACCGCAGCAGACCGGCGATTGCCTTATGCTATGTGCAAAAATGTCGTTGCAAGGGAGAAGTATATTATAAGTGTCAGCGCGTCGACAATGGTGGTTATCATAGGTCCGGCCATCAGGGCAGGGTCGAGATGCACAAGCTTTGCCAGCATAGGGAGCGAACAGCCAATACATTTTGCGGTCACAACCGAGCAAAGCATTGCTCCGCAAACCACAAGATACATCTTGAAATTCTGCGACGCCGCTCCGTTTAAAAGAAGCATTCGTCCGAAGTTTACCACCGCCAGAGCCACGCCGCAAATGAGCGCCACCCTGACCTCTTTAAAGAGCACGGCAAAATAATCCTTTATCTGAATTTCCCCCAGGGCAAGTCCGCGGATTATAAGGGTGGAGGTCTGATTTCCGGCATTTCCGCCGGTGTCCATAAGCATCGGTATGCAGGCAGTGAGCATTGTAAACGCCGCCAGCATATTTTCGTAGTTTTCGATTATCTTTCCGGTAAATGTGGCCGATACCATAAGTATCATCAGCCAGACTATACGCCGCTTTGCCAGGGTGAAAACGCCGGTTTTAAGATATTCCTCGTCCGACGGAGAAAGAAGGGCCATCTTTTCAAAGTCTTCGGTGGCCTCGTCTTCGATGATGTCGACGATATCGTCGATGGTGACGATGCCCACAAGGCGGTTTTCATTGTCGACCACCGGAACCGAAAGCAGGTCGTATTTTCGCGCGATGTCGGCCACAACCTCCTGGTCGTCCAGAGTGCCCACCGAGATGAGGTGCTCGGTGTC
>CAKSDF010000238.1 GCA_934444695.1 uncultured Eubacteriales bacterium | reverse complement strand
TCCACAGCACCATTTACAGTGTAGCATATGTCCTTGGAGAGGGACACTAAAAACTACTACTTTATTATACGAGGATGTGTGCCGGTGAAAAGCAATCGTTGGACGGAAGATCTATACCTATACCGTATGAAACCGGCACCGCCGAAAATGAGCGACTTTCAGGAGTATATTGCCCTTTACCTTGCCGAGAAAGACGAAAAATATCTCGGTTGGTTTTTGCATTATTACGAGCCTCGGCTCAACACGGTCATTATGCAAACGGTGCAGGAAACCGCTATGCAGGGGCATTTTGCCGACTTAAAGCAGGCGTATATTTTCGGTATCTGCAAGGCACTGCAAAAATACGATATTTCCACGGGCGTTCCGTTTCTCATATTCAAAGAGTTCTATGTGAAAAACGAGATAGACAACTACATTCGCACAATGCGGCAGGGCTATTCGGTACAGAGCGTGGATGAATACCGCACACTTAAAAAGGCGATGGCGCTGTACGCAAAGTATGAGTATAATTTTGATGAGAAAACCATAACAAAAATTGCCGCAGAGATAGGTAAAAACATAAAGGATACCAAAGAAATTATCCGAGCGGGCATTGACAGCACACATTATACAGACTTTTACCGCCGCTATGCCGATGAGAACGGCGAAAGCACGGCGGAGGATATAACCGCTGACAAAACCTCCAATCCAGAAAGGCTGTTTTTCAAGCAGTGGCGGACCGACGCCCTGTTTGACGCTTATGAAAGCCTTGATTACCGTGAGCGCACGATGATTGCCGATCACCTTGGGTTTTGTACGGAGTGTTACGGTATTTATGAGCTTGGCAAAGACGAAAACGACAAACCCGTAAAGCTGCTGCGCAAAAGCAAAGCCTACATAGACCTCGCCGCCGAGCATACGCTATCCTCGCCCGATACCGCTTTCCGCATCGTACACGGCGCATATGAAAAGATGCGGAAAGAGCTGGTCGAAAAAGGAATCTTTTAAAACGCAAAAAGCCCCGATGAATTTAGGTGAAGACCTAAACTCATCGGGGCTTTTTGTCCATATTTTTTACCGTTACCGCATAATTTCGAAACCGCCACTTATGTTTTTATATTACTTTTGGTAAAGGCACAATTTGTTCCTTTACCAACTTCATTCATATTTCGGTAATGGGACAAAATGTCCCGTTACCACTTTTCTATCAGTCTTTTGGGCGTCCGATTAAGTTATTTGACGCTCGTTCTTATCCGCACATTCGATTATTGCCGCTGTTTTTTCTACAATAAACAGTGACAATTATTGTTTTCATGCTTTTCGGGTAGAATATTAGAAAAATACTCGGAGGTAAACCAAAATGAAAGGACGAATTATTACGGCAAAAGCGATTGCCGAATTTAAGGAACATCTAATATTAGAGGAAAGGAGCGAAATAACGGTTGAAAAATATATCCGTGATGTAAAAGCGTTTACAGCGTATACGCAGAACACTTCCGTAACAAAAGAAACCGTAATTGCATACAAAAAACACTTGCAGGAAAATTATGCCGTGCGGAGTGTTAATTCAATGCTTACAAGTATAAACAGTTTATTTATGTTTTTGGGTTGGTACGATTTAAAGGTGAAATCACTAAAACTACAACAACAGGTTTTTTGCCCCGAAGAAAAGGAACTGACGAAAGCGGAATACACACGGCTTTGCCGAACTGCCGAACGCAAACACAACGAAAGGCTCAATCTTATTTTACAAACGATATGCGGAACGGGTATCCGCGTCAGCGAACTGCAATATATAACGGTTGAGGCGGTAAAGAACGGCGAAGCAGTTGTGAACTGCAAAGCAAAAACACGGTCGGTATTTATCGTAAAAGAGTTAAAACAAAAATTGCTCCGCTACGCAGCAGAGCAAAATATTAAAAGCGGTATGATTTTTGTAACTCGCACAGGCAAGCCTATAAGCCGCACAAACATCTGGCGGGAAATGAAAGCATTGTGTGAAGAAGCAAATGTCAGCCCGCAAAAAGTGTTTCCGCATAACCTACGCCACCTGTTCGCCCGTGTGTTTTACGGCATTGAAAAGGATATTGCCAAACTTGCCGATATTCTCGGCCATTCAAGTATCAATACCACAAGAATTTATATAATCTCAACAGGCACGGAACACCAAAAGCAGTTGGAAAATATGCGGCTTATAATATGAAAAAAGCCACCAAAATCGGCGGCAGAAACATAATCCTCATTATGTTGTATTGAATTTCCCTGACGGATATAGTAAACGCAATTTTACAT
>CAKSDF010000237.1 GCA_934444695.1 uncultured Eubacteriales bacterium | reverse complement strand
GTCTGTCACCAATACTGGAGACACGAGCGTATATTACTCCTGTTGTCATCTATATCAAAGATTAAATTGAACATGAGAATGCCTGTACTCAAACAAGTCTTGTAGATTTATTTGAACACAAGCATTTTCTGAATACAGCCTTGACGGCAAAGTTCAAACAAAGGGAAGAGAAAAGACTTTACCCTTGTTCGCTCCTTGCTGCATGGCTCAGTCAAACACTCCATTGAACAGATTGACCGCTTCTATTTTCTTTTCGAGAGCCACTTTTGCATATACTTCTGTGGAAGTGATGCTGCCATGTCCCAATATATCCTTTACGGCTGAAATGTCTGCCCCTGCTGAGATAGCCAACGATGCTGTTGTATGCCGTGAGCAATGGTAGGTCAAATCCTTTTCTATGCCAGCCTTTTCTTTGAGCCGTCTCACATATTTTGATACGTTGTCCGACTTCTTGACGAGGTGGAACACAAGGCTTTCGGGATTATTGTCCGTGCGAGGTGGCAACAATGATTGCGCCATTTCATTGAGAGGTACAATGGCAGGTCGCTTGGTCTTTCGCTGTATGATGCAGATAGTAGGCACTCCGTCAATCATCTTGATGTCACACCATCTTAGATGTTGCATATCCCCAAGGCGAAGTGCGGTCATGGAGGACAAGCCGAATGCTAATTGCACGGTTCGCTCATTCTCACATTCCGCCTCCACAGACAAGAAACGAGTGAGTTCTTCGGGTGTAAGATACTCTCTATGCTTGTCGGGAGCGTGGAAGCGTTCCAACTTGTTAAGGCTATGCACAGGATTGAATGTTATCAAACCTTCACGCAATGCCTTGTTGAATATCGCCTTTACGGTTTCTTCAAACAACAGTAATGTGTAATCAGCCAACCGTCCTCCGTTGGTCTTGATTTGCCGTTTGTTGCGATAGTTGTTTCGCATATAGTCAAACAGACCACAGATTTCATCCTTGCCGACATCTTTCAACAGAATGCCTTTCTTGTTGGCTCTTCGCAGATAGGTGGCGATACGTTTGCGCACGACTTTCTTGTGACCAATCATCTTCTTGCAGTTGCCACAACCAACAGACCATTTGATATAGTCATCACACCATTGTAGCCAAGTCAAGCCGTTATCTTGTTCTGCACCTCTTGCATTCTCTTTCTCCGAAGTAGGAGGGTTGAGGATGCGCTCCGCTCGTATCTCCATAGCCTTGTTGTATGTCAGCCGATTGTGCTTAGTCGCACCAACTGCATCATCAGGCATGAGATAGAGGTGCAAGTTCTCTCTCTTGCGGTAGCCTGTCTCGTAATATTCCAGATATAAGGCTCTTTTGCCTTCTGTCAGTTTGCGCTCCTTGATTTCTATCTTCATTGCATTGTCGATATTTGGTCAAACATTCCGTTCACGAGGTTCACCGTCTCCAGTTTCTTCTTGTCAACAATCTTAGCGTAAATCTCCGTCATCTTGATGCTCTTGTGTCCGAGTATCTTGCTCACCACATAGATGCTTGCGCCCAAGGTCAGGAGCATCGTAGCCGCCGTATGTCTGGAACAATGGTAGGTTATATGCTTAGTTATCCCTGCCGCCTCCATCCATTCTTTCAGCACCACTTCCACAGTTGTAGAGGTGATTGTCAAGTTGTGGAAGATGTTGTCAATGCCTTCTTCTCTTTCGGGCATCCACTTCTTGGTTTCCTCTGAGAGGGGTATGGTAACTCTGTCCTTGGTCTTGACTTGTATATGGTCAATGTATTCCGTCTTGCCGTCAGCAGCTTTGTGGATTTCGCTCCAGTTCAAGGCTTTCATGTCACTGTATCGCAGACCAGTGAAACAGGAGAACAGAAAGGCTTTCTTCACCAACTCATAACGGCATGGTGTGTTCATCACCTTCTTAATCTCCTCTATCGTCAGAAACTCACGCTCAGCCACTCGCTTCTGAGGTTTCTCCTTTGCCTCCAACAGCAAGAACGGATTTTGCTCAATCAGTCCGTCTCTCACTGCCTTTGCCAATGATGAGCCGAAGTAGTTGACGAACATACGGCAAGTGGTAGTGCTGAGTTGTTTCTTGCCTTCATTATAGGTGCAAGTCTTCAAAAACGCAATGAAACCTTTGCAAAACTCCTTATCCACATCTTTCAGCAGAAACTCTGGCTTGCCTATATGTAATAGGTATTGGTCAATACGAGCATGAGTGTTTCGCTTGGTCTTCATGGAAGACTCGGACAACTCGGCATTGTACTTCACAAAGTCATCCATCCACTTGGTAAGTGTCATGCGTGACTTCTTCACCTTGTCCC
>CAKSDF010000236.1 GCA_934444695.1 uncultured Eubacteriales bacterium | reverse complement strand
GCCTCATCCATAACGATGGAGGCGATGATAAAGGGCATACCGTCGCAGATGAAACCGTATCCGTAAACCGGGAAGCTCAGTTTGGTGCCGTATTCGTCGGCCGATTGATTGCCTTCAAAACGCAGGGCAGGTGTACCGTCATTTAATTTAACCTCGGTCGTTTCAAGGGCAAAGTCGGCGTATTCTGCTTGGTAATTGTCCTCGAGAAGATATTTGAAATTGTGATTGTAAAGGTTGGTGAAGGCCTGCTCGAGAGGACTGTCGTCGAGAGCGGAGGCACTGGCCACCACGATTGAATATTTCTTGTAGTCCTTGTCATAGAGGGAAAGTCCAATGCCGTGGCGTTCGAATTTCCAGCCGTTGGGGGCAAATACGAGATAACGGGGTTCGGTGGCCGCAACTTCAAGTTTGAGCGGAAGATCGGGGTATGAGGTGGTTTCGCTCTTTTTGTCTTTAGCGTCGACGGTCGAGGCGGCGGTGCTTGTCGGATCGGCCGAACTGCTGTCACCGCAGCCGCAAAGGGTCGATGCCAGCATAAGCGCCGCAATGATGATTGCCAAAACTTTTTTCATAAAAATCTCTCCTATAATTCTTATTTGTACATATAAGCCTTAAAAAATTTATCGGCAGGCTTTAATTGCCTTTATTATACATTGCACTTTCCTTTTTTGCAAGCATTTAAAACAAATTATTGAAATTTTACGCGCGTTTTTTGAGCAAAAAGTTGTTTATCACTTGATTTTATGTTGGAGTTACGATAAAATAAAGAAAAAACTATGGATGTGAAACAGTGAAAAAAGTTATATGTTTGTTTGTCAGTGCGGTTTTGGCGCTTGTGAGCCTTTCCGGGTGTTCTCAAAGTGCAGTTAAAACCGGAGCAAAAACCAAGGATGGTGATATTATGATTGAGAGTTTTGACAATGTTGATTTTACGGCCGAAAGCTATACATCGGCCGAGGTCACTTCTAAAAACGCAAAGAGCGGCAAGGCGCTGAGGGTTAAATCCGATCGCCCTGTCGGAAACGACGGCAATGTTGGCGCAAAGGTTATGATAAAGCTTGCCGAACCGATAAACGCCGATGAATACGGATATTTCAAGCTTTGCCTTTATTCCGAAACCGAGCTTACTACCGGCCATCTTGACATCGGGCTTCTTAAATCGGCCGATAACGAGGACGGATACAATTACCGCCGTCACTGCAATTTAAAGCAGGGATATAATGAGATCTATTTTTCAAAAACTGAGCTTGTGTGTGCATTTCGTCTCAATGCCGATCTTGCAAACATCAATGCAGTTTGCCTTAAATGGGTAAACGACGATGGGGTTAATGATGGCTGCGATTTATACTTTGATTCGCTGCTGGGCGTTAAGGACGAAAATATGACGGCAGAAAACTATGACTGCACGCTGACCTTAGAGGAAGGCAAGCAGTATAAGGTCAAGGAATACCGCAGAATTATGAGTCTTCAGACCCCTGATGAAAGATACGGCAATCTTCAGGGAGGATATTACGACGGCTCTCAGTTTGTCGTTTGCATAACAAAGGGAAGTATGCGCCAAAGCAACGAAAGCGGAATAATCGCCAAATACGACAATTCCGGAAAGCTGCTTCAGATGAGCGACGATTTGAGAATCGAGCACGGAAACAACATTTCCTTTGTGCCTAAACTTAATTCATACATCGTTTCCCACTGCCAGCCCGGATGGAACCTCTATTCCTTTGTCAACGCCGACACCTTAAAGGAAACCACAAACGGCGGTCTTGACAGAAACGCATTTTCCATCGCATATTCTCCTGCGGTCGATAAATATGCCTCGGGATTTTCGGCAGGGGAGATGGTTCACACCTGGAACGGCGATCTTGAGCTTATCGATGAATTCAACGTAGAAAAGCCCGCATCCCTTTCCCAGGGCGCTTTTTGCGACAGCAAGTATATCTACTTTGTACGTTCCTTTAACGGCCCGGGAACCTGGTCGGAAATCCGCATTTACAAATGGGACGGCACCCTTGCTTTTCAGATTGATCTTGACGAATGGGATTCCTGGGATATGGAACCGGAGTCGATAAACATTGTCGACGGTCACATATACATAATGGGCGAGGACGAGGAATTCGCCGTTTATGAAATAATTTTGGAGGAAAAAGACTGATGAAAAAATTTATATGCATTGTTCTTGCGTTTTGCCTATCGCTGTCGTGCGTAATTCTTTGCGGCGCGGATGACGGTACGCAGCGCACCGATTCCTTCGGCAATCTGATGATCGAAAGCTTTGATAAACCAAGCAGTGAAAGGA
>CAKSDF010000235.1 GCA_934444695.1 uncultured Eubacteriales bacterium | reverse complement strand
GCTATGTGCTTGCGGTGCTCATGATAGTGGGCGTATGCTGCTCGCTCGTCGATGCTCGGCATGGTGACGGCTGCCTTCAGCTGGTTCAGTTCGGCAGGGCGCATGGTGTCTAGCTCCTCGCAGCAGACGAGGGCATACTGCGCCAGGGTCAGAATATCGTCCTTTGACATGCGGTTGGCGTTGGTCTTGGTATAGAAATACTGCTTCAGTGGGGGTGGAAGGAGGTAGTTGAACCATGTGGTCTTGTACGCTCCCTGCTCACCTATGAGCACGAGGATGACGTTGTTGACCACATCATCTGAAATCCAACTTGCCACCATGCCGACGAGCCACTTCTTCAGGTAGAGATGCCACAGCATCTGCTCCTGCTCGCCGCCCTTTACACGGACGGTTTGAGCAAGTTCTTGGATATAATCTCTGTCTCCCACAGGTTTCACGGATTGACACAGATTATTTAAATACGCTTTGAAGGGATTGAATACTGGGACATAGTCTGATTCTATGACACGATACATATCCTGGATGTTGACACGGGTAATGGTGGACATCTGGCTCCATAAGGAGTTGACGATGCGGTCGTTGACGGGTATGAATCTGCGTGCATCTGTGTTAACTGCGGGAATTTCATATTCTACACGGGATGTTATCTCGTTGAATCTGAGGGATATATGACCATCCAGGAAAGACTTGATTTCCTCGACCGTTGCAGTTTTGCTGTCGCCTCTGCTGTCGCCACCTCCTCCCTGCTTTCCGTGAGGAGAAGCGTTGGCGAAGCAGGAGTTGATAACCTGCTCCGTGTCAGGATAGTCCTTCCCGAACTTCTGCATCGCCCATCTGAGGGCGACCTTTTTTGAAAATCGGCGTTCGGCAAGCTTGTAGCCGACACGCATCACATAATCGTTATGACTGCCGCTACGGAACTCGACTTTGGCCTTCGCCAGCTGGGGCGCAATGAGGGTATCGAAATAGGTCTGGATGCGCTGCATCTGCTTGTCTTCCTTGCTCTGCTTGACATAGGCTGTTGCTGCGGTGGAGATTTCTTCTGCCGTGAAAGGAATGACTTCGGATTGGGGGCGTAGAAACACTTCTGGGTCATGGGCAAGACCGCTCAGTCGGGTGATGTTCTTGCACTGCATATCTGCTTTGGCTCCCAAGAGTTTATCGTAATAGGCGTTGCCGGCATAGAAGGCCTGCTGGTAGTATGCCTCGAACTTCTTCACCTCATCCTCATCCTTGGGAACTCCCGAAAACTCCGGGGCTATCTCATAGGTGAAGATAACACGGAGTCCGTTGCCGCTCATCGTGATGTAACAAAGGAGGGTGTGAGGATCGGCTATCGCCTTTTGCTTCAGAATGTTAAGTTCTTTGGCAACGAAGGCTTTCCATTCTCCGTCGCTGATGGATTCTTCACTCTTCACTCTTCGTTCTTCACTCCCTATGGCGTGGTCGAAGTCCACGAGCGACATCCCCGTGAGTTGTCTGATGTTGCTTCTGCCCTTTCCTCCCTCGAAGAGGCAAGGCACAGCAAAGAGTTGGCTTTCGTTCTTGAAAGTCTTGCTACCGGTCTGTCGATACGACCGGGTGAATACTGCCAACTTCTCATCGGTTCGAATGAGGTTGGCGACTCCTTCAAGAAGCCCCGGCAAGGGCAGCTTGCAGGTCATGTCATGGAAAATACTTACTTTCATAATCGTCAAATGTTAGTTGTTTGATTTTCTACGCGGCAAAGATATAAAAATGACAGAAACATCGGTCTTAACATGTTCAGACCGTTTTCACAATAATATATTTTATTTTAAATTTATTAGCATTAAAAATATGCCAAAATCAAGTTTTATGGCGGTTAACCGCCAGTTTGGTGCATTTTTGCGCTCAGAGTTAGAGAGACAGGGCATGACTTTTTCCATGTTGAGAAAGCGTTGTCGTTTTGACAACAATGCCCTGAGTGACATTAAAAAGGTTTAGGTAGCAGCGCTGATCCTGTCGGTTATTATTATCAGGTGTTACTTGCCTTCCGTGAGTTTGTTGACGAAGATGAATTCAAGGAGATCAAACGCAGATGGGGAGAGGCGATGAGTGAGTTTGAAGTGAGGGACGCCTAGCGGACTTGCGTTTTTGATAAAAATCCGGGAAGAAATAATTTCTTTTGATGAAGAAAATCAAGCTTTATGACTACCAGCAAAAGATGCTGGAAGACATTATCAACGTGCTGACTTCCGCTGTTACCAGTACATTCTATAATGAGAATGGTAAGAAGGAGAAGGTGGGCAGTTCGGTGATGGTGCAGATGCCGACAGGT
>CAKSDF010000234.1 GCA_934444695.1 uncultured Eubacteriales bacterium | reverse complement strand
CTGTAACAGGGACTTGAAAGCCTGTCCTTAAACTTGGAATTCATAAGCACGGTTTGAAGGAAAATTTCGTCGGCGCAAAAGCTTTTTGAAAAGGCCTTTTTTATAAAATCCTCTTTGGACAAAAGATAGTTTGCAAAATCACCCGTGATGCTGAACCAGTTGGCTCCGCAATAGGGAATGACGCCCTCCTTTTTTAGGCGGTCGACCTTAAGTCGGCGCTGAAGGGCCAGGCTGATTTTATCGATAAATCCGTATAAATTATTGCCACGTCCGGCCTTTTGGCCGAAAAGGTGATAAAGGCTTGCGCGCTCGGCAGTGGAAGGCCTTTTTGTAAATTCCTCGGTGCAGAAATGGACAAATTCCTTGCCGCTGTTTTGTTCAAAGAAATCATAAATTTCCTTGGCTGTTTTAAGGGGAAGATCCACGCCGGAGATGAGATGAAAATAGGAATAATCCTTTCCTGTTGCGGCTTTGAGCAGACAAAGCTCGGTTTCTATTCCGCTGAAGGCTCCCCAGGTGTTGCTTATGCGATCGGTAAAGAAGATGCCCGATTTTTTCGGAATGGAGAGAAAACGGTCAAAGTCAAAATCGCCAACCTTTTTGTCGATGTGGATGTAAATGTCGTTTTGCTCAAAATCGAGCAGCTTTATTATCATTTCGAGAAGTTCAAATTCGTGATGTGCAATTATAAGATAAGCGTGCTTGTTCAAAATATCACCTCAAAAAATTATTGTACAAAACAAACGATCAAATTGCAACAGTTATTTTATGGCTATTTCCTTTGAGGATGCGATGGAGTTAATCAATTATGTTCGACCATATGTTGCTTGAGGCCTGGTTTTCGGCACAAAGACGAATGTCAAAAAAGAGGGGATGATACAAAGCCGCGCAAGCACACGATCAATGCAAGTTTATTGTTGAAAAGACAACAAGAATATGGTATAAATAAAATGTATAGAAGTATTGCTGCAATACTGTGTGGGACGCCGTGCAATGTGCGGCAAATTAAACAAAGAGATTAGGAAGTGGGTAGGCCATATCGGCCTTAAGAAAAATGATCGGACTGGGAACACTCATAAACGGCGGCAGCATTATCGCCGGAGGAATAATAGGCCATTTTGCAGGAAAGCTGTTCAAAAGCGACCAGCAGGAGGCGCTCAACAAGGCCTGCGGCGTCAGCGTTTTGTTTATCGCGATCGCCGGAGCAATGGAAGGAATGCTTAAAATCAGCGATGCCGGCATCAGCAGCGGTAAATCGATGCTTGTGGTGCTTTGTCTTGCCATAGGAACCGTTATCGGCGAGCTTATCGGAATCGAAAAGGGTTTTGAGAATTTTGGCGAATGGCTTAAAAAGAAAACGGGAAACGGCGGGGACAAAAGCTTTGTTAATGCCTTTGTGACCGCATCTCTTACCGTTTCCATAGGAGCTATGGCCATTGTCGGAGCCATACAGGACGGCCTTTCGGGCAATTTTTCCACCCTTGCGGTCAAGTCGGTGCTTGACTTTATCATAATTGCCGTTATGACATCGTCAATGGGCAAGGGCGCCGCTTTTTCGGCCATTCCCGTTTTGGTGTTTGAGGGAAGCATAACATTGCTTGCAAGGCTTGTGTCGCCTATTATGACCGATCTTGCCGTTTCTTATTTATCCCTCATCGGGTCGGTGCTTATTTTTTGTATCGGTGTCAATCTTGTTTTCGGCAAGACGCTAAGGGTGGCAAATATGCTTCCGGCCGTGATACTTGCAATTGCGGCGGCATATATTCCCGTGGGTTTTTAATGTTAAGAAAAATATATCGGTAAGACTAAATATACAAGTAAGGCTAATATCGAAAAAAACGAACGGAGAGATGTTTTATGGCAAAATGTTCGCGATGCGGAGGCTTTTCACCCTGGATAGGAGTGTGTCCCAAATGCCAAGAGGCCGACAAATTGAAACAGCAAAAACAATATGCAGAAGAGGAAGCAAAAAAGAAAGCTCAAATGAACCGGCCGACGGTCCCGACATACAGCCCGACCATAAAGGCAAAGCCCCTTAACGGATATCAGCGCAAAAAATGGTATCGAAACGGCGATCTTTACCGCGGATATATGAAGGATAATTGCCGCCACGGAAAGGGGATTTTTACCCGCGGCAAAGATAAATACACCTACGACGGCGACTGGTATATGGACAAACGCCACGGCAGCGGAACCGAGCAAATGCCGGGAAAATGGACATTTACCGGAACGTTTACATACGGTATGAGAAACGGGTACGGAAAACTTGTTTTTGCAGACGGAGCAAGCTACGAGGGCGAATTT
>CAKSDF010000233.1 GCA_934444695.1 uncultured Eubacteriales bacterium | reverse complement strand
ACCAAAAGCACAAGGAACACACTGACCACGCAGGAGATCAGCGCACCCACATAGGGGATGATGGCGCAGATGGCGGTGAGCACGCCGACCAGACTGCCGTAGGGGATCCTGAAAACGGAAAATGCAAGGGTCATGAGAACGCCAAGGATCACCGCCTCGCTGCATTGTCCCGTCAGAAAGTTTGCGAAGGACTGACGGAACAGCCGGCAGAACTTCAGCACCCCGGCGGCGTGGGCGGGTTTCAGGTAGGCGCACACCAGTGTGCGGGCGTGGTGGCCAAGGCTTTCCGTCCCAAGGGACATATAGACGGAAATGATCAGCGCAAACGAGGCGGTGATCACGATATTCACCGTGGCAGAGACTGCCCCTACCGCATTGACCAGCACCGTGTCGATGCCGGCAGTGACACGGTGCAGCAGCTGCTCCCAGTTGATGCCCTCCAGCCAGCGCATCAGCCAGCCCATATCGGCGTCCTGTGCGTTGAGATAGGCGGTCCAGCGGGGGATATTGGCCTCGATCTGCACATAAAGGCTGTGGAAGGACTGCACCAGCTCCGGGATCAGCAGGGTCAGTGCCAATACCAGCACCAGCACAACGCCCAGCAGGGTGATGAAAAAGCTGAGAAGGTGGATGGCTTTCGCCGAAGGCTGCTTTTTGGTTTTGCCGAACAGGCGGTTCAGCCGCTTTTCCAGCCCGGCCATGGGCACGTTGATAAAAAGCGCCAGAATGCCGCCCGCCAGAATGGGCAGTACCAGATCTATCAGCTTTGCGGCAAAGGCCAGAACGTCAGAAAGCCGCAGCAGCGCTACAAAAAGCGTTACCCCTACCACGGTAACGAGCAGAGATTGTTTTGTTTTTGGTTCCATGAAAAAATCCTTTCCCGGAAGATTGTGGCCGCAGGCAGCAAAAAGACCGCCTGCGGGCTCTTTTTCGTATTGTAATCGGAAGAAAAGGGCTTGTCAAGACGAGGGAAAAGGGAAACGGGACCTTATTAAGGTAGCCTGCGCTTTGCGAGAATGCAGGCGGAAGCTTTTCAGTTTGGGAAAAGCGTGGTATACTGGAGCAGTGTAAATTATAGCAATTCAACTTTTTAATGCAACAGCAACAGCGTTGAATTGCATATCGCAAATATGCTGTTGGATGTTGCACTAATTTCTTGACTTGCGATAAAAAAATTTGAGAGAAACACAGCTCGGAAGGAAAAAGATCATGTCGAAAGATGAATATCTGATCACAGATGCGCCGCTGAAAGCGCTGACGGTTTTTGCAATGCCAATGATCCTTGGCAGCTTTTTTCAGCAGGTCTATAATATGGCAGACTCCATCATAGTCGGCCAGTTTGTCGGTTCCTCGGCACTGGCGGCGGTTGGTGCCTGTGCTGCGCTGACCAATGTTTTTATCTGTGTGGCACTGGGTGCCGGTGTGGGTGCCGGTGTGCTGGTAAGCCGCTATTTTGGTGCCAAAAACTATGGCGAAATGAAAACCATCGTGTCAACGTCTTTAATTAGTTTTCTGGCTTTGAGCATCGTCCTTGGCGTTTTTGGCTTTTGCTCTTCCCATTTTATGATGAGCGGCTTGCAGACCCCCGCCGACATTCTGGAGGACGCGGTGCTGTATCTGCGGGTCTATTTTGTGGGCTTCCCGTTTTTGTTCATGTACAACATTCTTTCCACCATGTTTACCTCCATTGGGGAATCCCGGATCCCGCTGGGTCTGCTGATCTTTTCCTCCATCCTGAATATTTTTATGGATCTCTGGATGGTGGCAGGGCTTGGCTTGGGGGTGTTTGGCGCGGCCCTTGCCACGTTGATCGCACAGGGCATTTCTGCGGTCTTTTCGTTTTTGATCTTCCTGCACCGGATGCGGCAATATAAAAGCCCCTTTAAAAAGTTTGACCGGCAGGAGCTGGCTTCCATGCTGCGCATTGCGGTGCCGTCGGTCCTGCAGCAGTCCACCGTGTCCATCGGCATGATGATCGTGCAGGCGGTGGTAAACCCCTTCGGCACGCAGGCGCTTGCGGGATATTCGGCAACGATGCGGGTAGAAAATGTTTTCTCGCTGATTTTTGTCTCCATCGGCAATGCGGTCTCGCCCTTTGTTTCCCAGAATTTTGGCGCAAGGAAGATCGAGCGCCTCAAAAAAGGCTACCACGCTGCACTGGTGCTGGATCTGTGCTTTGCAGTCATTGCGTTTGTGGTCATTGAAACCCTGCACACCCAGATCTCCTCGCTGTTCCTGGGCAAAGACGGAACGGCGCTGGCCTATCAGGTGTCCGGTGATTATATGAGGTGGATTGGTTACTTTTTCATCGTCATGGGCAT
>CAKSDF010000232.1 GCA_934444695.1 uncultured Eubacteriales bacterium | reverse complement strand
CGACGCACGAAGTCATTACGGAGGAAAAGCGGACTCAAGCCAGGCGGACAGCCGGAGCATGAAGGACATTTAAAGAGGTAGTGTCCTTAAAAGTGTGTAATTCATCTTTCCTTTCTCTGTACTTCCACTGTTATTTTATTCTTTTCTTTCCAGTTTTTGAATTGATATATTCTCCTTTCATATGTCGTCTTTGTTTCCTCCATCGCCACGGCTGCCAGGAGGAAGATGACAGACTTCTCTGATGGCATGGATGTTCTCATTTGGATGGTTCTCCTGTACTTCCTGTTGAGCCTTTCAATCCAGTTGGTCGTATATATGCACCTCTGCACTTGAGCCGGGAAGTCCATATACGTGAAGTAGGCACTGTTGCGTTCAGCCTTGTATTTTCTTAGTGCAGGATATTTCCTTTCCCATTTCTCGACAAAGTTAATGAATTGTTCGTATCCCTGCAAGGAATTCATCTCGTTGTTCTCCAATTGGAACACCTCACTGAGCTGCTGCGCCATTACCGGTTTGTCTTTATGTGATGCGCCGCTGAGTATCTGTCGCTTGACGTGTGCCACGCAGAACTGGTGTGCGGCACCGGGAAAGGCTGCACAGACGGCATTCTCTATTCCTTGCAATGCATCGGAAACGACTAAGTCTATATGTTCGACGCCTCTTTGCTTCAAGGCCTCAAGCTCGTCTTTCCAGCACAGAGCCCCTTCTGTGGGATGATTGACAACCGTGAGCACCTCCCTGCTGCCGTCCTCTAATACCCCCAGAATGGTATAGTAGGCCTCCTTGGACACCTGTCTGTCCCTACGGGTGGAAATAAAGGTGGCGTCGATATAGACGGCTAAGTAGTGGGAGGAAAGGCTACGGCAAAGCCACCGTTCGACGTCCTCACGGCAGCTACCGGCAAGATGCGATACCTGCTGCTTGCTGTAGGAACGACCATAGACGCAATTGGAAATCTCGCCTATCTGCTCCGTGGTAAGACCTTTGGTGTAGAGGAGATTGAACAATTTGGCACGTTCCTCGCTTTCGCTGCGTATCACTCCTAAGAGAATGGGATAGAAGTTTCCGCTGCGACTGCGCGGAATACGGAGCGAGAACTCAAAGCCGTGACTGTACCAACGACGGGAACGGAAGCCATTGCATTGCTCATGGGCATTTTCGCTGACGAACAACTCTCGTTCATGATACATCAGGGAGTTCATGATTAATGACTGAAGGGTAACAAAACCCTCGCTGCTGCTTGTGTAATTCGAAAGAATTTCCGAAATTTGCGAATGTGTAAGTTTCATTTTTTTCTTTTTTAAAGTTATCAAATACAAAGATAAGAAAAAAGGAGCTTACACACTTTTATAGGACAGTACCTTTATAAAATAGTACCGCAACAAAAGTGGATACCTATCTTACTAAGCATCCTCGTTATACAGTAAGCATCCAATATTAGCCGACTTTCACACTAACAAATAACCCTTATATGTCTGGCAGCATATAAGGGTTATTGGTTATTTGAAGTTTGAAGGTAGCATTTTCGTGAGTTCCTCCTCCGTCATATCCAGTAGGGGCTTTGAAAGAACTTCCTTCATCCATTTGTACGGCTCTATGTCTGCTTCCCTGCAACACGCCACGAAGGTATAGAAGATGGCATTGTTCTCCGCTCCTTCATTGTTACCACAGAACAGGTAGTTCTTTCTTCCAAGCGTGATGGGTCTGATGGCCTGTTCCATGAGGTTGTTGTCTATGTTGAAGCGTCCGTCCTGCACATACCTGCCAATGCGTATCCATACGGCGAAGGCATAACGCAGCGCCTTCTCCATAGCTTCGCCGGGGGTGTACTGTTTGTGTACATCCAACATATAGGTCTCCAAATACTTAAGAATGGGGTAAGCCCTGGCCTTTCGTTCGGCCTCCACTTCCTCGGGTGGTGCTTTCTTGTGTTTGAGGTTTTCCTCCAACTCATAAAGCGTGGCTATCGTTTCGATGATATGGGCGGCATTCTTATCGTCGTCCGCCAGATGTTCGAACTTGCGTCTCACATGGGCCATACATCCTAACAGCACGATGCCCTGAACGTTCTCAAACCTGCTGTAGACCTCATACCCGTCAGACTGTATGGCACCACGGTAGCCCTTGAAGAGCTCGTCTGCCACAGCGCCCGAGCGCGACCCGTCCTTCCAATGGAAGAACACGCCCTGGGAGTGCATGGCGTCACGCACGCCCCACAGGTATCCCTTGCGCGTTTTTCCCTTGCGGTCGGCAACCTGTACGCTGGTCTCGTCAACCTGAAGGTAAGGACTTTGCAGGATCTGTCTTGCTTGAAGCTTGTAAAGCGGATAGAGTG
>CAKSDF010000231.1 GCA_934444695.1 uncultured Eubacteriales bacterium | reverse complement strand
ACTGGGTTTTGCGCTTCAGCAGGGTCCGGACAGGGCCTGCGGGCATGAAGCGCTCCGACTGGGCAATGAGGGTGTGGTACAGCCGCAGCTGATTGCCCCGGGCGATCCCCAGCTCGGACAGCATCTGCTTGTAATGGGGGAACATTTGCAGGCGGCTGTTCACGATCTTGCCAAGATCCACATTGGTGTGCAGCAGGCTTTGGGGGTTCTGGATGTAGTAATAACCCGGGTCGGCAAGGGCAGTATAGGCCTTTGCCAGCCGGAAATACCGCACATTGAACAGCTGATCCTCGTTGTAGATCTCGCGGGTGAACCAAAGCCCCGCGTTCATCAAAAGGCTGCGGCGGTACAGCTTGTTGCACACGATGTTGAAATAGAAGGAGGAGGGCTTTTTCATGTACGCCTGCATAAACTCCTTCTGGCCGTAGTTCCCGGCGGGCAGAAAGCTGTAAACGTTCACCTCCGGCTCTGTGGCATCGGTCTGTACGCCCAGCTGCGCCAGCAGCTTTTCGGTGCGCTGACCGCTTTTGCTGGAAGCCAGCGGGATCACCATCCAATAGGGCGCAATGACCAGATCTGCATAGTTCTTCTCGGCAGCTTCCACCATGCGGGCGGTAAAGGTGTGTTCCAGATAGTCGTCACTGTCCACGAACTGGATATACTTGCCGTGGGCAACACGCATTCCGGCGTTGCGGGTGAGGGAAAGCCCCTCGTTCTCCTTGCTGATAAGCACAATGCGGGGGTCTTTTGCCCGGAACTGCTCACAGATAGCAAGGCTGCCATCCGGGGAGCCATCGTTCACCACGATGATCTCAAGGTTCTGGTAGCTCTGGCCGCAGATGCTTTCCAGACAGCGGGCAAGGGTCTTTTCCACGTTGTAAACGGGCACGATCACGCTGACGAGCGGGGTGTTCATGGGGTTCCTCCTTCACAGACTTACTCCGTTCCGAGCTTCTGTTTTTTCTTGGCGGCTCTCCGTTCGCTGCGCTCGGCGGCAAGCTCCGCTTCCTCGTCGCTGCCGGCAAAAAAGGCATACCAGTACTCTGCCGCGTCGCTCAGCGCCTTCTGGATGCTGATGGTGGGACTTACGCTTTCAGCCAGCCCCAGCAGCGAGGCGTGCAGCTGAGTCTGCACCTCCTCGTAGAGACCAAGCTTTGTGTAGAGATCCTTATAATAGTCTATCATCTGCAGACGGTTCTGCATGATGGTAGAAAGATTGATCTGGGTGTGGCAGATGCTCTGCGGGTTCTGGACATAGTAATACCCCGGCTTTTCCAGCGAGACCACCCGCTCCACAAATTCCAGATACAGGATATTGAACTGCTGATCCTCGGCGTGGATCAATTCGTTGGTAAACTCCAGCCCATGGGCGTTCAGCACGTCCCGGCGGTAGAGCTTGTTCCACACCACGTTGTAGAAAAAGGTCACGGGCTTTTCCATCAGGTGCAGCGCGTAGCTTTTCTGGTCGTAGACACCGGCGGGCAGAAAACCGTACTCCCGGTACTCCACCTCCGGCTTTTTCCGGCGCAGCTTCTTTTTGGCGATGTCCTCCGGCTTGCTTGCCTTGGCCTTTTCCCGCAGCTGCTCCTTCTGGATATCCCGGGGGATCTCCATCCAGTAGGGCGAGATGACCAGCGTGGCATCATGCTGCTCGGCGGCAGCCACCATACGCTGGGTGAAATCCGGGGCAAGATGGTCGTCACTGTCCACGAACTGCAGATATTTGCCCTGTGCCAGCCGCATTCCCACATTGCGGGTAATAGAAAGCCCCTCATTTTCCTTATCTACCACCACGATGCGGGAGTCCTTTGCCCGGAACTGCTCACAGATGGCAAGGCTGTCATCCGTAGAGCCATCATTCAGCACGATGATCTCCAGTTCCTGATAGGTCTGGCTGCAGATGCTTTCCAGACAGCGGGCAACACTATTCTGCGCGTTATACACAGGCACGATAATGCTGACGAGCGGGTTTGTCATGACAGGGATCTCCTTTTGACGATAAGGTTTTGGATGATTTTCACTTCACCAAAGCATGTCTTTGTAAAAAAGACGTAATTATTTATATTATCATACTCCTGTGGCACGCAAAATGCAAGAGGATGGGCGTTTTATCCATCCGGGAGCAGGCAGTTTATACTTGCGTCCAGTCCAGCGCAGTCCAGTCCGGCAGGAACTGATTGCATACCCGGCGCAGGGCGGGGGCGTCGGCGGCGCTGGTGGTGTCCTGAATGCCTACCAGATAAAAACCGGCATCGTGGGCAGTCTGGGCGGCGTAAAGGGCGTCCTCGCACACGGCGCACCCGGCGGGGCTTGTGCCGCCAAGGCGGTGCAGCGCCTCCATAAAGGG
>CAKSDF010000230.1 GCA_934444695.1 uncultured Eubacteriales bacterium | reverse complement strand
AGGCTGCAGCAGTACAGCGCATCGTGGGGCAGGCCCAGCGCAGCATCCTGCGCCAGCAGCTGCTCTATGATCCAGTAACTCTGCACGGCGGCAGGGCGGTGCTGGCTTGAGGCAGTAAGTCCTTTGGGGTTTTTGCGCCACAGATAGACGACCTTGGGCACAGAGGCCACAGTCTTTGCCTGACGGAACACCAGAAAATGGATGATGGCATCCTCAAAGCAGGTATAGTAAGCCGGAAAGCGTATCTGTGCAAACAGCTCCCGCCGGTACACCTTGCCCCATGGCATCCCGGGCAGCTCGAACCGCTGCGGCGCAGCGGCACCGGTATAGACTGCCGCCGGGTAGCGCTGCACCGGGCCATGGGTGCCATCGGTGTACAGGTACTGCCAGCCGCCCTGCACCACATCGGCGTCAAGGCGCTGTGCGGCCTCCAGCAGGGTGCGGATGGCACCGGGCAATAATAGATCATCGCTGTCCACAAACATCAGCCAGCGCCCCACGGCGTGGCGCAGCCCCTCGTTGCGGGCGGCGGCAGCGCTGCGGGGCGCACTGCAATTGCACAGCACCACCCCGGGCAGTGCCCGGTAGCGTTCCAGCACGGCGGCTGTGCCGTCGGTGGAATCGCTGTCCACCACGATCAGCTGCACGGTGCAGCCGGTCTCCTGCTGCAAAATGCTGTCCAGACAAGGGCCGATGGTATCTGCGCCGTTATATACCGGCACGATGACCGAAAGGGTCACCGCCGGGTCCTGCGGCGGCAGCGGCGGGCAGGTCTTTTCCGCGGCGGGCTTGGGGCACAGCGCCGTCAGTGCGGCACGGTCGGCCTGTGTGCTGTCCGGCAGCGGTGCGCCGCTCCGGTGCAGCAGATGGTACAGCCCAAGATCTGCGTGGCCGCAGGCAGCGGCGCAGACGGCGGCAGTGCCCGCCAGCAGACGGCTGTGGGTGCGGCAGTGGATCAGCTGGTAAGCGCGTCGGTTCCGGATCATGCTTCACCACGCTCCATTCCGGCAAGGGCAGAGCCGCCTTCCTCTGCGATCAGGGACATCTTTTTCTGCGCTCTGCGCACAAGGTCGCGCACATGGTAGAGCTCTTCCTCCGAGGAGGTGGCCCATGCCGCGGTGAACAGGATGGGGTATTCCGGGTTCAGCTTGTTGTACTCGTCCACCTGACTTTGCAGGATGCGGATCATCACTTCTGCCTTCCGGCTGCTGCATTCATCAAAGAAGGCAAGGAACTTGCCCGCGCCGTTGTAGCCCACCGTGCCGGCGGTATCGCCCATCAGCTGCAAAAGGCCGGAAAAATCCTTCAGGATGCCATCGCCCACATGGTAGCCGAAACGGCGGCTCATCTCGGTCAGGTTGTCCAGCTGCAAGGCAAAACAGGTAAAGTCCTCCGGCAGAATGCGGCTGGCCATACTGCTGATATACACGTTGAGCTTTTCGCGGTTGGGCAGGCCGGTCTTTTTGTCCACATACAGCAGATAATCCACCACGTCCGAGATGCGGCCCAGCAGAACAGCACCGCAGCAGCCGACAACAAAGAACAGCACCAGCGCCAGCATCAGATACAGCTTGACATTGATGGCGGCAGCCACCTGCACCGAGCTGATCATCTTCAGATAATCCGCGCTGATGTACAGGTTCAGCTCCTTGCTGCTGGTATTGATGATCTCGTAATAGCTTTTCAGCTGCGTCTCATAGGCGTTGATCATGCTTTCCATCTTGGCGTGCTGCTCGTCCGTGCCGCCAAAATCCACGTTGCGGAAGCTTTCCAGGATCTCCTCCTGGAACTGCCGGTCGATCTGGCTGGATGCGACCTGCTGTTCCAGCGACACCAGCTTCAGCACCAGACCATCGTAGGTGGTCTGCGCCTTGTCGCCTGCGCCCTCCAGCTCGATGTTGTTCAGGATGTATTCCGAGGACACCACCTCGCCCCGGTCGGTAAAATAGTTTTGCAGCAGGTCGGCGTTCTTGTACACATACTGGTCTGTCAGGCTCCACAGACTGTCCCGCTGCTCAGTCGTGATCTGCTCGTTCTGTTTTGCCGTCTCGATGCTGTTGGCCAGATACTCCTGCAGCACCGTGCCGTCCCGCACCTGCGGGCCGTTGAGCACATAGGCGTACAGCGCCGGGATGGTGTATTTTTTGAAATCGGAATAGATATCGTACAAATCTGCATAGGTGTAGCCGGTGCGGGAGGAGCGGAAGTCCGGGTAGTGCTCCTTCTTGCCCTGCAGATAAGCCTGCATCTCATTGGTATCGTTTTCCAGAATACGGATGCACTCGTAGTAATCGTAACCGTTGTCCAGCAGACCGGACGAGGGGTTGAGCGAGAGCTTCTGCTCCACATATTTTTCCGTATAATAGGTGCAGTAGCTCTGGATGATGGCATCCAGCATATTGCGGGCATA
>CAKSDF010000229.1 GCA_934444695.1 uncultured Eubacteriales bacterium | reverse complement strand
TCTGCCTTATAGACGCTCCACGGCTCATCGAAGCCCGGGAAACGTAATTTGGGGCGCTTTTCAAGACCGTTACTTGAAGATTATTTTGTCAAATTATTTCCTCCGCCGGATAATATTCGTGGAGGTGGTCTATATGACTAATAATACACAATTTAAGACGTTGGTGAATGATTGGCTAAATCAAAAGAAGCCGATGATCACACCGTCGACCCACGCCGGTTTTACGCTGATCGCTGAAAATCACTTAATTCCTTACTTCGGCAAACGTAAAATTGGCAGTATTACCGAAACCGATATTCAGAGTTACATATCGGTTCTCTATAATGCCGGTAGGTTGGATAAATCCGGAGGATTAACAGTGAAAACTATCCGTGATGTTATCCTTGTCTTCAGGTTGGCAATGGAATATGCCTATAAAGAACGCATTATTTCGTTGCTAAATTGGGATTTAATCGAATACCCCAAGGAGTTGGGTGTCAAAAAGGTGATTTCGCTCTCCAAAGACCAGGAACAAGCACTCATCCAATGTATCTATATGGATTTAAACCGGAAAACCGCCGGCATTCTTGTTGCATTGTTTACCGGAGTGCGAATAGGTGAGTTATGCGGCTTACAGATGAAAGATATTTCTTTGACTGATAAGACTATCAACATCAATAAAACCGTACAGCGTATTTATGATAAGAAAAAAGGCACATCTTATCTCCATATAGGACCGCCTAAGACTAAAACATCAGCAAGAACAATACCGGTACCGTCCTTGCTGATGAATATCATTAAAAAGTTTTATACGGAAAACCCTAATCATTATTTTTTGACAGGAAGAAATAAACCTACAGAGCCACGTACTTACAGACAGTTTTTCTCACGGTTTCTAAAGCGCAATAGTCTTGAAAAGGTGAAATTTCATGAAATCAGGCATACATTTGCAGTCAGGGCAATTGAAATTCCCGAGTTTGACATAAAATCATTGTCCGAAATTCTTGGTCATAAAAATGTCTCTTTTACACTGAATGTATATGGAAGTGCAAATTTACAGCAAAAGGTCAAGTGCATGAATTTGCTTAACGATTTATTGTAATCGAAACTTAGTTTTCACAATACCCACCGAATCTATGGCAAAGTTTAACTCTGGGCCATAGTGTTCGATGGGTATTTATTTTTTATGTTTATTCGGCTGTCCCGTATTCATCACAACTATCAGTCTGTGTGCGGCTAATGATAAAACGGCATCCTTGGGTTTGCGTTATGGTTATTGACATTGGGCAGGTTTTCGAGCGGAATGGCGTAGAACCGTTCTTTGATAAAATTTCCGTTCATGTTGTCAATGATTTTGGCGGCCTGTTCAGCATAAGCGCCGGTCACATCAAATTCCGCAAGGCGAATGATCTGAAAGCGGTATTTTCCGGCAGCGGTATACAGAATCTCACCGGCTTTCCCGTCACCGTAGGGTGTATAGGCATAGCTGGCTGACTGCACGATTTTCTTGTCTTTTTCTTTTATAACCGTTATAGCCGTTTGCTTTAAGAAAACGCCGTCGCAAAAGCCCATATCGCACAACACTTTGGCAAACTTTTCGATTGCCGCCTTGCGCTTTTTCTCAATGCTTTTTTCGCCCGACGCGCCTTGTTTTAACGCAATTTCTGCATAGGTGCTGGGCTTGAAAATGCCGAAACAGTCAAAACACACACCGAGAGAAAGAGATAAAATCTGCATATCCTTCGGAGAAATTTTGTCGGCGGCGGTGCGGAAATTGTCACGGTAAATACTGCGCAGCACTTCCTCAAACAGGGATACGGACGGGTCCTCAATCAGTTCGTCCGAAACGGTGCCGTCTGCCGCATTTTCGTTTTCTTCTGCCGGGATAATGCCGATAGGATATTCGCAAGCCTTGCCGACGGCAACAAGCTCGGTGACTTTTTTCTCGGCAAATCCGGTTTCTTTTACGGCAAGCGCAATACGCGCATCGGTGGGAAGCTCGGGAGCGCTGTTATAAATGCGCATAACCTTACGCAGCTCGGCATACCCGTTTTGCGTCGGCACGGTGCAGGCGTTTTTTGTTGTGCGGATATAATCTAACTGCCGCATTACCGCCGCTTTCTTCACATACTGCAAAAGCGGAATGGGGTCGGTGGCGTCATAGCTGAGGAACGCAAACCACAGGGTTCCCCAAAAAATCTGTTTAATATCTTCGGTGTCATCCGCAGACAGATCATAATGCGAAACGAATCGCTCGGCGCGGCTTTGCAGTATCGGCTCGTAAGCGCGGATAAATGCCTCAAAATATCCTTTATCACCGTTTTTGATTGCCTCAACAAAATATGCGTTCAGGTCATCGAACCGCACGCCTTTTTTATCGCTTTCGGTAAAGGCAGATGCGCGTTCGATTTTTTCTTTGCAGAAATATTTGATACGCAGAATTTCGTCG
>CAKSDF010000228.1 GCA_934444695.1 uncultured Eubacteriales bacterium | reverse complement strand
GTGCTGCCGGGCATCCATCCGGCGATCATCAGCTGGCCCTCCGGCAGCGTCGGCGGTGTCAACTCATCCGTCAGGCCGTAGAGGTAGTCCGTACTGACGCCGAAGCACAGCGCCAGCTTGGCGATCTTCTCGGATCCGCACATGGAGTTGTTCTCGCACGCGCTGTACGTTCCGGGAAACTCGTCAATGCTCTGGGCAAATTCCTTCCGGGTCATGCCGGTCTGGATCCGCAGCTCCTTCACCCGCTGGCAGAAGGTGGGAACCATCACCTTGTAGTCCAGCCTTGGGTCCTTCGCCGCCGGATTCACAGCCGGTGCTTCCGGCTGCTCCACCGGCTTTTTCTCCACATACTTGCAGGCCGCCGGGCAGGTGTCCCGGTCCAGACAGGACAGGCAGCAGTTGGAGCCGTGCCACTCGCCGCATCGGTAATCATGATCGTACATTCGCTCCGCGTTCTCGCACATCCGGCCGGTGTGCTCACAGCTCCGGCAAGCCATTGTATAGCAGGTGGAAAACTTCCGCACCTCGTTGATGGAATAGGGCCGGTACTTCTCAATCATCCAGTCCAGCAGCCGGTATTGCTCATCAAGATCCATCCGGGCGATCAGCAGGGCCGCCGCCTCCGGAATCTCGTTGTGCTTCCAGCGTTCTACGATCCCCGGCACCTTGAGGCCGTTTTTAATGGCCGACAGGTTGGCAACCTTGGTGGCCTTGACTTGCAGGGCCTCCGCCACATAGTCCCGGATGCGGCCGGGAAGGTCCTCACCCGCCTCCCGGCGCTTGATGTAGGCCTTGGTCAGCCGCTCCACCTCGTCTGCCAGCAGAGCAGGGGACTTGACCCGCTGCCGGTTGGCCTCGATCACCGCCGCCTCCTCCTGCCCCTCCGACATAGACGGCAGCACCCGGCAAAGCACGGTTGCCCACTGATCCGGAGTTTCCGTCTCCCGCAAAGCCTTAATGGCAGCCATGCGGCTGTGGCCGGAGATCAGGCGATAGGTGCCGTCACCGGCAGGGACCACCGTAGGCGGCTCCAGCAGGCCGTTGGCCCGGATGGAGTCCATCAAGGCCCGCAGTGCTTGAGGGTCAGGCGTTGGGTAAAAGTTCCGGGGGTTGTCCCGGATATTGTCAACCGGGATCTCCATCATGGTGTCCGATTCGGACCGCACCGGCTTAATGCCGGCAGCAAACTTGGAGATGTCAAAATTTTTGCCCGCCATGCTCACACCGCCTTCATCAACTCTGCCGCCAGCGCCCGGTAGTCCCGGGCGGCGCTGCTGCCGGGGCTGTACTCCCGCAAAGGCAGCAGCGTCACCGTGCTCTCCGGCACCTTGTCCGTTCGCCGGATCTTGGTCCGGCATACCGGCACCTGCATGGCCGCCAGGACTTTCTCCGCCTCCGTCACCACGTCGGAGGTCCGGGTCTGTGTCATCAGCGCCCGGACCCGCAGGCCCGGCCGGGCGGCGGCCAGCTTGCCCGCCTGCTCCGCCACGGCGTGGACGCCGTCCAGGCTGAATTTGTCCGCCAGCACCGGGATCAAAACCTCGTCAGTCGCCAGCAGAGCCGCCACGCTGGACACCGTGTAACCTGGCGGGCAGTCAAAGATCATCCAGTCCGTGTCGCCGTCCTCCCGGGCGGCATCCACAAATCCCCGCAGCCGCTCCGGGGCGCTGGCCCCGTCCTTGATGGCCTGGAGATCCAGGTCATACAGCCCGGAGGAGCTGGGCAGCAGCTGGAGGTGGTCCGCCAGCGGGATCAGGTTGTCGCTCCACACTTGCTCACAATCCCCGGTCAGGATGTCTCCCGTGGTGGTCACATCCGCCTCGATGCCCGGCATGTAAAAATTGGTCAGGTTGGCCTGGCCGTCGCAGTCCACCAGCGCCACCCGCTGCTTGTAATCATTGGCCAGAATGTCGGCCAAGTTGATGGCGGTGACGGTCTTGCCCACCCCGCCCTTGTTGTTCATGATCGCGATCGTTCTCATGGTTTACACCTTCCTGCCCCCAATGATGGGGAGCCTGTTAAAATTGTCGCTATGCTGCTTCAGCGGGAACCAGACGGCCTCCCGCCAGGTCTCGCCTGTGATTGCACTCCGAAATTCCACCACAAAAAACCGCTTAGCCGGATGAACCCAAATCACCGTGCAGGGCTGGGGACCGGACGTCCCTAATCCGCTAGTGCCCTCCATAGTGGGCTCCAGCTCTAAAATATCTCCGATGTTCATGCCTTTTTCTCCTCATCCCAGGGTGTTTCCGTGTTGGCCGGGGCCTCCGTCCAATCGGAGCCATCGCCCCAAAAGCTGACTTGCCGGGGCCGCTGCTTGGCCGCCTTGCCGGCGTCGTAAAACTTGCGCATAGCGGAGCTGCCGTCCGGATTGACCAGCAGCGAGAAAGTCTGCTTCGGCCCGTCGAATACCATGTACCACGCCCCACGGGGGCCTT
>CAKSDF010000227.1 GCA_934444695.1 uncultured Eubacteriales bacterium | reverse complement strand
CATCAAGTTAATTAATTGTTGCGTCTTTTGCGAATCTGTCAACATCCTGGAATCGAGTATCTGTAAAACCTTCCGGTATTCCTCGATAGGCATTGAGTAGCTCATCTGGTGAGTGAGAACTTTTTGTTTCAACGTTTCTAATCCTTCCGTTCCCATGATAGGCTCTTTACCTTTCGAATCAAGAGTGGCGGCGGCAACGCTTAGGTTGTATTGGCCGATCAACTCCTCGAAATTTAACCCGATAGTCGGGGTGTCCCAATCCAAATATCTATCGTAGATATTCTGGTCAAACAATCTTTTGCGCAACTCGGAGGCCGCATCAATACGAATTTGAATTTGTTTCGTTAACTCGCCAAATATAGAACTGTAAAATAATTCAGCCATGATACACCTCCTTTACTGTTTAATATACCCGATTGTCGGGCAGTTCTTTAATTTCCAACCTTGTAACCAAGTGCTAGGTACCGGGTAAACCACATCCTTTAAGATAAGGGCTTCATAACCTGCCGATACAGTTTGAAATGACATGCTTTTCGTGTACACGAAAGTAGTTTCAATCACGGCATCTGGTAAATCCGTCCCTACTGCCAGAATGGCACCATCAACAGCATCAGAATTTGCCGCCGATAGTGTTAACTCGTCATAATCATCGTTGCTGGAGTTAATGCTTGAAACCGTTTGTTCCCCTATGGCATCACCTTTAGCCACGAAACTACCTTTAACAACCCTTGGTTTGGTAGTTGTGCCACCGGCGATAACTTTCACCGCCTTGCACAATTTGCATTCCATCTTGTCAAAGTCTAGTTTTATCGGGGTCCCATTTTTTACTTCTGTTCCCTCCGGTAGTTCATCTGTCAACTTGAAATCTCCCGGCAAAACCTTGCATTCCCCTCGCCAAAAGACGGGGAAATTACCTTTGATCTTTGTTTTTTCTAAAATAATTCCCATCGATTTGTGTTTTTTAATTTGCGTCCGGCAATGATGCGGCCCACTGCTTGGCAAGTTCTTTGCCCTGTGCCTCCGGAGTGGATAGAGGGAATGCCGAATTTTTCGCCTCTAGTTGATTCGTCACGATATTCTGTTTAATACCGGATAGATAAGAGTTAATCGCTGCCTCGTCCATTTCGTCTGTTATAGCGAATCCCTCTTTCTGTCTCCAGTCAGGAATACCGAGCTCTTTTGCCTTGTTATAGATCAACGCTGCCCTTGTAGATTGTTGTTCTTTAATCTTGTAAGCATCTAGTTCCTTTTGTAAAGTGGAAACTTTCGCTTCAATTGCATTATCGATCAATTTTTGAATATCGGTTGCGTTTTTTTTCTGCTCGCCCCCGTTAGCAGGATCTTCTTTCTTTTCCTTGGCTTTATTGATAGCGTCTGTTACACGTTTATCCATACCGCTTTGGAGGGAAGAAAGGAACGTCTTTTGTGAAGATATTACAGCGTTCAAATTTTCATCAGTTACAAAACCTGTTGCCGCAAGCGACTCGGCGTGTCCCTGCAAGATATCATCTCCTAACCCAAGGTTTGAATATTCCCGTTTTAGGGATTCAAATATTTTTTCTTTCATGTTTGAATAAATAAAAAGAGGGATAACCCGGAGTATTCCGTTTTATCCCTCTTTTGTATTTCACAATTTTAATTACTTCTGTATACTAATATCGTTATGACATTTCCAACATTTACATTTAACTTCTTGACCGATCACGAGACGAGGTTTGACTTCCATCAAGAAAGCCCCGCATTTAGGGCATTTTAGCCTGTCTTTATCTTCTCTTTCATCAATCATGATACAAATATATGAAAATAATGCCTATTAGACATCATTTTCACCCATTTTTCTTATCCTATTAATTTCTTCTTCTGGTGAATCGGTAAGAGCTAAAATATTGACCGATGTTTCAAGTGATATTAACCCGTCTCTATACAATTGCCCAATAGTTTCCCACATTTTTTGTTTATCTTCTTTAAACGGCTCGGAGAATTCGTGTTCTATTTTCAACTTTTCAATTTGACTTCTAAGATGAACGTGCGTAACGTTACTCATAATCGAGAGAATGAGATTTTTCTCCCTGTCGACTAGAATGTCATATATTTCTTTCAAGTTGTCTCTCTTGATATATCCTAAAGTCATCGCACGCCTGAGTGCTTCTCCAGATAAAGTGCCCATCCCTTTCATGTTCTCGAAAGAGAAATCCGGGGTAAACGAATCGAAAAGAATAGAATCGTTCAAATCTTTTTTCTCGCTATCCTTCATGTCCGAGTATGATGGAGGGGCAAGATATTCAATATTGCTATCTTTCCCTTGCATCTGTATAACTTCGCCAACGGTCGATGGGTCTGCTAGGTTTTTGATCACGTCTGCGGTTGCTTTTACCTTCGGGTCTGCAAAGAAATTATTAGTGTCACCCGCCTTGGAATCTATATACTCCTCTCTTTTACAC
>CAKSDF010000226.1 GCA_934444695.1 uncultured Eubacteriales bacterium | reverse complement strand
AAAACCGTTCTGCAGTTTCTTGTGGCGGCGGCATACCTCACCTGTCTTGCACTTTCGGGGGATACGGTTACCAAAATCCCCTTTGTGGGAGCGGTGGATGTGTCGAAGGGTATAGGCCTTATATACTGGCCCATTGCTCTGCTGTTTATATACGGATTTGTCAATGCCGTCAACCTTACCGACGGCATCGACGGACTTTGCAGCTCGGTTACTATGGTAATTTCGGTATGCTTTATGGTTCTTTCGGGAATACTTCAAAACAGAGCCCTCAGTGTGCTTGCCTGCTCGGTTGCGGGCGGATGCTGCGGATTCCTTTGCTGGAATCTGAAGCCTGCCAAGGTGTTTATGGGCGATACCGGATCCCTTTTTCTCGGCGGAGCGGTGGTTGCGCTGGCCTTTTCAACCGGCTATCCGATTGTTCTGCTGCTTGCAGGAATTTTATATCTGCTTGAGGCCCTTTCGGTCATAATTCAGGTGACCTATTACAAAAAAACTAAGAAAAGAATTTTCAAAATGACCCCCATCCATCATCATTTTGAAATGAGCGGATGGAGCGAAAACAAGATCGTTACGGTCTTTTCGGGCGTGACCCTTGTGGGATGTATCGGAGCGATTTTGCTTGTGTATTTCGGAATGTAGCGGATCGGTAATGACCGACCGATAAAGCTGATCGGTGATTGGCTGACGGTTGATCGGATAATCTCTTGTAAATTCCTTGTGATTTTGCTGCATTTCACCTCTTTAACAGTTTCAACATTTAGGAGGAAATTATGATTTCACCGGAAAGTCAACAAATTGATAATGTCATTGCCGAAAAGAAAAGTGAAAATAACATTGCCTCAAAGGGTAAAATGGATATGACCTTTTTCGGTATGGTCATTTTACTGCTTACGGTGGGTCTTGTTATGCTCTTTTCGTCAAGCTATGCCTATGCATACTATAACTACGACGGAAACAGCTATAAATTTATCGGCAATCAGGCGCTTTTTGCGGTGGTCGGCGTGGCGGTTATGATCGTGCTGTCCTTTTTCGATTACCGATGGCTTAAAAAATTTCATCTGCCATGGATATTGTATGTTGTGGCGGGGCTGATGCTTATTGCGGTTTTTGCGTTTCCCGAGCGAAACAACGTTCACCGCTGGATAGGGGTAGGTTCCTTTTCATTTCAGCCGTCGGAGGTTGCAAAGTTTGCGATAATCCTGCTTTTTTCCTACCTCATTTCGATCAAAAAAGAAAAGATGAAAACCTTTAAATCGGGAATACTTCCCTTTATTATACTGCTTGCGATATATTGCGGATTGCTTTTGAAGGAACCTCATCTTTCGGCTACGGTACTGGTGTTTTCCATCGGCGCCGTGCTGATGATTGTGGGCGGTATACGTCTTTATTGGCTTGGAGTGGGCGGCGGAATTGCAGCGGCGGGATTTATTGCCGTTGTGGCTACCGGGCTTATTTCCTATGCTCAGACCAGAATCGACGTATGGCTTAACCCCCGTCTTGATCCCCAGGGCGACGGCTTTCAGACACTCCAGTCCATTTTGGCCATCGGATCGGGCGGACTGTGGGGAAGAGGAATCGGCCAGTCGAGACAGAAGTATCTGTGGGTTCCCGAACCTCACAACGATTTTATCTTTTCGGTTATTTGCGAGGAGCTGGGACTTATCGGCGCGATTGCTATTCTTGCGGCATTCTGCGTGCTTGTGTGGAGAGGCATTCTCATTGCCCGCCGTGCTCCCGATCGCTTCGGAGGACTTATGGCCCTCGGAATAACCTTCCAGGTGGGATTCCAGGCAGCGCTTAACGTGCTTGTGGTTACAAATACCATTCCCAATACCGGCATAAGCCTTCCTTTCTTCAGCTACGGCGGAACGGCGCTGCTTGTGCTTTTGGCGCAAATGGGAATTATGCTTTCAATATCGCGGCAAAGCTCGGTTAAAAAGAGGGTGAGCAAAAAATGAATATACTTTTTGCCTGCGGAGGAACGGGCGGTCACATAAATCCCGCCCTTGCCATCGCCGGATACATAAAAGAGAAAAATCCCGGGGCTGTCATAAATTTTGTCGGCAACAAAACGGGAATGGAATCGAGACTTGTGCCCGAGGCGGGATATAACTTCTACCCCATTCATATTTCGGGATTTGAGCGAAAGCTTACGGCGCACAATATTGCCAACAATTTTAAATCATTTTTCAGAATGTTTTCCTCCTCGGTTGAGGCAGGACGCATTATAAGGGAACTTAATCCCGATGTTGTTGTGGGAACGGGCGGATTTGCCTGCGGGCCGGTGCTCAGAAAGGCTCATAAAATGGGCATCAAGACAGCTACCCACGAGCAAAATGCCTATCCGGGACTTACCACAAAGCTGCTTTCAAAATATGTTGATACGGTAATGCTTGCAATGCCCGAGGCCGAGATGTATCTGCCTAAAAGGGAATACACCGTCA
>CAKSDF010000225.1 GCA_934444695.1 uncultured Eubacteriales bacterium | reverse complement strand
GTGTAATTTCCCCGCCGAAAAGATCGAGCAGATGCTTGCCTTTGAATTTAAATCGATTATGTATCAGGTCGTTAATCCCGATCCTGACTTTTTGGTAGAGAAAAAATAAAACCGCCGATCAACACATTTTTTGAGTGATAAATAAGTAGTTTGTTGCTGCGGTTTATTGCTTATGCAATGACTTTTTTGGAGAAGAACGGAAGGAGCATCGATATGCTGAAAATTGAACATTTAACAAAAATATACGGCGACAAAAGGGCGGTGGACGACCTTTCCCTTGAAATAAATGCAGGGGAGATATACGGCTTCATCGGCCACAACGGCGCCGGAAAAACCACCACAATAAAGGCAGTTTGCGGAATTTTAGGCTATGAGCAGGGAGAAATTTTCATCGACGGAAAATCGGTCAAAAAGGATCCTATGGCCTGCAAAAAAATTACGGCATACATTCCCGACAATCCCGATTTATACGACTATATGACCGGTATGCAGTTTTTGAACTTTGTCGCTGACATTTTCGAGGTCGACAAGGAAACAAGACAGCAGAAAATTGCCGAATATGCCGAAAAATTTGAGCTGACAAACGACCTTTCTCAGCCTCTTTCGGCCTATTCCCACGGTATGAAGCAAAAGCTTGCCATTATCTCGGCTCTGATACACAGTCCCAAGCTTATAATTATGGACGAACCCTTTGTTGGCCTTGATCCTAAGGCGTCCCACATTGTCAAGCAGATAATGCGGGAAATGTGCGACAAGGGCTGCGCCATATTCTTTTCCACCCACGTTCTTGAGGTGGCCGAAAAGCTTTGCGACAAGGTTGCCATCATCAAACAGGGCCGTCTTATCAAATCGGGCACAATGGAAGAGGTCAGGGGAGACAGCTCTCTCGAGAATGTATTCCTTGAGCTGGAGGGTTAAATTATGACGAAGGCTTTGTTTAAAAAGCAGATGATGGAGGTCTTTTCCTGGGTCTTTAAGGAGCGCAAAACCGGCAAGCTGAGAAGCAAAAGCGGCGCCATAGTTTGCGGACTTCTTTACCTGCTGCTGTTTGCCTTTGTGGGACTCATCTTTTTATTCCTTGCAATGGCCGTTTCTCAGCTCATAGAAACCGACGGTGTGCAGTGGCTTTACTGGGGCATTATGGGCAGTGTAGCGGTCTTTTTGGGCGTTTTCGGAAGCGTGTTTAATACATACAGCTCCCTTTATCAGGCCAAGGATAACGATCTGCTGCTTTCTATGCCCATACCCGTGCGTTCGATAATGATCGCGCGGCTGTCGGGTGTTTACGCAATGGGTCTTTTATACGAGCTTATTGTTATTATTCCTGCCCTGATTGTATGGTTTATACATACGCCGTTTACGCTGCTCGGCACGGTTTTCACGCTGCTCATTCCATTTGTACTGTCCTTTTTCGTGCTTGTGCTTTCCTGCATTTTGGGGTGGGTGGTTGCTCTTATCGCCCGCAGGCTTAAGAACAAGAATTTCATTACCGTTATCGTTTCGCTGGTATTTCTCGGAGCGTATTATTACTTTTACAGCAGGGCATATGATATGCTCGGTGCCTTTTTGGCCGCTGCAAGCGACCCTGTCTTTTCGGGAAGGGCAAAAATTATTTTGTATCCGCTCTATCATATGGGTAAAGCGGCGCAGGGAAGCTTTCTTTCCTTCCTCATTTTCACGGCCATTATTGCAGCCCTTTTGGCAATTACCGTTTTGGTCATTTCAAAGAGCTTTATAAAGCTTGCAACGGCAAATTCCGGCTCGGTGAGGGTCAAGGTCAAAAAGGCTGAGGGCGCAAAGGTCAGCTCGGCTAAGTATGCCCTTTTCAAAAAGGAGCTTTGCCGATTTAAGGGCAGCGCAGGCTATATGCTCAACTGCGGAATGGGACTGCTCTTTTTGCTTGTGGTGGCTGCGGCTGTTTTGTGGAAAGGAAGTATTATTCGCGAGTTTGTTCCGTCGGTCGTTTCGTCGGATTTAGCGGCGATTGTCGCAAGCGGAATCATTGCCATGATAATCGGATCGGGATGCATTACCGCGCCGTCGGTTTCGCTTGAGGGTAAAAATCTGTGGATATTGCGCTCCTTCCCGGTTGGCGGAAAGCAGGTGCTTACTGCAAAGCTTATGCTTCAGGTTGTTCTGACCGCCGTTCCTGCCATTATTGCCGCTGCGGCTGTTTTGATTGTTGTAAGGCCGAGCGTCATTATGGCGGTTTTAATGCTCGTTTATGTTATAATTTATGTGGTTTTGACGGCGGCAATAGGGCTGAGTTTTGGACTTTCAAAAGCTAATTTTTCATGGACAAGCGAGATGATTCCCATAAAACAAAGCTCGTCGGTAGTGCGTACCATGCTTTTAGGCTGGGCGCTGGCCTGAGCTTTCGGCGCGGGCGGATATCTGCTTTCGGGAATTGCGGGGTTTGGCGGAGCGATGGCTATAATATGCCTTTTG
>CAKSDF010000224.1 GCA_934444695.1 uncultured Eubacteriales bacterium | reverse complement strand
ATCGAGCCGATGAAGGTTATATACACAACCGCGATCACCGACAGCCGTATATTCCCGCACTTCGCGACAATCCCTCTGGCGAGGATATAGAAAAAATTGATGTCCCGGAACGCGCACACGACCGCCAGAACGCTGAAAAGACAGCAGAGCGTCTTGAAATCGAAATACCCGAAATACTCCCTGTCCGGAGGAACGATGAACGACGTGACGAGAGCCGCCGCGAGAGCGACCATAAGGACCGTGTTCTTTTTGATGAACCCGAGGACGCCGCCCGACTTGTTTTCGTTTTTCCTGTCCCCGTGTATGTCGGGGCGCTCGCGCGAGAATGCTATGAATTTCATATGTCAGTAAATATACCGTCACTTTCGGAAGAAAATAAATGTGACCCGCCGGTTTCCTGACGCGGCAGGTCGTTTGCTTTTATAACAGATTACAGTCCTTTTTGACTTCCCTGACCGCCGCCTCGCAGTCGGACGCCGCGAGCCTGCGCATACGGTCGGAAACTGTCCTGAGCGCCTCCGCGATGCCCTCACGGTCAGCCATGACAGCGTCCGCGGCGGAAAGAAGCTCGCCCTCGGCGACATTTCGCACGTCAAGGCAGAATTTTTTCTGTCCGATGTAATCGAGGAACGCGTCGATCTTCGGGTCATACGAGATTCCGATCATAGGCGTTTTTGCCGCCGCGGCGAAGATCAGCATATGCAGCCGCATTCCGACCGCGAATGACGCGCGCGTGAGCAGCCCGCACAGCTCCGACGCCGAAAGCCCGCGGACGACCCGGCACTCGCCGATGAGTCCCGCAAGCTCCCGTGTTATGTCGGTATCTTTGTCCGGGTGCATAGGAACGAGCACCGGAAGAAGATTATATTTTCCGGATATCTTCTTTATATCCGCCGCGATCGTCTCTATAGGCGGTCTCTCGCCCTTCGCGCTCTTGCCGGAGCCGAAATTGTTGCCCGGCTTTATCGAGACGAGGAAGAAATCCCTGCCGATATCCTCACGCGCGAGGATATGGTCGGTCCACAGCGGGTCGGTCGGCTTCATCAGGAACGCGGGATCGGCGCTGACAAACGGTCCGCGCTTCGGGTCATCGGGAATGCCGAGCTCACGCGCTATCCCCATCGAGTGCTCCTCCCTGAGACTTATCCTGTCCGCCTCACTCATAATCTCA
Source organism: uncultured Eubacteriales bacterium (assembly GCA_934444695.1). Classification (GTDB taxonomy): domain Bacteria; phylum Bacillota; class Clostridia; order Oscillospirales; family Acutalibacteraceae; genus UMGS1484. The sequence goes on along the minus strand of CAKSDF010000224.1, from coordinate 1,278 downwards.
GCCGCGCACCTCTTTCCCGACTCGCTGACAAGCGGTCCGAGACCGTTCGCGAGCAGCATCAGGGACAGACCGCGCTTCTTCGCCATCCGCATTATCGTGACATAATAGAAAAGGCTCTTGCGGCTTGTACCGTCCTGAAGCAGACTTCCGCCGCCGGAGATCAGCAGCTTCGCGCGGTTCATCTCAGCCGCGATTCGCGGTATATCGACGCGGTTCACCGAGCGGACGCCGTAAAGCGTCCTCGTCTCGGACGGCTTGTTCGACAGAACGGTTATCCCGATGTCCGGGTCGACCGAGCGTATCCCGTCGACAATCGACATGAGGAGCGAATCGTCGCCCATATTGTCGAAGCCGTAATATCCGCTTATCACGATGTCCCCGTGATCGTATTTCGGGAAAGCGACCTTTTTGTACGCGCGCACATAATCGTCAGCCATCTTCGAGACCGAATAACCGCGCAGAATCACCGAACGGTTATACCTGCCGAGATCAGCGCGCTCCTCCGGCGTCATCGCGTGGAGCCGTCTTAAATCGTCCGCCAGCAGCTCCGCCGTCGGCAGCTTTTCGCCGCGGCAGCAGAAATTCGTGCTCTCGGCTAATTTCTCGTTCTCTCTCGTGAGTATCCCGATATATCCCTGCGCCCCCGCGAGCACGACCGGCTTCTCCTCGCTCATGGCTTCGAGAGCCGAGCGCGACACGCCGACGAAAACATCCGCCGAGCCGATGAGCTCCGCGACGTCCGTGCGCGCGCCCGTGAGCTTCACGAGAGCCCTGCCCGCCTTGCGGTTCAGCTCGTCCGCCCTCGTTTTCAGCGCCTCAAAGGCGGTTCCGCCGCCGACGATCAGAAGCTCGAAGCCCGGTATCTCACGGTAAAGCGTCTCCGCCGCGTCGCAGAGAAGAAACGCGTGCATGGCAGCCTCAGTGTCAATACGGCTGACACAGACGACGCGGAAACGACCGATCAGCCCGAGCTCGCGCTTGACGGCGTTCGAGTCGATGTTCTTCGAAAAGTGTTTCGTGTCAATGCCGTTTATCGTGAGGTCGATATTATCCGACGGCATCCTGTATTTATCTATCAGGTACTGCTTGACGTCCGGGCTCACCGCGATCGAACGCTCGCCCCAGTCTGACACGCGGGTCAGTATCGGGTCGACCTTGTAAACGCCGTGCGTCGACGTTATGAAATGGAATCCCATCTTCTTCGCGAGCAGCCCGCAGACGAACGCCGGGATGCGCGCGTGCGCGTGAACTATGTCGAACTTCTCACGACTTATCAGC
>CAKSDF010000223.1 GCA_934444695.1 uncultured Eubacteriales bacterium | reverse complement strand
GATGTGCCGGATTTCGGCCGCAAGATCCACAGCGAGGCTACCCGCATGATCCAGCTGGTCAACGACATTTTGCAGCTCTCCAAGCTGGACACCGTAAGCGAGACCGGGGACGCCCCCGCAATGGAAACGGTAGACCTTTTGGAGGTTGCCAAGGAGTGCGTGGAGCGCCAGAAGTTGAACGCCCGCCGCGCGTATATCTCGCTGACCTATCTGGGCGAGAGTGCCCCGGTGCTGGGCAGCCGTGCGCTGCTGGATGAGCTATGCCAGAACCTTTGCGATAACGCCATCCGCTACAACCGCCCGGGCGGCAAGGTGCAGATCATTACCGCATGCAGCCGGAACGGACACTGCACTCTGACCGTAACCGATAACGGCATCGGTATCCCGCGGGAAGCACAGTCCAGCGTGTTCGAGCGCTTTTACCGGGTAGATAAGAGCCGCAGCAAGGCCACCGGCGGCACCGGGCTTGGGCTTGCCATCGTCAAGCACATTGCCCGCATCCACAACGCCCGCATCAAGCTGGAAAGTCAGGTGGACGTTGGTACTACCATCACCGTCACCTTCCCTACTGCTTCTTAATACAGCATGAAATGCACGTCTGTCCGCAATTGCGGGCAGGCGTTTTTTGTTGGGTCAAAACTTACGCCGCTGTCGTCTTGCAGCGCTGCCCGGGCTTGCAGGTGCAGTACATCCACGCCCTGCTGCCAGCAGCTTTGCAAAAGCGCTGTGCACTGCGCCGCAAGCTGTTGCCGCTGTGCCTGCGTAGGCAGCGGGCTGTGGGCAGCACGCTGACAGTCCAGCCGTACAAGCACCTGCTCCTTTTGCAGGGTGACTGAAACGATGCAGCGCCGGATGCCAATGCGCTCCCCTTCCAGCCAGAGCTGTCGGGTACCGCTCTGCCCGGTAAGCAGACGGTAGATCTCGGCCTGCTCCGGAGACAAGGGCGTATTACCCGCCACAGTGTGCAGAACACCGCCCTCCTGTACAGTTACCTCTTCCGCGCTCCACCGGAGAACGGGCAGAAGCCCCGGCTCTGTATGCGCATACAGCCTTGGCGCGGTGGGCGCTGCTGCCTTTATTTGTGCCATCAGGGCGTCCGGTAAAGCAGCCCGTGCGGCAAGGCGTTCTATCTCCCCTTCTGCGCAAAGCAGCTTTGCCGTCGTGCGTCCGCAGCCGCGCCGCAGCACCAGCTGTTCGTACTCTGTTAATAAGGGTTCTTCCGCTTTTGGCAGCAGCAGATAATCACACAGGCGGTAGCTTGCGGTTTGGGGCAGTGCCTGCTCTGCCGCAGCCAGCGCCCGTTCCATCGTTTGGCCCTCTGCCTGCACAAACTGCAATGCGGCAGAGGCTTCGGCGGCGTCGGCAGTGGCCTGCGGTGCCTGATAGAGCAGCCCTGCCTGATACCCCTGTTCGGTCTGTGCCAGATACACCGCCCGCACCATGCTTTTCTCGGTACTTTCGCAGCGCAAAAACAAGAGGCACCACCCTGCCAGCAGCAAATACAGCAGGGGCTTGCAAGATTTCTGTTTTCTCATGGCTGCACCTCAGCTTCCGGCTGCTGCCAGAGCAAGCGGATGGCGGCGCACAGCATCGCCGCCCGGTAGACAGCGCACAGCAGCCACAGCAGCAAGAGCAGCGCATCCATGCGGGAAAAGCTGCCGCCGCTCCACGCCCGCAGCAGCTCCAACCGGGGGTATACGCCGCTGCCAAACAGCAAAGCGCCGCCCAGCAAGGCCGCGGCCTGCACCGCAAAGCCCCATAGCGGCAGCAAAGCCGTGCGGCGGGCAGACCGCGCACCGCACAGAAGCGCTCCAGCAAAGTATTCAGCGTAGACCGGTACGTTCCAGTTTGTTCCAGTCGGCTGTGCCGGGATAAACAGCCGGTACCAGTGCAGCTGCCCGGCAAGCCCCAGCAGGCAGACCACGCCGCCCACGGCGGCAAACCACCACAGCACCCGTGCCGAGGCATTCCAGCTTGCGGGACGGATACTCCATCCCGCCCAGAGCAGCAGCGGCAGAAAGCCCAGCAGCGCCATGGAGGAAAACTCTGCCACGCACAGCCCCTGTGCCTGCGCGAGGGTGTGCACCAGCTCCATAGAAAAACCGGCTGTCAGTGCCAGCCGCACTGCAAGGGAGGGCGTTTTGCCCTGCAAAGCCGCCGCTGCCAGCGCAGAAAGGATGCACAAGCACACCGCGCTGAATGCGCCCAGCCACAGTGCCCGACGCACCGGGACACCCTGCGGGATGCCGTCTGCCAATGCTGCCGTGACCACGCTGAGCGTCAGCGCCGCCGGGGTAAAACGTTCTATTTGCTGCTTCATGACTGCCGTTTCCCCCTCTCCCGCTTTTGCCAGATATTGAACCCGTGCCGGGACAGCTGCCGGTAGTTGCGGCGCAGAACCCCGTCCTCGGAAAGCGGCTGCTGCGGGAACGGATGCGGCGCAAGGTATGGCACGCC
>CAKSDF010000222.1 GCA_934444695.1 uncultured Eubacteriales bacterium | reverse complement strand
TTTATAAATGCTACGACGCATTTTATAATCCCGCCAATATGTTTATAGCCATCTGCGGAAACGTCGATACAAGCAAGGTGCTTGAGGCGGTGGAAAAGGGACTTAAACCCGTGGATAAAAAAGAGGTCGAACAAAAGCCCTACGACGAACCCGCCGAGGTTATGGCTCCCTACATTTCTCAGGAAATGCCCGTTTCCCTTCCCCTTTTCGCACTGGGATTTAAGCAGGACTGCGAGGGCTACCGCTCGGTTAAGGAACGTGTGGAAACCGAAATGCTGCTCGAGCTTATCATCGGCTCTCAGACCGATTTTTATAACGAACTGATGACCGAAGGCCTTATAAACAAGGAATTTTCGGCCACCTATTTTGAGGGAAGAAACTACGCCTGCATTCTCTTCAGCGGAGAAAGCCGCGATCCCTCAGTCCTTGCCGAAAGGATCAAGGCCCGCATTAAAGAGGTGCTTGAAAGCGGTGTTGACGAACAGAAATTTGAATCGGTGCGCCGCCAGTTCTACGGAAGCTATGTTATGAATTTCAACAACGTTGAAACGGTGGGCGATATGCTGACCGGCTGCGCCTGTTCCGGAGCCGGGCTGTTTGACGAGGCCGAGATATACGAAAATATGACGGCAGAGGATTTAAACAAGCGCGCTAAAGAATCCTTTGATTTTGACCGGCTTTGTTTGTCGGTGATCGAGCCGGTAAAGGACGACGAGGACGGCAGCGATGACGACGGCGAAAACAACCAAGAAACTGACGACTGATGACGACTGATAATGGTCCCGCAAGTCTTTTGATCATCGGATAACCCACCAACCGGTCATTTTGCTACCCACACCTCAGCAGGCCGATAAAACAATTTTATAAAACAGCTTTATAAAACAGCTCTATAAATCATCCCCACAAAAAGCTATATCCCCCACACTCCCTTCCCCCACGAAAGCAAAAACATTCCAAAAAGCGAGGAACCAAAATGGACACTGTTATGACAGGAGAAATACTGGGAATAGAATTTACCTTTTCCCGCGTTGCCTTTGAAATCGGCGGATTTCAGGTATATTGGTACGGCATTCTCATTGCGATGGGATTCCTGCTTGCCATAATCTACGCCTTCCGCCGGGCGCCCTATTTCGGAATAAAACAAGACCCCATGATAGATGTTGTGCTGGTGGGCTCGGTGTGCGCCATAATCTGCGCCAGAGCCTACTATGTGCTGACCTCTCTCGACAGCTACCACTCATTTAAAGAGGCAATCAGCATACACGACGGCGGCCTCGCCATATACGGCGCCGTTATCGGTGCGGTGGTTTTCGGCGGGCTGATGTGCAGGCTTAAAAAGGTCAATATGCCGGCCATGTTCGATCTTGCGGGCATAGGCCTGCTGCTGGGACAGGCCATAGGACGCTGGGGCAACTTCTTCAATCAGGAGGCCTTCGGCAACAACACATCCTCGGTTTTCGGAATGATAAGCAACGGCACCATCGACTATCTTTCAAAGCCATCGGTGCAGGTTGCGCTTGCCGAACAGGGAGTCACGGTTGACCCTCTCTCCCCCGTTCATCCCTGCTTTCTTTACGAATCGATATGGTGCTTTACCGGATTCATTCTGCTGCATTTTCTCAGCAAGCACCGCACCTTTAAGGGCGAGACCTTCCTGCAGTACATAGTGTGGTACGGACTGGGCAGGTTTTTCATCGAATCGGTCAGAACCGACAGTCTTATGATCGGCAGCTTCAAGATTTCTCAGCTGGTTGCGACCATATGCGTTGTCGGAGGCGCTTTGGCCGTTGTTATCATCCGCTCGAAGGTCAAGAAAAACGGCACCGCTCTTGACAATTCAATGAAAGTGCCCGCCCCCTTTGCGGCAGATGAAGCCCCGGCCCATTTGATAATGCCCGACGATAACGACAGCAATACCGATTCGGCAGCTGCAGCCGATACAACCGACACCGTTGCCGATACGGCAAATGCCGCAGACGCAACCGATTCACCCGATTCAGCCGATACCACGGGCGAAGCCGATTCAACCGATCATACCGACTCAATCGACACCGACAGCCCAACCGACGCAGCCGAAACAACCGATTCAGCTGATCATACCGATCCGACCGACACCGGCAGCAACGCACAACCCACGGAGGAATGAAGCCAATGAATATTATAGACGGAAAGGCCGTTTCCGCGGCCGTTAAAGACGAGGTAAAGGAACAGGTTGCCGCCCTTTCTAAAGACGGCGGTGTGCCCTGTCTCGCAGTGGTACTGGTGGGAGACGATCCCGCATCCAAGGTGTATGTCAGGAACAAAAAACGCGCCTGCGAGTATTGCGGCATAAAATCCCTCGAATACATTCTCGACAAGACCGCCTCCGAGCAGCAGCTTTTAGACCTTATCGACGTGCTCAACAACGAGCCGACGGTGCACGGAATACTGGTGCAGCTGCCCCTCCCGTCCCACATAAACGAGCAAAACATAATAAACGCCATAAGCG
>CAKSDF010000221.1 GCA_934444695.1 uncultured Eubacteriales bacterium | reverse complement strand
GCCCGGCAGATCGCCGCAGCCATCCGCACGCTGGATCAGAGTGGGCGGGTGGACGAGATCATCGTGGCCCGGGGCGGCGGCAGCAGGGAAGACCTGTGGGTGTTCAATGCTGAAGAGATCGCCCGGGCAGCATTTCGCTGCAAAACGCCGCTGATCAGTGCCATCGGGCACGAGATCGACTACACCCTTCTGGACTTTGTAGCCGACCAGCGTGCACCCACACCGTCCGCTGCCGCAGAACTTGCGGTGCCGGATCGGGAGGAACAGCAGCGCATTTTTGAAAATATTGAAGAAAATATTCACAAAAATATACAAAAACGGCTTGCGTTGTGCTATAATGGTCTGGAACAATACAACTTTTTGTTGGAGCAGAACGCGCCAGATAAAATCTTACAGCAGTACTTGAACCGTCTGCAGCAGGTGCAGCAGGCCATTCAGGCACAGCAAAAAGCGCGTATGAATGACAAAAAAATGCAGCTGCAACATGCGGCTGCGCTGGCAGCATCGCTGGATCCGTACCGGGTGCTGGCCCGTGGCTATGCTCTGGTGACCGATGCAAAAGGCAAGGTCTGCACCGTGGAGCAGCTGCAGCCGGAGCAGACCATCTGCGTGCGCAGCCGGCAATATCAGGCACGATGCCGTGTAGAAACGGTGGAGGAGATCAATGAGAGCACCCAAAAGCTTTGAAGAAGGAATGGATCGGCTGAACGCGATCCTTGCGCAGATGCAGCAGGAGGATACCTCGCTGGCAGATTCCGTCAAGCTGTATGCGGAAGCTGCCTCCCTGATGCAGTACTGCCATGCAACGCTGGAAAAAACGTCGCTGCAGATCGAGGAGATCAGTGCAAGGATCGCACAGACCGTAGAAAACCCGCAGGAGCAGGAGGAAGAATAATGGAATACAAGGCGCAATATCAGGAATATCTGTTGCAGGCTACGGCTGCACTGGATGCAGCCAGTGCCCGTTTTCTGCCCGAGGAATCAGAGGTGTGCAGAGCCGCCCGTTACAGTTTGCTGGGCGGCGGAAAGCGCGTTCGCGCAATTCTGACGCTCAGCGTCTGCGATATGCTGGGCGGCGAGATGCAGGCTGCTGAACAGTTTGCAGCAGCTGTGGAGATGCTGCATTGCTACTCCCTGATCCACGACGATCTGCCCTGCATGGACAACGATGATCTGCGCCGGGGGCGTCCCTCCTGCCACAAGGCTTTCAGCGAGTCCACGGCAATGCTTGCCGGTGATGTGCTGCTGACCGAGGCCTTTGAGGTGATCGCCAACGCGCCCGCTGCACCGCAGATCTGCGTGGCAGCCGCCCGTGCGCTGGGTGCAGGTGCAGGCAGCCGCGGCATGGTCTACGGACAGGAGCTGGATCTGAAATATGAAGCGCTGGCCGCCACCGAGGAGCAGCTGCGCCTCATCCATCGCAACAAGACCGGTGCACTGATCAACGCCGCCGTCCAGATGGGCGCTGCCGCAGCCGGTGCAACGCCGCAGCAGTGCGAGATCCTGGCCTCCTACGCATACGGGCTGGGTCTGGTATTCCAGATCGTGGACGATGTGCTGGATGTTACCAGCACTCCGGAGCAGCTGGGCAAGCCCATTGGCAGCGACAGCGAAAACGGTAAGACTACCTTCGTCACCCTGTACGGGGTGGACGGCGCAATGGCGCTGGCGCAAAAGCTGAACGAGCAGATCTGCAGTGATCTGCAGCAGCATTTTGGTGCAAAGGCGGCTTTCCTGCAGCAGTTGGCGCAGCAGCTTCTGGTGCGCCAAAACTAAAGAAAAAGGAATACGGATATGCAGTTTATTCAAAACATCTTATCGGTCAACCAGATCTTGACCGCATCCCTCCTCAGCTGGTTTATTGCGCAGGTGCTAAAGACCATCATCAACTTCGTTCTGCTGGGCAAGTTCCAGCTGGAGCGGATGTGGGGCGATGGCGGTATGCCCAGCGCACACAGCGCGACTGTCTGTGCCATGGCCATTGTTACCGGGCGCAGTGCAGGGGTCGCCTCGCCGATTTTTGCGGTAGCCTGTGTGGTGGCTATTATCACCATGCACGATGCCATGGGTGTCCGGCATGAGACCGGCGAGCAGGCAAAAGTGCTGAATCAGATGATCGCCCAGTGGATCGATGTGAGCGAGAAAAACGCTCCCTTTTTGCAGAATATGCATCTGAAGGAAATGGTCGGTCATACGCCGCTGCAGGTCGTGGCGGGTGTGCTGCTGGGCGCAGTGGTGGGCTTTTTGTTCCCGGTCATGTGATAAAATGTGGCCTTCTGTAGAAGTTGCTTTGTATTTGCGACAGGGCAGTGCAGAACGGCTGTGGTAAAAAGCTAAAGAACAAACGCATAAAGGACGTGTGAATATGGAATCGTTGCTGGACAAAATTGATCAGCCCAGCGATCTTAAAAAGCTGAATGCACAGCAGGTGGAGAAGCTTTGCGCGGAGATCCGGCATTTTATGCTGGAAAATATCTCCAAGACCGGTGGGCATCTGGCCTCTAATCTTGGCACTGTAGAGCTGACCGTGGCACTGCACCGTGTGCTGGA
>CAKSDF010000220.1 GCA_934444695.1 uncultured Eubacteriales bacterium | reverse complement strand
AGATCCATATTCTATCGATGATACGATCAATGAACATTATCCAAATCGGTAAAAGTTCAATAGCGCTCAGATAGAGGCGGTAGATGATGGTCGCAGTAGCCCTCGATTTGAGGGGTGCACAAAACTCTGCATAGTACATGACGACTTTCTATGATGCCACGCAAGTTATGACGGACAATTTTGCGGTATTTCGCTTTTTTGCGATAAACTGTTACCAACTTGGTAACGGTTGAAATTGAATCAAGACACAAAAATACCCCACTGCTCGTGATATGACATAGAGTAGCGGGGTGCTGCTATTGAGGGAAACTTATTTCAGGATAGAGAGATCATCATAGCGGGCGACACCATTATAGAGCAGCTCGAGCATGGTCACGGCAGAGGGGCGACCATTCAGAGGATAGCCAGCCAGCTCCTGAACGCGCTCGGGGCAGAGATCCCATGCGACCTTGGATGCCCGGCGGATCGTGCTCTGGACTGCTATGGGTCCGTACGGATTTTTGTCAGCAATAGGCGTATAAATCTCTTTTTTCACAGCTCGCAGGCGGTCTTCATCCTCGGCAATCAGCGTCAGGGCCTGTGATAGAATAATGTAGGCCTTCATGTTACGGGTGATCCCGACATAGCGCAGTACACCATTGATACGGGCGGACAAATCGGAAGTAACCATTTTAACACCAGCTTTATTACATATATTTGGAAAGGATAGGGCAGTTGGCCGTATTCTGTTCCATCCTGTTTAAAATAAATGTAGCGCAAAATATGCCAAAACTGGCGAAAAGTGTCCAAATATGTTATAAGGTGTCGAAATATGTCGTAGATGTATGGCAGTGGCGTACACCAGCAGGGATGTGATAGGGGATAGGAGCGCGCAGCAGGGTGCTTGGTGATGATATATACAGTCTATAAGGGCGTTGGTCTTGGGATGGGAGCTGTAGTGAGGGATTTCCATGACACCACGCAGATTGCACACCGTTGTTTTACGTATCTTCGTGATTCATCCCTCAACGGTGGTCGAATTGACCACTGTTGACAACATATCGAGACGATCCGCATGCGACCTCCGACCTCATTATCCAATTCGGATAACGAGCTCAACGGGGCGAGATGGTCATTCTTATGTGTGATCTCAAACAGACACACAAAAAACGTGAAAAAGTTCCATATCGTTTCAAAGGCCGCAAATCCGCCGGGCTGAGTGCTGAATCGGCAGATTTCCATGACACCCATCAAGATATAACACATCATGCTACGTTTCACCGTCCTTTTTTCTCGACCACCCTCGTTTTGATGGTGGTTGAAAGTGGGTCAAGACGGTCTTTGTTGCGCTGATAGAATCGCCATACACGACCCTGTACCAAACAGTAGGCACCTGTCACGACATAAGTTCAGATGAGGTCACTTAGACTGACTCCATTAAGAAAGGTGTGTCCAATTTTGGACAAATGCAGACGCTACTCAAACATGTTATCCGTGGCCACAAGTGGATACGCTCAAAAATGAGCTGTCCTCTATGTTCTATAAAACCAATAACTTTTGACCAAAAGTGGTCGAATGAAACTGTTCCCCCACAATTTCGGGGAGCCCCATAATTGAGCCGCAAATCCGCCGGGATATCTGCTGCCTAATATTAAACGCCGCTCTTTAAGTACACTTCCTGACCGAATACCGCGTAAAAAAGAGCCCTGCTACTCGTGTCTGAGCGGCAGAGCTCTATTACTGTGGGGGATACTATAGGAAATGGTGGTTGGTGTCAGCGTTCAATGATCTCGGTGGTGACTTTTGTTTGACCCTTGCCAAAAAGTCCGGCATAGCCAAAATCGGCCAAATCCTTGAGCTCCTGTGCTTTTTCTCGCGTCTCACGGTAATCTTCACGAAGCAGAATATCTCCGTTTTCATCATGGAATACCGTTTTGACAACGAATTTATTTTCAGCCATAAGCTCCTCCTGTTGATGGTGTGTGATATGATTTCAACTAATAAATGAACTGAATTCTCGTTAAAACCACCGTCTGCGCTTCTTGCCAGCTTCCATCAGCATCTTGTTCATCAGCTTCTCATAGTTTACACCACAGACCTCGTCCAGAATAGCGTCATCATACGGGATACCCTTGGCGTTCAGATGGTCGCGGAACCAAAACTTAGTCTGATAGTAGGGCCCCATACGGTCAGAATAGGCGCTGGGCCACTTTCCAAGACAGTTCGGATGGCAGTCAGGGATACTCCACCACTCCTTGCGCACCCGCTCATGCATCTGGCGAAGATCTGCGTCTGACCGATCGGCGGCTTGTGCGGTATAGATTTGATCAAGCTCCGCCTGCTTCTTCGACTGACTGATGTTCTGACCGGCATTGACAGCTCCGGCTGCACCCAAACCAAACAAACCAAGGAAAAACGAAATAGCTCCACTCATGATAGCATCCTCCTTAATTTGCAAAGACAGAAACGATTGAGGCGAGGACATACAGAATAGTAAGTCCACCAAAGAGCAGCATACACCACCCGCAGCCAAGCGGCCGACCGTGCTCCCGGTCACTCTGAATGGAGCTGTAC
>CAKSDF010000219.1 GCA_934444695.1 uncultured Eubacteriales bacterium | reverse complement strand
GTTCCTCCACAGACGATGTGTTTTCCTTCTTTCGAGAAGAAGAGCGACATCATTCGATCGCAGTCGTCGCGGTTTCTCGGCGGGCCGAAGAGAATGTTCATGGGTTCTCTTTTTCTTATTCTGACGACGCAGGCGGTGGCATCGTCGCCGGGATGATAACCGTATTGCTTATCGCATTCGTCCACAAGCATGGTCGAAAGGGTCTTGGCGGTATATCCCACCGGCGCCATGGTCTTCATAAAATCGGCAATGTCCTCCCGCTTCCAGCCGAAGTTGTAGGCAAGGCCTATTCCGGCGTGGGGACAACCGTCGCTCATGGCGATGAAAATGTCGTTTTCCTGAAGCTTTATGACCGATTTGTATATCTTCTTTTTGTCGATGTTAAGCTCGCTTGTGGGATAATCGTATATCTCGTTATCCCTTATCCAGATGACAAGAGGATTGTCGTATTGGATAAGCTCGACCACCGAATTGTCGATTATGTGCATTATGGTGAAGGTGGAATAAGCCACTCCGCGCTCGGAGCAAATGGGAAGTGTGGCGGCGATGGTCGAAACACATTCCTCAAGGGATAGTCCCTCGGCCATCATGGTGGAGATTATTTTAGAGGTAAGGGTGGAAAGTATGCTGGCCTTTACCCCGCTTCCCAGTCCGTCGGCAAGCACGATAACGGTGGAGTTTTCATTCTGCTCGACAATGTCGATGTGGTCGCCGCAAAGCTGTTCACCCTCGTGATTTATGCTTTTCCAGCCGATGTCGGCGCAAAGATTATTCATCGTTTATCGACTCCTTGAGCTTTGTGAGAGCAATCTTGGTCTCGGCCGCCGTTTCACCGAGGAGCGAGGCAATGTCCTGAACGATTCTCATCTGGCGGTCGACCACCTTATCGGCGATTTCAACCGTCTGGCGGCTGATATTTTCCTTCTTTTCCCGCTGAGCCTCCTGCTCGGTAACATCGCGCATTATGGCAAGAAGCAGGCGGTATTCCTTATCATAAACCACAGTTTGCTCGACATATTTCTCGTATTCGGCAAGATAGACTCGCTTGTTGTGGATATCCTTTCCGGTCGAAAGCACGGTGACGAAATCACCCGGATCAAGCACCCTGACCACCTGATCGCCCAGTATATCCGAAGCATAACGAATATTGAGAATCTTAAGGGCAGCCTTGTTTATCTGCTGAACCTCAAGCTTTTCGTTAAGCACAATAAGGCCGTTGGGGGTGTTACGGGAAATGGTATCGGAGAAGTTTTCGGCCTTGTCTTTAAGGTAAGGCAGGCACATGGAAACCTCGGCCTTGCCCTGATAAATTGCGATGGCCTTTTCCCGGCAGGTATCGTATCCGCAGGAACCGCAGTTAAGCTCGTCGGAGGGCTTGGTTTTGCCCATTTGATGAAGGATTTCTTTTATTTCGTTTTCGGTGGGAGGCTGGTTTCTCCGCTCGATTGCGGTAAATTCCTTTTGAAGCGAAAGGCTGTCGGGCATTTCGACCTCAAAGTCCTTGTTTCCGGCAAATTTCGACACGGCCACAAAATCCTTTACCGGCGAACGATGGAATTTTTCCATGACCGGGCCGCCGACGCAGCTTCCGGCGCAGGCCGACATTTCGATAAAGCAGCTGTGTATCTTTCCGTCCTCAATATCCTTTAGGGCTGCGATGCAGTTTTCCACTCCGTCGATGGCCATATATGTGTACTCGGGACATGGGTTTTCAAAGGTTTTAAGAATGCCGCCGGTGGTGGGAAAAAATCTTGCGCGGCTGTGTTCCTCGCTGTCCCGTTCCTTTGCGGGATCAACGCCCTTGTCCTTCATCCAGGCCGTAAGCTCGTCGAAGGTCAGCACGGCATCGACATATCCCTCGTAATACTGGGCCTCGTCCTTTTTGGCGACGCAGGGCCCCACGAAAACGGTTTTGGCGTCCTTATACCGCCTTTTTATGTCACGGCAGTGAGCCTGCATGGGAGAAAGCACCCCTGCAAGGTAGTTAAGGCAATCCGGAAAATACTTTTGTATAAGCAGGTTTACCGAATGGCAGCAGGAGGAAATAATGATATCCCTCGTGCCCTCGGCAATCATTTTTTCGTATTCCTTTTTGACAATGGTGGCGCCCACGGCCGTTTCTTCCACATCGTAAAAGCCCAGCTTTTTAAGGGCTGCCCTCATGGAACCGATTCCCACGCCCTCGTAATTTGCCACAAAAGAAGGTGCAAGACTTACGATGACAGGCTCTTCGCCCTGCATAAGCACCTTGACCTTCTCGGTTTCATCGACGATCTGTTTGGCGTTCTGAGGACATACCACAAAGCACTGGCCGCAAAGAATACATTCGTTGCCGATTATGTAGGCCTGATTTCCCGAAAAACGAATGGACTTGACCGGACAGTGACGTATACATTTATAGCAGTTTTTGCAGTTAGATTTTTTTAAGGTAAGACAATCCATAGATTATTCCCCCGAAAGTTTTTTTACAATATTCCGTTCAAAAAAATCGTCGAATTTTTCCGGCGTTACACCGGTGAACACCTCGTCATCTATCATTACCGTAACCCCTTCGCGGTTACATCTGCCGGTACAAAAGCTTCCCGCCAAGGTAACC
>CAKSDF010000218.1 GCA_934444695.1 uncultured Eubacteriales bacterium | reverse complement strand
GTGCACTGTTTGAGCAACGGCAGCGGTAAAATCACTAAAAAATCGGGCCTATCTCATTTTAAAATTTTTTTAAAAAATTCATAAAACCCTCTTGACAAACAAAAATCGACGGAATATAATGAAGCTAACATATGAACAATTATTCAAATGAAAGGTTGTGCAAATATAACATGATCAAGGATAACAACTCGGAGCTTTGCTCGGAACAGTGTATTCACAAGGATGTTATCGAAAAGGTCAACGAAATAATGCCCGATGAGGACATCGTTTTCGACCTTGCCGAGCTTTTCAAGGTTTTCGGTGACAGCACAAGGCTTAAAATTCTCTGCGTTTTGCTTGAATCGGAAATGTGCGTTTGCGACATTGCAGAGCTTCTCAATATGAGCTTTTCGGCCATTTCCCATCAGCTCAGAGTGCTCAAGCAATCCAAGCTTGTCAAATTCCGCAGAGAGGGAAAAACCGTTATATATTCCCTTTCGGACGATCACGTTCGTTCGATAATCGACCAGGGTCTTGAACATATAGAAGAGTAGGTGTTTTAAATGGAAAAAGAACAAAAAATGTCCCTTGCACGTATAGCTGTTTCGGCGGTGCTTTTAGGGGCGGCTTATCTTGTCAAAAGTCTTGTGGAGCTTTCGACCTTCCAGCTCATTCTCCTTTTCCTTATCCCCTATCTTGCGGCGGGATATGATGTGCTTATCGGAGCTTTTAAAAACATCATTAAGGGCGAAGTTTTCGACGAAATGTTTTTAATGACCATCGCCACAATCGGTGCCTTTTGTATCGGCGATTATCCCGAAGGCGTTTTCGTTATGATATTCTATCAGCTGGGCGAATTCTTTCAGGATTTTGCGGTGGACAAAAGCCGCGATTCCATTTCTGCCCTTATGGAAATTTGTCCCGAGACGGCCAACCTTGAAACAGACGGAGGTCTCAAGGTGGTTTCTCCCGAAAGCCTTAAGGTGGGCGACACAATAGTGGTCAAAGCGGGAGAAAAGATTCCGGTAAACGGCCGCATAATCGAAGGTTCTTCCTCCCTCGACACCTCTGCTCTCACCGGTGAATCGGTTCCTAAAGAGGTAACAAGCGGCGACGAGGTGCTTGGCGGATGCATTAACATAAACGGCACCCTCCGCATAGAGGTAACAAAGGCATTTGCAGATTCGGCGGTTGCAAAAATTCTTGAAATGGTGGAAAACGCCACCGAGAAAAAAGGCAAGGCCGAAAAATTCATCACCAAGTTTTCAAAGATATACACTCCCGCCGTGGTTATCGGCGCAGTTATTCTGGCCGTGTTCCCGCCCCTTATAACAGGTCAGCCCTTCGTTTCGTGGGTCAACCGTGCTCTCATCTTTTTGGTAATTTCCTGTCCCTGCGCTTTGGTCATATCGGTTCCTCTTTCCTTCTTTGCGGGAATCGGCGGAGCGTCCAAACGGGGAATTCTCATAAAGGGTTCAACACATATCGAGGCTCTTTCCAAGACCTCTGCGGTGGTTTTCGATAAAACCGGCACGCTGACAAAGGGTCAGTTTACCGTCACCGCCGTTCATCCCCAGATCATTTCCGAGCAGGAGCTTGTTAAGATTGCCGCCTGCGCCGAGTATTTTTCCGATCATCCCGTATCGGTATCCATCAAAAACGCCTGCAAAGAGCCTGTTGACACCGAGGACATTAAGAATGTCGTTGAAATCGCCGGCAAGGGACTGAGCGCCGAAATCAACGGCCGCAAGGTGCTTGTGGGCAACGGAAAGCTTATGGAATCGGAAGGTATCGAATACCACAACTGCCACAAGCAGGGCACCATCGTCCATGTTGCGGTAAACGGCAAGTATTTCGGACACATTGTCATTTCCGATGTGGTCAAACCCGATTCAAAGCAGACCATTTCCGACCTCCAGGCAAGCGGGATCAAAACGGTTATGCTCACAGGAGACCGCAAGGAGGTTGCCGAAAAGGTCGGCAGCGAGCTTGGACTTGACGAGGTTTACGCCGAGCTTCTTCCCGACGGAAAGGTCAAAGAGCTGTCGAACATTATGAGCAAAAAACAGGGCGATCAAAAGGTTGCCTTTGTGGGCGACGGAATAAACGACGCACCAGTGCTGACCGCCGCCGATGTAGGAGTTGCAATGGGCGCATTCGGATCGGACGCCGCCATTGAAGCCGCCGACATTGTTCTTATGGACGACAAGCCCTCTAAAATTCCTCTGGCCGTTAAGATTTCCAAAAAGACCATGATGCTGGTCAAGCAAAACATTACCTTCTCTTTAGTTATCAAGGCGCTTATTCTTATACTTGGCGCGGCGGGAATCGCGAATATGTGGCTTGCCATTTTCGCCGATGTAGGCGTCGCCCTCATCGCCACCCTCAATGCCACAAGAGGCCTGCACACAAGCAATCTTTAAGGCACCGTGATAGGCCGCTAAACCGATTAATGGTTGCAAAACAGTTTATTAAGAAGCCTTAACACACCAAATTTAAATTGCTTTAAGGATTGGAAAAATCATTGTATGTGAAAATCCCGCAGTTTCGGAAAATGAACAGCACCCCATTTGTTAGACAAGTATGATATACTATCTAACAAGAGGGGTGTTTTGTTATGCCAAAAGGAGTA
>CAKSDF010000217.1 GCA_934444695.1 uncultured Eubacteriales bacterium | reverse complement strand
GGAATCTGCGTAATCAGCAACGCGCTTATATTAAAAGCAAAACTTCCAGAAGTTAAAATCACCGTGGACAGCTCATGCTGCGCCTGCGTAACTTCTGAAAGCCATAAAAACGCTCTGAACGCAATGAAGCTCTGCCAAATCAATGTAATTTGATGGGGAATCATCAAAAGGCATTTGCTAAAATCTAAAAAAAAATCTTGCTTGGACAAGACAAATTGACTTTACAGTGATATTGATATAGATTATTAAAACTTATTTCAAGGAGGAATCTTATGGGTGACGGCAGCAGTAGCGGCTCGTATCCGGCGGAAAAAATGTTGAACTGCTTCTTTCGCTTGATTTCTTCTGAACTTTTCAAAAGTAGATAAATTTCATTTCAATTTCGCCTTCTATACTGGCTTCTGTTCACATCTTTATTTTATTCTCATCAAAACTCAATATTAAACAGGAGCGCATCATGAGAATTTTAAACGCGACATTTGAAGGCACTTTAAACAAGCTGCTGGAAGAAAAAAAATATTCTTCTATCAAGGATATTCTTGTTCTTATGGATTCAGCGGATTTAGCAGCGATTTTCGAGCTTATTGAAAAAAAGAATATTCCTCTTGTATTTAGGCTGCTGCCAAAAAGCAAAGCGGCAGAAACATTTGCAGAAATGGAAAATAAATACTAGGAAATATTGATTCAAAGCTTTTCTGATTCTGAACTTAAAGACCTCCTCGAAGAAATGTATGCAAGCAACGCTGCTAATCTTGTGGAAGAAATGCCAGCAATCGTAGTCCAGCGTATTATAAAGCAGGTGAATTCTGAAAAAAGAAAGGATATAAACCTGATTCTGCAATATTCTGAAAATTCAGCTAGCTCTATAATGACGACAGAATTTGTTTCTCTAAGTCTAGGAACAACAATAGGAGAAGCAATGCGGAATTTCACTTGGCAGTCTGTTTAGCCAAGATTATGCTGATTGACCGTCTGCTGCTTGGAAACACTGATGTTACAGTTCTGGTAGCTTTCATTGTCTGCACAACAATGGTGGCCACAATTCTTGCAACAAAAATTTTAGGCTGCATTTTGCCGCTCTGCGCAAAAAAACTCGGCTCTGATCCTGCGGTAATGGAAAGTCCGTTAATAACAACAATTGCAGATGCGCTGTCGATGCTTGTTTATTTTGGAATTGCAAACATTCTGCTTTTTTAGATTTGGAATTTTGCCGCAAGCGGTTGGAAAAGCAACTTTTTTTTGAGATTTCCATGATTGAAATAATTTAAAGATATAATGTGCTATGAGTTAAAAACTCACCTCGCCGACTTTTCAAACATCTGCTCCAAAAGATACTTTCCGCTTGCGGTCTTGAACACGTTCGCCTTCATCGCCGGAACAGAATCGCGCTTGCAGTAGCCTTCCATCACGTTCACGATAAAGTCCGCCTCAACAAGAATCTGAAAGTCAAGAGCGTCAATCGCCTTGTACGTGTGGTGGTGGCCGATTATAAAGCAAATCCGCTCAACGTCGGCTGCAGGAAGAGAAAGCGGCTCAAGAAGTTTTTTCGCTATTGCAGGACCTTCCGCCTCCTGATGCTGAGGCTGGCTGTTTCCATACTTTTCCTTGCTCACTTTTACGCCGATGTCGTGAAGATACGCTGCGACTTCCGTTATAAAAAGCGTATGCTCGTCCACATTTTCCATCTGCGCGATAAGCCGGCTGTAGCCATGCACCGCCATCAGGTGATGAATATTAGGACCGTCCGGGTCGTAGTCAAAGATTGATTTTAGAAGTTTGGTCAGGTTCATGTTTTCCATAATGTTTTGGTCCTTTTATTTTCTGTATAATTCTTGCCGTTCGAGGCAGTTGCCAAGTAATCCTTGATAACTGATTTTTCGTCTAACTCTTTTCATGTAAGACATTAGCAATATGCATACTGATATTCGGCTTGGAGGTGCCAAAAAGCAAAGCCATCTGCGGCTGATTCATCCAGACAACATCGTCCTTTGAATAGAGCCTGACATTTGCTTTTCTGTCATCTATCTTGTAAATTATAAGTTCATTTTGCCTGATTTTTTGCTTGCTCCATATTCAGGATTAAACAATTATCTTTTTAGTAAAAATTCTCAAGACTTTTTTGCAAGTTGATATCATTTTTCCAAGCAGCACCTAGCACAAAATTGACTGTCAAGATTATACCACAATTCGTCTGAAATATCCTGCGGTAGTTCCGTGTTAGTACGAATGTTATTTATGTGGAGTGAAAATGCTTTTTATTCATCTCCTCCATACTTCCCCGCGATCTTCTCACATTCCGCGCGGATTTCTTCCCTCAATCTTTCAGGTTTTATCACCGTAACGGAATCGCCGAAGCCCATTGCCCAGGAGAACACCATCTGTTTCTGGTTCGAGCTGAATTTCAGGAGAACTGTGCCGTCCTCGTGCTGCGCAATCAGCTGATTTTTGTGCCATTCGCGCTCAAGGACGTAGTTCGCCATTTTTGCGGAAAAGAGGAATTCATATTCTTCAGGCGGCTCGGGATTGTTCCAGATTCCAAAGTTCAAATCGATGTGCTTGTGGATGTCAAAATCTTTCGGAACAGAAAATGTTTTTTCGGCAGGAACAATGTTTTTTA
>CAKSDF010000216.1 GCA_934444695.1 uncultured Eubacteriales bacterium | reverse complement strand
GATGCGGGGGTCGATCTCGCCGTTTTCCTCAACGGCCGAAAGCTTATATACGCCGTTAAGGCAGGGGCCGGATGCGGCGGTTATGAGCTGCTCGCCCACGGCAAAGCTGTCCACCGGTGCTCCCTGAATGAGCATATCCCTGATTATATCCTCGTTGACCGAGTTTGAAACAGTTATCTGGCAATCGGCATATCCCGCCTCATCGAGCATTCTGCGGGCCTTCTTTGAAAGGTAGGTTATATCTCCCGAGTCGATTCTGATGCCCTTGGGACGAACGCCCATAGGCTTTAACACCTCGTCGAAAACCTTGATGGCGTTGGGTACGCCGGATTTTACCGTGCTGTATGTGTCGACCAGTAAAACGCAGTTGTTGGGGAACTGAGTGGCGTAATATTTAAAGGCCTCATATTCGCTGTCGAAGGCCTGAACAAGGCTGTGTGTCATTGTGGAAAATGCGGGAATGCCGAATTCCTTGGAGGCCACAACATCGGATGTGGCATTGCATCCACCGATAAATGCCGCTCTTGCACCGTAAACCGCGGCCGATGCTTCGTGGGCGCGCTTGGTTCCGAATTCATAAACCTCGCGGCCGTCGGCGGCGCGCACAATGCGGGACGCCTTTGTGGCAATAAGCGACTGATAGTTTATCATCATTAGCAGCGCAGCCTCGATAAACTGAGCCTCGATAAGGGGTCCCTTTACGGTTATGACCGGCTCAAAGGGAAATACCGGCGTACCTTCCGGCACCGCCCATACACTGCAGGTAAATTTGAAATTTTTAAGGTAATCGAGAAATTCCTCCGAAAAGCTCTGTGTCGAGCGGAGGTACTCAATGTCCTCGTCGGTGAATTTAAGGTTTCTCAGATAATCGATAAGCTGAGAAAGGCCGGCCGACACGATGAATCCGCCCCCGTCGGGAATGTCCCGGTAAACCAGATCAAAGTATGCCGTGCGGGAAGCGATGTCTCCGCCCATTGCGCCCGATGCCATTCCGAACTGACAAAAGTCGGTCAAAAGCGCCGAGCGTTCTTTATTGTTCAAAAAGCCGTTCATTCAAAAAACTTCCTTCTATAATGATTTATTTTTTTATAATTTACAATGCATGGGCAAAAATACCCGTAAAAAATTATAATGTAAAAATTATAATTCAAGACATAAATACCGGTCGGTTTTTGCCTGCGGGAAGGTGAATCGTCTATACTGCGGGAGAAAAAAGCGGCAGTTCACAGGAAAAAACAGCGCTTTGGAAATTCTATCGCCATATTTTGAAACAAACTCCGCAAAAATGCATGATTCCCTGTTTCTTATACCGTTATTTTACCACATACCGAAAAAAAAACAAGAATAAATAAGAAAAATTATAAGAAAACTCTTGCAAAATGAATTGAACGGTGGTAGAATATCACTGTCAAAGGTAATTAATGACGAAAAAATCTATTTTAAATGTTTTTTTATATCAATGGTTGTAAAAAAATTGTTAATTGTTATTTCAATGCCTTTTTGGAAATAAAAATGCAAGGAATTATATTACAATTAGGACAATGAATGACAATTCAATCAAAAAAATACAGCAAGGAATTAAACCTGACGCGTGTACAACTTTGGAGGGTATTAATATGAGACTCAGGAAAAAGGACATCGGAACAGCCAACATTGTCGGAAAGAAAATTGAAACCCGTCGTAAATCCATCGGTATGAAGCAAAAGGATCTGCTGGCGCAGATACAGATCAGAGGCATTGAAATGAACGCCTCGGGGCTTTCCAAGATTGAAGGCCAGATACGTCACGTCAGCGATTACGAGCTGCTTGCCTTTGCAGACATACTTGGGGTATCGGTCAACTGGCTTCTCGACCTTGAATAAATCGGCCGGCGACTTATTAACCATTTATATATCCTTTGTAATACCCACTTGCGCGCAGTTAATATATTCGAATTTTTACATTTCATCATTTTGTCCCGGGATTTATTTCGCGGGACAATTTTTTTGTCTTGAAAATCCCGCAAAGGTACACTATAATAATATGTAAGATTTAACTTGATCGGGCGGGGCCGATATTTTCGGCGGTGCATTGAATACTGCGGGACAACTGCGATATTTTGGCGGTGTATTGAATACCGCTGGATGGCCGTGTTATTTTTTCGGAGATGTATTGAATACAGCAGGACAGCCGCGATTATATGCAAGCTGCGGCGATGTGTATGTAAAAATAAATGCAGGTCTATTTTTGAAGGTATGCCCTGCTTTTTGAGAAAAGAAGGTTTAATTTAAAATGATTTTCGACAGTCACGCTCATTACGACGACAGCCGCTTTGACGGCGACTTAGACGACCTTTTTAATCGGGTCTTTAAAGAAAAGGGAGTCTGCGGTGCGATCACCTGCGGAACCAATCTTCAAAGCAGCAGGCGGGCCATCGCCCTTGCCGAAAAATACGACAACATATATGCCTCGGTGGGGGTATATCCCGAGGACATAGTCGATACCGTCGACCTTGACGCATTAAAGGCTCTTGCCGCCCATAAAAAGGTTGTTGCCATCGGCGAGATCGGCCTTGAATATCACTATGAAGGGGTCGACCGAGCCATTCAGAAACGGGAATTTGAACGGCAGATAAAGCT
>CAKSDF010000215.1 GCA_934444695.1 uncultured Eubacteriales bacterium | reverse complement strand
GGCTTTGGCAATGCTTCTTTTGCTTTTTAAGGAAAGGGGAAGGGTCAGCGCCGCCGTTACAAAAAGGGCGATCATACCTGACTGGACATCGGTTTTTATAAGGCAGAATCCACCCGCGAAAAAGCACAGCAGCAAAAAGGCCTCGCTTTTTCTGCTCCCTTCAACCGATAAAAAGAAGCCGAAGATAAGAGGCAAAAACATAGACATCAGCGCCGACATAAAATCGATGTTGCCCATGGTGGAAATGAACTCGGCGTAATAACCGGTGTAAATGTCGGCAGGGTAGAGGCAGAAGGCGTTTATGCCGAAAAGCTGAAGTATGCCGATAATCGACATAATAAGGGTGACCGCACCAACCAGCAAAACGCATTTAAAATCAAACTTTACGAAAAAATATGAAAGGGCAAAAACCACGCCGTAAAGAGCTAAGACATACAGCCCGTCATATCGCCCCGATCCGAAAATCACCGCGCTTTTCCCTGATGAGTTAAGGGCAGAAGCATATGGTGAAAGAACGACCGAAAGAAGCGTCAAAAGGCAGAAGCATATAAGCAGAATAACCGTGACATCGGCCGATTTGACAAGCTTCAAAACGGAAGATTTAAAGGAGATCTTGGACCGATCGGTTAAAGCATTCGATGGTTTAGAGCGGCGGAGGGAAACGCATTTAAGAAGGCAGAAAAAGACGAAAAATACCGCCGAAAAAATTGTTATGGTTTCAAAGGCAGAGTATTTTGAATCGAGAATTATGTTATAGCTCCCGCCGCAGAAAAGAGGGAAAAATCCCAGCAAAGCGGCAAAGAAAATACTTCCCGCAGTGTTTAATACATCATCATAAAAGGAACGGTTGCCGGGTGCTTTGGCTGCGGTGTCTTTGCTGCCATCTGGGACGCTTTGTGTGACGGGAGTGCTTTGCCGGATGGCATTGTTTCGCGCGGCAGTAATGTTTTGTGTGGTAGTGGTATCCTGCACGGTAGTGTTGCTTTGCGCAGCGGTATTGTTTTGCACGGTAGTATTGTTTTGCGCAGCGATGCTGTCCTGCGGGCGGGTCTTATCCTGCGACGGCCCGGAAACCGATTTATGTACAAAGGGATCGTTCATTGTTTCACTTCCTTTTCGGACATACTATGATAAAAGGCTTTAACGATGTGTGAGATGTGTAAATTGTATTTTTACAGTGCTAACACGCCTGAAAAATCGCAGTTAAAGAATGACATTAAGAATTAAACATTGAAGGGTTCTCATATTGTATGCTTATTTTGTACGTATTAATATCTCTTAACCATTTTAATATCAGGACACTTTAAAAGCAACACTTTGACCGCAAAAATTTTTAAAAAAGCTGTTGACATATACCCTGCGGGGGTATATAATGCAGACGAGGTGAAAAATATGCAGGAAAAATGCTGTCACTGCCACAGAAGCAAGATCCGATCTGCCGAAGAGCACAAAAAGCTCATCAACCGACTAAACAGAATAGAAGGGCAGATTCGGGGAATAAAAGGAATGATAGAAAACGACGCTTACTGCGTTGATATAATGATGCAGGCTCAGGCTGCTTCCTCGGCGCTGGACGCTTTTAACCGAAAGCTGCTCGAAGAACACATCAAAACCTGCGTTACCGACGACATTAAAAACGGAAAGGAACAGACGGTCGACGAGCTTATCGATACCCTTCGCCGTCTGATGAAGTGAGGTGCTATCTATGGACAGATACAATGTAACGGGAATGAGCTGCGCCGCCTGCAGCGCCCGTGTGGAAAAGGCGGTTTCAAAGGTTGAGGGGGTCAAAAGCTGCTCGGTAAACCTTTTGACAAACTCCATGACGGTGGAAGGAACGGCTGCCCCCGCCGCAATTATCGAGGCGGTGGAAAAGGCGGGATACGGCGCCGAAGCCGTCGGCCAAAACGGGCAGTCGGCCGGAAACTCCGCTCAAAGCGGGCAAAACGGACAAATCGAGGACAAACAAACCCCTAAGCTTATCAGACGGCTTGTCAGTTCTCTCATTATACTGGCGGTTTTGATGTATTTTTCGATGGGTCACGCAATGTGGGGCTTCCCCGTGCCGGCATTTTTTGAGCATAATCACATTGCACTGGGACTTTTACAGCTGATCTTGTCGGCCGCGGTGTGTGTGATAAACCAAAAGTTCTTTATAAACGGCGTTAAGGGCATCATAAACCGCTCGCCCAATATGGATACCCTCGTTTCCATGGGGTCGGCCGCCGCATTTTTATACAGCACATATATTCTCTTTAAAATGACCGCCGTTACCGACAGTATGGCGCAGATGGAGCTTTATCACGGCCTTTATTTTGAATCGGCCGCAATGATACTGGCTCTTATAACTTTAGGCAAAATGCTTGAAGCCCGTTCAAAGGGAAAGACCACCAACGCCATAAAGGCGCTTATGGATCTTACCCCAAAAACCGCCCTTGTCATAAAGGACGGAAAGGAGACCGAGGTGCCGGTTTCTCAGGTCAAGGTGGGGGATATCTTTGCCGTGCGCTCGGGTGGAAACATTCCGGTTGACGGAATCGTTTTGGAAGGCGAAGCCTCGGTGGACGAATCGGCCCTGACAGGTGAAAGCCTGCCTGTTGAAAAAGGAAGAGGCGATAATGTCTCGGCAGCAACTGTCAACCGTGCAGGAT
>CAKSDF010000214.1 GCA_934444695.1 uncultured Eubacteriales bacterium | reverse complement strand
GCTTTAAATAATCCCGGTAATTAAGGGCCGTTTCATAACGATGATGGCCGTCGGCAATGTAAAGCTTTTTGTCCTCAAAGCTTTTTTCAACCTCGTTTATGAAATCGCGGTCGGTAACCGCCCAAAGCCGGTGTATAAGGCCGTCCCTGTCGGTTGCCTGCATATCGGGAGTGCGTTCCTTTTGCTTTTTGCAAAGGCCGCTGACCTTTCCGCCGTCGAGATAAAGGGAATACACCTGGCTGAAATTGCAGTTTGTGGCCTTCATAAGATCAAAACGATCCTGCTTGGCTTTGGAAAGGGTCTGTTCGTGGGGAAGGACAACGCCCTTTGAGAATTCCTCAAGGCCTACCCTTGCCACCAGTCCCGAGACGGTCATTTTTTTGCCCGAGGCTTTAAACTCTATTTCGTATATGTAAAAGGCCGGCTGTTCGTCAAAGGCAAGCTTTCCCTGACTTTCAAGTTCTCCGAGCACCCGTGCCGCCTCGGCATAAGGATCGACTCCGTCTTTCGGCAGCTCAAGCCTTATTATGTTGCAGGGATTTTTCTCTATATACTGCTTTCTCTCATCCTCGCTTATGATGTCGTAGGGCGGACATACAAGCTCGCTTATGTCTCCCGCCTTTTCGGTGAATCTCAGTCCTTTAAAGGCTCTTACCGTTGCCATATTATCAAATCCTTTTGCTTTGGTATTCTATAAATAAAGTAAATAACAATTTTTCGCTTTTTTGCTCTGCACATTTCAAAAGATCTTTACCCTTTCGGCAAACCATCACTTTTCCGCATCGGGATTAATGTGCACGTCAAGCTGATCGAAGGGTATCTGTATATTCTCTTTGGCGTAAACATCCTGGGTTATGCCTAAAAGCGCCCTCCTTGCAAGGCGGTGTTTTTCGGCCGGGCACACCACCTTTATCAGGTAGGAAATACTGCTGCTCCCGAATTCGTTTGTGCCGAGAAACTCGCAGCTTTCAACGTCCTCCTGCTTTTCGGTCTCGCTGCATATCTCCGCCATAACCTTTCTCATACGTTCGGCCGTCTCGGTGTAGGGCGCGGGAATGTCGACATAAAGATTGTCGGAAAGCACGGTCATTTCGGAAATGTTGCGGTTGCTGACGGTCAGCACATTTCCGGTGCATATGTCCTTTATGCGTGTGACCCTTATGTTAAAGGAAATGACCTTTCCCACAACATCGCCGTATTTAACGGTATCGCCAACGGCAAAAAAGTGATCGAGCATAATGTTGTTGCCCATAACGAAATCCTTAAGTACATCCTGCAGAGCAAATCCCACCACGATACTCATAACTCCCAGTCCCGTGACAAGGCCCGAGACGTTGACGCCGTTTATTTCAAGAACGGTTATAAACGCTATGAGAAAAACAACATACTTTGCCGCCGAAAACACGAATCGGGCGTTGGTCTCCTTTTTTCCGTCGATGCGGGCACTTCCGACCACACGGCCTCTCAGCTTTTTTAAAAGCAATGCCGCCAAAAGGGCTATGGCCACAACAGCTATGCTTCCCCAGAATCTCTCCGATGTGAAAAAACCGGTCAGTTTTTCCAAAACCGTTTTCCCCTTTCCGAAAAGGTCTTCGTTTAAAAAGCCCTTCAAAAAATACACCTCCACATTATATCATCGCGTCCCGCTTTTATCAATATGTTTATTAAAAAAGCAGCGGCAAAATTCTCATGACATCGGTATAAAAACGCCTGTCACACAAAAAAATCGCCCTTTATCTCCTTTTTAAACAAAAAAAATCACAATTTTTTGTTTAAAAGACTTGAAAAATTTTTTCGGATTGTGTATTATGTATAATGTCTAAGGTTATAAGAATCAGAAAATCGTCATTTTAATGGCAAAGATAAGGAGAATAACATAATGTCAAACAGACTTTTTCAGGGAATCGTTCATCAGATGAGCCAGTCCATCGAGCGTACCATCGGCATCATAGATGAAACCTCCGCCGTAGTAGCCTCCAGCGACCTTTCGAAGGTCGGAGAAGCGGTGGACATTGATTTTGCGGAGCTTGTTGCCTCGGAGATTCCGGTCGTCATAGGCGATTATACCTATTTTGGCTTTGGCACTATGGGACGCAACGAATACGCCGTATGCGTCGAAGGAAACGATGCTCAGGCTTCTAAATATGCATCGCTGCTTTCCATTTCTCTTTCCTCGGTAAAGCAATATTACGATGAAAAGCACGATCGTGCCAACTTTATCAAAAATGTCATACTCGACAACATACTCCCCGGCGACATCTATCTTAAATCCCGCGAGCTCCACTTTGTCTCGGAAATTTCCAGAGTGGTTATGCTCATCAGGATTGTCAGCCGCAACGACGTATCGGTTTATGAGGTTGTTCAGAAACTCTTCCCCGACAAGCACAAGGATTTCGTCATCAACATCAACGAGACCGACATTGCCCTTGTTAAGGAAGTGCCCGAGGAGATCGAAACCAAGGATCTTGAAAATCTTGCCCGCTCGATAGTCGACACGCTGTCCAGCGAGTTCTACACCCACGCAGTGGTCGGAATCGGCACCAAGGTCACCGGCGTTAAGGATCTTGCACGTTCCTTTAAGGAAGCCAACGTTGCTCTTGAGGTCGGCAAGGTATTTGACAACGAAAAGGCCATTGTCAGCTGCGAAAGCCTCGGCATCGCAAGGCTCATC
>CAKSDF010000213.1 GCA_934444695.1 uncultured Eubacteriales bacterium | reverse complement strand
ATGTTAACCGACAGACTAACCACCGACGGCACGGCTTTTTTAAGTTTTTCGTAAAGCTCTTCCGCATTTTTAAGCTTTTCTCCGTTTATAACGGCGCATACCGCCGTCTGACCGCTTTTAAAACCCTTTCGTATGTAAAGATGGCGGCACAGTCCTTTCCCGGTCTGCTCATCATACACCGAAACACCGTTAGCTTCAAGGTGATTAATAAAAATATCGGTTATGGTTTTAAATTCCTCGGGTTGTAATTTGCAGCTCCCGCAATCGATAATTCTGTGGCTTTTTTTGGCGTAAAATCCAGCGTATATTTTGCCCTCTTTGTTTATGCCTATGGGCAATTGAGCCTTGTTGCGATAGCCGTCGGTCTGTTCAGCAAAAACCACCGATTCCGGCATTATGTCAACCTTTGCGATACGAGACAGGCAATCTGCCACCCTGCGGTGCTTGATGTTTATTTCCTCGGCGTAGGAAATGTGGCGGAAGGTACATCCTCCGCACCTTTCAAAAACCGGGCAATCGGGAGAAATGCGGTATTCAGACGGCACGATTATTTCCAGCGCCTTGCCGATATAATAGTTTTTCTGCGCCTTGATTATACGCACCTTTACCCTGTCCCCCACCGCCGTGCAGGGCACAAATACGGCTGCACCGTCAGCCTTTGCAATGCCCGCTCCGTCGGAGGAAACGGCCGTTATCTCGACCTCTATGTCGTCGTTTTTCTTTAAAATCATATTTCTACCTCATAACCCAATTTCGCTTTATCGTAAAAACATTGTTGAATCTTGCTTAAACGGTACTTTTAAAAAACAACTTTTTAAATTCCGTTTTGAATTCCGTTTGCAAATGCACCTTTTGAAATTCCGTTTTTTTCCTGCTTGAGTCCCGTTTGTAAATACACCTGTTGAAACGCTTCTCGGAACACTTCACTAAGTTCAATTTTCACAGGTAATATTATGCCACAAATCGGCTTTAAGTCAAGGGATAATGTTGAAAATAACCAAAGTATCATTTTGATGGTCAAAACAGGGTGATTTTGCCTTAGGATTTATTGACATACCATACCTTATATGCTATAATTCAGGGTGGATTTTCAGCATAGTATCAATGTACCGCATAATGCGTAAGAAGAATTAAACATTCTCAAAGCGTGCAGGATGAAGCCTTATACGCTTATGCTTTTTGCGGCGCTGAGCTTTGCATATTTTTTAAGGAGTGCGTTCAATGTCAAAATACACAAAAGAAGATGTCATCCGTATTGCCAAGGAGCAGGAGGTCAATTTCATCCGCCTGCAGTTCACCGACATTTTCGGTTCGCTTAAAAATGTCGCCATAACCTTGAGCCAGCTTGAGAAAGCGCTTGACGGAAAGTGTATGTTCGACGGCTCGTCCATCGAGGGATTTGTGCGAATCGAGGAATCGGATATGTACCTCGTACCCGACATCGATTCCTTCGTGGTTTTCCCCTGGCGTCTCAATCAGGGCAAGACCGCAAGGCTCATCTGCGATGTTTACGGCGCCGATATGAAACCCTTTGCGGGCAATCCCCGATACATACTTGAAAAGGTAATTAAAGAGGCCGCCGATATGGGCTATGAATTTGACGTAGGCCCCGAGTGCGAGTTCTTCCTTTTCAAACTTGACGAGAAGGGCCGTCCCACCACCAAGACCGACGATATCTGCGGATATTTTGACCAAAGCCCGGTGGATCTCGGCGAGCAGTGCCGCAGAGACATCTGCCTGACCCTTGAAGAAATGGGATTCGAGATAGAAGCATCCCACCACGAGGTTGCCGGAGGTCAGCACGAGATCGATTTTAAATACGACGAGGCTCTTCGCACGGCCGACAACATCACCACCTTCAAGCTGGCCGTTAAGACCACCGCCGCCGCCCACGATCTCCACGCAACATTTATGCCCAAGCCCCTTTTCGGCCGTGCAGGATCGGGTATGCACGTTAATATGTCCCTTAAGGGAAAGAACGGCAAAAACGCCTTCTTCGATGAAAACGATCCTTTGCAGTTAAGCGAGCAGGCATACAGCTTTATCGCCGGAATAATGGCTCACATTAAGGGTATGGCTGCCGTGACAAATCCTTTGGTCAATTCCTATAAGCGTCTTGTACCGGGATATGAAGCCCCTGTTCACATTGCCTGGTCGGCGCAAAACCGCAGCCCCCTCATCCGCATTCCCACAAGCCGCGGTGCCGGAACGAGAATCGAGCTTCGCTGCCCCGATCCTTCGGCCAATCCTTACCTTTGCCTGGCCCTTTGCCTTGCAGCGGGACTTGACGGTCTGAAAAAGGGATTGAAACCCGTTCCTCCCGTTAATTCCAACGTTTACGATCTCGACCACAACACCCGCAAGGAGCTTGGAATCGACAAAATGCCCGCCAGCCTTAACGAAGCATTAAAGGAAATGCAGAAGGATGAGCTGGTTATGCAGACTCTGGGCAGTCACATTGCCGAAAAGTACATTGAGCACAAGAAAAACGAATGGAGAGAATACTGCACAAGAGTTTCCTCCTGGGAAGTTGAAAAATATCTTTATCAATATTGATTGGAGTGAAAACAGTGTCCCTTATAATTCCCGAAAACTATAAACCTCTGTTACCCCTTCGCGAGACACAAGTAGCCATAAAGCAGGTCAAGGATTTTTTCCAGTGTGAGCTTGCAAAAACC
>CAKSDF010000212.1 GCA_934444695.1 uncultured Eubacteriales bacterium | reverse complement strand
TGCTGAGTATTTGCTGAAAGTATTTGCTGAAACATCACCTGAACATATTCGTGACATTGCAGCTTTAATGCGGGCAAGGCTATTATTTATTAAGCTTTGCCATGATCTTTTTATCAAAGAAATCGTCCACAGTCTCGGGACTTACCGAGTAGAATCGGTTTTCTACCGTTACGCAAACCCCTTGCTGACATTTTCCCATACAGAACGTGCCCGCAAGCTCAACGCTGTCCCCCACCTGTTTTTCGGCAACAAGCTCCTGAAGCCGCTCGACAACCTGCCTCGACCCCTTAATATGACATGACGAGCCGATACATACCGTGACCTTCATATTTTTTTCCTCCTCAAATTTTTAGATTCAGGTACTGATATTTTTCTCACATATACGCTGCATCCGACATTGCCGCCCTTTAAAGAAAAGAGCACCGCCCGACACAGCATTCAGCGCCCTGCCTGCTTTCTTACCTTTTGAAAGGCACGCAAGACAGGATGCATTATTCCTTGAATTGCTTGATTTCGCTCGGTATTTGCCTTGAGTTTTTGCTTTTGGATATTGTGCTGATGATTTGATTGTGATTGAAATTATTATATTTTTTACGTGTGTTTTGTTGCGCCTTTTGTAGATTACCAAAGATATAAGCTTTCTTTAATTAATGAACAATAGCTACTTGTCACACTACGCCGCGGTCGCAAGGTGTGCTGAGGCAAGTCAGCGCAGCTGACCGGATGGCGGCCGGCAATAAATGCAATGCAGCAATCAGAAAATACAGCGTGTTTTAGCTTTAGGGCTGCGGTGTTTTGCGCCCTCCGTTCTCGGCAGAGCCGAGAACGCCTCAGCACGCCGACGGCCGCTTGACTATGCCGTAAATTTGCTATATATACTTCTCGACAATGGAGGTATAAAACTTTTTCTGATCCTTTCCCGCCTTGGCAGATTTCGATGCAGCGACAATGGGGAACCACCGCTCGACATATCCCCTATCGGTTCCGCTTTTTTCGCATATTCCGTTAAGATAGCGCTCGGCCGTTTCGGTCTCTCCGCCGTAGAGGAAATAGAGGTAGGTTCCGGCGGCGTCTGCTGCTCCGTTGCCCTTGGCGGCGTGAGACCAGTCGAGAATAAAGGGATCGTTTTTATCGGAAATAACAATGTTCGACGGATTAAAATCTCCGTGGCAGATCTTTGTGTGTTTCGGCATGTCATTAAGCCGATCGAGCAGATCGTATCTGACTGTAGCGGCAAAATCGGTATCACAGATGTTGCGGGTCAGTTTATCGCTTAAAAGGGTCAGCTCGGGGCATTTCTTTGAAAGCACATCAAGCTGCAGATCAATAAATTTATCGATGTACTCGTCCTTTTTCTCGGGATGCTCGGTCATAAGAGCAGCAAGGTTTTTACCCCTAATGTGCTCATAAACAATGGCCCATTTGCCGTTGATGACCGTTACCTCGAGAATTTTCGGAATGTTAAGCCCGGTTTCCTCAAGACGCGCCTGGTTGAGCGCCTCGCTGAGTACGTCGGATTTTTTATATTGACCGTTAAAAACCTTAAAACTGCTGTCGCCTTCGCAATAGACCGTTTTGCTGTTTCTAACGGCGATTATCCTGTCTAATTTCATAAAAGCACCTTCGTTTGACTGATATAGATTTTACAACTCACATTATACTGTTTATATATGTTATATTGTATTATTAGCTTGCATTTTCATCGGCTCTATCATACACCTAAGATAGGCAGGGGTCAATACGGGATTTTCATATTCCACAACCGCATCTGCCGGAGCCGACACACGACAGGGAGAAATACACCACACCGCCCTTATCCCGCTTTTATAAAGCAGGTCAAAGGATTTTTGAGCATTCTCTGGAGGGCAGCAGATTATTCCGATCTTTACCCCGTTTTTCTCGACATAGCTTTTCAGTTCTCTAAGGGGTAAAAGCTGTTTTCCGCTTTCCGAGCATTTCTTTCCGCTAAAGCATCCGTCGAAAGCGGCGGGTATTTCAAGACCGCAGTCCTCAAAGCCCTTGAAATCGAGCAGCGACAGTGCAAAATTCCCTGATCCGACAATAACGGCGCGTGTATTTTTAAGATCGAAATACCGCTCGAGACAGCTTAAAAGCTCGCTTGTTTTATAGCCGGTTTTTGGCCGTCCCTCGCCGCACAGCGCTCCTAAATCCTTTCGCACCTGCACCTCACCCATACAAAGATCCTTGGCGATTTTGGTGGCTGAGATGTTTTGGTCATAGTTTGCCGCATTTTTCAGATATTTGAGATAAACAGGCACCCTCGAAAGGGTCGCCCTGGAAATGGCCTGTTCCTTCATAACGGTGTCTCCCATCGTTTTTTAACAAAGCCTGTATTGCCTGCGTCTTTTTCGCGCCTGCGTTTACTGCATTGCATTCTTTCCGTCAGCAGTGTTTTGCGCCTGCGTTTACCGCAGTGACTGTTCTATTGCAGCGGTGCCGTTTTTCGTCCGTTTTCTCAATCGGAGTTAACATACAAGCCTTGAAAAGGTGCATCATTTCGTCAGAAAAAAGCGCAAAAATCCCGCAACACGGCCTTGTTTGTTATTATTTTAACAAATTAAACAACAGATGGGAATTGACATTTTTTCCTATTGGTATTCCATTTATCGATATGGTAAGGTTCAATTGGAAAAACGGCTTGATTTTTCCTTAAAACGACTGTATAATCAATATGGCTTTAAAGGTATCTCACCTTTGCAAGCCTCAAGAC
>CAKSDF010000211.1 GCA_934444695.1 uncultured Eubacteriales bacterium | reverse complement strand
GCGGTCAGCACCATCTTCTTTTAATATTGCATTCTTTAACAATGATTTGTTTGAATCATTGCTTTTCATTAGTACAAAAATCTCTCTTCCGGACTTAAAAAGCACAGAACAAATATTATTGCTCAGAAGCGGTGCATCAATAATATATGCTCCGTTCTTAAAATGCTTCTCCGATGTACGAATACAAAATATATCATAGTTTTTTGAAAACAATTCTTTATCAAACGTATAAGTTAGTTGATTTGTTTTAATCGGAGCACTCATTTATACACCTTCTTATCTCGTTCCAAGCCTCTTTGTTATGGTTAAGAGAAGCGTTGCCTGTTAGCAAAGATGGAATTTCAACAATCGTGAAACCATTTCGTTCTATACGGTGTGATTTCCATTCTTTTTCTGAAACAATGTTGACTATAATAACACATTTGCAACCGCATTTATTTGCCTTATCTTCAATTTTGTTTAGCATTTCTTCATCGTTAAAAACGGTAGTTTCGTGCCAATTCTTGAAATCAACATAAATGGAAGATTGCTTACTTTATAGTCAAACAATTGTTTTGGGTGGGAAGTTTTACATAAAAATTCTTTGCAACAAAATTTTTTGATACTTCCGCCTCGGACATAGTAGGAGATGTAAGCACAAGTTCACGCAACTGCTGCCATTTTTCTATACGATCATCAGTCCAATCTTCTCGCACCATATTGTTGATGAATTTGTTGGCTCTTACAGATAAAAGGGCGGCTCTGTTTTCAAAAGAACTTTCACCTATCTGTACGTTTGATTGCTCCTTAATTTTATCTAACAAGGCAATAAATTCCTTATTCAGCAATCTGTCATTCAAAATAGATAGCATCAAAGACTTTTTCGCCGCGAGAGGGACGGTCGTTGATTTTGATTAGTTCCTTTTCTAACTCACGTGGGATCTTGTATTGCAGGTTTTGTCCCGCACCGATTGTTTGATAAACCGAAATAATAAACAGTTTTTGACCTTCCGAAAGTTTACGAGTTATTTCATCCTTTTTTATATCGTATTCATCGCCGTCTAACTGACAAACAGAGGAGTTTACGCTTATACTCGCATTTTTTTCCGCAATGATATTAATTGCCGTATACATCTTTGTCCTCCAAAAACAGTTTATTTGCGATGAATATACTATACTGATATTATTATACCATATAATTGTGTTTTTTCTACCATTTTTGCGAAGCAAAATGACGGCAAGGAGATTATGATCTCCCTGCCGCCGTTCTCGGTTAGTTGTAAATTATATCGTGGTTTACAATTTCTGTAGCTCTGCTGCGGATGTTATTCATCAGAGCAACCCATTCCATTGGATTTCCTGCTTTGAGTCGTTCGGTAACCCCTTCACGCTCTGCCATCTGTTCTACAAGCCGAAAAAACATATCCTCAGCCTGCTTGTCAATGTCAGCAAGATAGCCGTTTAACTTACCGCTTGTCAGCAGATTAATATATCTCACTTTGTGGTATCGCTTGATATACCTCAAATATCGCTGTCCCCATACACCAATTTCAACTTGTTCTTCACCGGGCAAGGTCAGATTGGGAATGAGATAACCGTTTTCCTCACGATAAGTGCCACCCATTTGTTCAAATAATGATTTCATTGCAGTTTCCTCCAAATGTAATTTTTAGATTTTTCTGCAATATACCGTACCGATTGTCTTTACCACTTGTTTTCAAAACCTTCGTTACGGCACCTCATCATTTCGGTGCGCTCCCTTTTTACGCTCATTTATGCCGCCATGTGCTGCGTGAGAAAAGAATGAGTATCGGAAAAATCTCCAGTCTTCCCGCGAGCATGTCCACAATGAGTACAAGCTTTGACAGAACGCCATACCCCGCATAATTGCACGCCGGGCCGACGGATTCAAGGCCGGGGCCGATATTGTTAAAGCACGATACCACGGCCGAGATATTCGTCGTCGTTGAAAAGCCGTCGAGCGATACGATTATAAAGCTCACGACGATTATGATAACGTATGCCGCAAGGTATGCGTTCGTATTCTGCAGAACCCTTTCATCAACAACGTGGGAGTTATTCCGCACCACCTGCACGCGGTTCGGGTGAATTATCTGCCTGATATTGCGCCTGAGTATCTTCATCAGGAACAGTACCCGGCCGCACTTCATTCCACCGCCGGTGCTGCCCGCGCAGGCTCCGATAACCATCAGTGAGAGCAGTATGGCCTTTGAAAAGGCGGGCCATCTGTCAAAATCCGTCGTCGCAAAGCCCGTCGTGGTAACTATGCTCGAAACCTGAAACGCCGCATGGCGCACAGTTTCGCCGAGACTCTGATAAAGTCCCCGGATATTCAGGCTTATCAGAAGAACACTCGCCGCCACCACGGCGATATACATGCGCAGCTCCTCATCCTTAAAGACGCTTTTAAACTGCTTCATCAGCAGCAGATAGTAGCAGCTGAAGTTTACTCCGAACAGAAGCATGAACACCGTGCAGACATTCTGAATATACGGGCTGTAGCTCGCCATGCTGTCATTTTTTATTCCGAAGCCGCCGGTCCCGGCCGTTCCGAAGGCGGTGCAGACCGCGTCCAAAACCGGCATGCCGCCAAAAAGCAGGAAGACAACGTCAATGATCGTGAGCAGGACATAGAGCATATACAATATCATGGCCGTCCGCTTCATCCTCGGCACGAGCTTGCCAACGTCCGGCCCGGGGCTCTCCGCGCGCAGCAGATGCATTGTAAAGCCGCTGTTC
>CAKSDF010000210.1 GCA_934444695.1 uncultured Eubacteriales bacterium | reverse complement strand
CTTTATGACCGAGGGCAAGACCCTTGCCTTTGCTCACGGCTTCAACATTCACTACGGCTGCATAAAGCCCCCCAAGAATGTCAATGTAATTATGATAGCCCCCAAAGGCCCCGGCCACACGGTCAGAAGCGAGTACCTTGCAGGCAAGGGAGTGCCCTGCCTTGTAGCGGTTGAGCAGGATGCCACCGGCGACGCTTTGGACATCGGCCTTGCATATGCTTTGGGCATCGGCGGCGCCCGTGCGGGAGTGCTTGAGACCACCTTCCGCAGCGAGACCGAGACCGACCTTTTCGGCGAGCAGGCGGTTATCTGCGGCGGCGTTTGCGCCCTTATGCAGGCAGGCTTTGAAACCCTCACCGAGGCAGGATACGATCCGAGAAACGCTTATTTTGAATGCGTTCACGAAATGAAGCTTATAGTCGACCTCATCTATCAGAGCGGCTTTGCCGGAATGAGATATTCCATCTCCAACACGGCCGAATACGGCGATTACATCACCGGTCCCAAGATCATCACCGAGGAAACCAAAAAGGCCATGAAAAAGGTGCTCCGCGACATTCAGGACGGTTCCTTTGCAAAGGACTTTTTACTTGATATGTCGGAGGAAAGCGGCCAGGTGCATTTCAGCGCCATGAGAAAACTGGCAAGCGAGCATCCCGCCGAAAGAATAGGCGAGGAGATCAGAAAGCTCTACAGTTGGAACGACGAAGAAAAGCTTATCAACAACTGATTTTGCCGTAAACATCCGATTTATTTCATTAACGACCGATCTTTCCGAGCAATCGTATTTTTAAGCAACAGACGGTCGAACACTTAAAACACAATGGATTTAGGTGAAAAGCTATGATCAAAGATGAAATTATAAAGGGCGCTCAAAATGCCTCCCATCGCAGCCTTTACCACGCTCTGGGCCTTACGGCCGAGGAACTCGACCGTCCTCTTATCGGGGTGGTCAGCTCCTACAACGAGATAGTCCCTGGCCATATGAATCTCGACAAAATAACCGAAGCGGTAAAAATGGGCGTAGCCCTAAACGGCGGCACTCCCATAGTATTTCCGGCCATCGCCGTGTGCGACGGAATCGCAATGGGCCACGGGGGAATGAGATATTCCCTCGTCACCCGTGATCTTATCGCCGATTCCACCGAGGCCATGGTGCGCGCCCACGGTTTCGACGGCCTTGTTATGATACCAAACTGCGACAAAAACGTACCGGGACTGCTTATGGCCGCTGCAAGGCTCAATATTCCGACGGTTTTTGTGTCGGGCGGACCCATGCTTGCCGGAAAAATAGACGGCAAAAAAACCAGCCTTTCCAGTATGTTTGAGGCGGTAGGCTCCTTTATGGCCGGAAAGATAGACGAGCAAAAGCTGCGAGAATATGAATGCAAGGCCTGTCCCACCTGCGGTTCCTGCTCGGGAATGTATACCGCAAACTCCATGAACTGCCTGTGCGAAGCCATCGGTATGGCCCTGCCCGGAAACGGCACCATTCCCGCCGTTTATTCCCGCCGTTTAGAGCTTGCAAAGCACGCGGGTATGGCCATAGTCGACCTTGTTAAAAAGGATATAAAACCTCGGGACATTATGACCGACAAAGCCTTTGAAAACGCCCTTTGCGCCGATATGGCGGTGGGCTGTTCGACAAATACCATGCTTCATCTTCCCGCCATCGCACGGGAATGCGGCATAAAGCTCGATCTTGAAATGGCCAACGCCGTCAGCGAAAGAACCCCCAACCTCTGCCACCTTGCCCCTGCGGGACATACCTATATGGAGGATCTTGACGAGGCCGGCGGAATCCCTGCCGTGCTTAAAGAGCTTGAAAAGGGCGGCCTTTTAAAGGGCGACTGCCTGACCGTCACCGGAAAAACCGTCAAAGAAAATCTTAAAGGTGTCAAGAATCTCGATCCCGAGGTTGTCAGACCCATAGAAAATCCATTTTCCAAAACCGGCGGCATAGCCGTTTTAAAGGGAAATCTCGCAAAGAACGGCTGCGTTGTAAAGCGGTCGGCCGTGGCAAAGGAAATGCTCCGCCACAGCGGCAGAGCCAGGGTCTTTAACAGCGAGGAAGAGGCCATAAAGGTCATATACGACGGAAAAATCGAACCGGGCGACGTGGTTGTCATCCGTTACGAAGGTCCGTCAGGCGGCCCGGGAATGAGGGAAATGCTCTCTCCCACATCGGCCATTGCCGGAATGGGACTTGACAAGACCGTGGCTCTTATAACCGACGGAAGATTTTCCGGCGCCACCAGAGGTGCAAGCATCGGCCACATTTCCCCCGAAGCGGCAAAGGGCGGCCTTATCGCCTATGTCCACGAGGGAGATATAATAAGCATCGACATTCCCGCCGGCACAATAACTCTTGATGTGGAAGAAGAGGAAATCGAGCGGCGCAAAAAGACCGATAAAATTATTGAGAAGCCCCATTTAACCGGCTATCTCAAGCGTTATGCCGCCGCCGTAAGCTCGGCCGACGAGGGCGCCGTGCTTAAATAAGCGGGCGAAATTATACACACGAACTTTTACACGGTCCCATCGCCAAAACCGCCGGACGCTCAGGCTTTCTCGGCAAAGCCGAGAACGGAGGGCGCAGCACACCGCAGACTTCGCAAAAAGCCAAGCTGTTTTCTCTGATCAAGGTCTTATCTTTATAGCCTGCCGCCCTCCGGTCAGCTTGCGCTGACTTACCTGAGCGTCCGGCGTCCAAGCCGTGCTGTATCGGTCACTGCAGTGCATT
>CAKSDF010000209.1 GCA_934444695.1 uncultured Eubacteriales bacterium | reverse complement strand
CAATAAAGCTCTCCGATGTCCCGGTCTACGACACGGACGGCAGGGCTGTACTCACCTACACGGACAGCAGCGGGCAGACGAAAGCCTCGCCTTACTTTGACAGTAACGGCAGATGGATTTACAAGGGCAATGTCACAGCCTGTGCAAGGTGGGAGGAGGTTGGATGTTACACCCTGCACTATGATAAGGGTGAATCCAACAATTACATAAGTATGCCGGAAGACGATGAGATTACTGTGAACACCGGGCACACAGCGCTTGCCGACAGCTCATACATCACAGGCAGTGACTACATTGTTGATTTTAAAGTATACACCAACAACGGAAACCTGGCTGCCGGCGTTATCCAGCCGGTTACCGGACGCTTTCCGTTCTTCGGGTGGAGGATTGGTGGCACACTGTATAACAGCGGCGACACGTATTCTAACCCCAATGCGGCAAAGGGAGATACCATCACAGCCACGGCAGTGTATGGAAATATCGAGCTGACACTTCCGGCAACATCATGCCGCGGGGGATATACGTTTGAAGGATGGTATACCTCGTATGATGGGAATACGCAGACCTTTGACGGATATGCCGGAGGCACAGGCGACAAGCTTACAATCAACACATCCCCTGACACGGTAAGCATTATGCTCTATGCAAAATGGGCAAAGGCGGACCTAAGCCTTGCATTTGATTACAATGTCCCGGACACGGCGGCAAAGAGCCGCCTCGGGTATGTCCTCTCAGGCGATGACGTAAAATCAAAGACGGTCCGGTATGACAGCCCTCTTGGAGAGCTGCCGCACCCAACACTTACCGGTTACGAGCTGAGTGTCTACGATATATCGGACGGCTGGTCAAAGTTCCCAAACCGCAGTGACGGCACGCAAGTTGAAAACCCTGTGACGGCACAGACCATTTATGACGGTTCCTACAGCACACTCTATGCGCAGTGGCAGCCTGTCTTTTACAACATAAAATATGACCTTGATGGCGGATGGGTGCCGGCAAGCAACCCTACGGAAGCCAACTATTACAAGGAGATAACCATATACAGTCCGTCAAGGGAGGGAAGCACGTTCCTTGGCTGGAGCATGACGGACATGGACGGCAACAGGCACATCATTGACGGAGAGCTCACTGATACAGGACTTACAGACTGCAGCGGTGTGGGGAAAGACAAAAAGAGCATCACTGTCACCGGTCTGAGAGCCGACACAGGCACTGTGACGCTCACTGCGCTCTGGCAGGATACCCACTACAGCATTGCGTACGATTACAGGGATATTGAGAACAATGCCGTGCTCACGCCGGTAAGCGACCCCGGGAATCCTTCCGGATATGACAGGAACACTCCGGCATTTACACTTAATAATCCTGATGTAAAGGGCTACTACTTCATTTCATGGGGCGGCACCGGACTGCAGGAAAAGCTCCCATCCGTCACAATACAGCAGGGCAGCTCCGGTGACAGGAAGTACACCGCCTATTTTAAACCTGCTGAATATGAGATTTTATATGAGCTTTCGGGAGGCTCATGGGAAACAGGGGCAAGCCATCCGGACAGGGCTAAGTATAACAGAAGCTTCACCGTAAGCCACCCTGTAATGGAAGGCTGTAACTTTGCCGGATGGGAGATAACAAGGATGTGCGATGACTGTGATCACAAAGCAGGAAACAGCATCATTACAGGAACAGCTGCATCCGGAGTCAAGGAAACCCGCTTTATGAACTTAAGGTGCAACAGTGCCGAGAAGGTGCTTTTCACCGCAAAGTGGAGCCATGCGGTATATGACATACGCTATGAGCTTAACGGCGGCAGCTTTTACAGCGGCGGCAGCTACCCGGCTTCTGCAGAAACCTACACCGTGTTCGACATAAATAACCCTGTCAGAAACGGCTACACCTTCGCGGGCTGGACAATATCAGGAATGGACAAGGGACTTCATTACCTTCCGAGCGGTGATACCTACGCCGAGACAAAGTCAGGTGTCGGTACAGGCAAGATTGACGGCATGGCACTTTCATACGGCTACCTAAGATACAGTACCGGAACTGTCACATTTAAAGCTGCGTGGACACATGATACAAGACAGCTTGCATTCTTCGGAAACGGCGGAACGATGACCGACGGCAGCATGAAGGATGTCACGGATGACTGGACGCTGAGGTTCATAAACTTCGGCAGCACCGCATTCTTTGGCAAGTATGAGTATGACACCACCTGGGGGACAGATGTCCCGGCAGTGTCAAAGACGGGTTATACTTTCACCGGCTACTATGATTCACTCTCCGGAGGCAACAGGGTCTACGGCAGCGACTATGCGAAAGAACCCGGGCTTTACTGGGATGATGACAGCAGGTGGATTGGTCCAAGCCTTATCCTGTACGCGCAGTTTGTCCCGAACAGCTACACAGTCACGTTCAACACAAACGGAGGCTACTGGGCATCCGACAGCCTTCAGGACAGCAGAACCCTTGGAGTGACCTATGACAGCACGAAAAACAACAAAGCTTACGGACAGACCGACCTGTACCGGCCGGGCTACACCTTCATTGGATGGGGAACAACCCAGGATGGAACCGGCTACACCGTGTATGACATTGATGGATATAACACCTCTGAAGGCGGCTACTGGTCAGAGAATTACAGGAAATAAAAAAACATAATAACACAGGATATCCATGGAAACATGCCATTAAAAGCTGCGGACAAATTTCCGGATATCCTGTCTGTATACATAATATATATAAAGGAGATATTCCATGCTTAATATCAGGAAA
>CAKSDF010000208.1 GCA_934444695.1 uncultured Eubacteriales bacterium | reverse complement strand
CTGACTACCTTTATGTCGTCCCCTTCCACCGAGAGGGTGATGCCGCGCTTGTTTGCACTGTCCTTTAAAATGTCGGCGGTGGTCTTTGCGGCTTCGAGCAGCTTTATGGGTTCCTTTGCCTTGTCGGCTGTTCCGTCGTCAAGGCGGGAAAGCCCGATTATGTCGTCCACAAGGGTTATCATTCGCTTGGATTCGGAGTGTATTCTGTGGGAAAAGGCCTTGATGTCCTGAGGCTTTGCAATGCCGTTTTCCATAAGCTCGGCGCATCCCGAGATGGTTTGGAGCGGGGTCTTGAGCTCGTGGGAAACGTTGGCGGTAAATTCCCGCCGCATTTGCTCGGATTTTTCCTTTTCGGTTATGTCGACTATGAGCAGGGCAATGGCCGTTACCTTTTTGTCGCTTAAAACGGGACTTGCGGTCACTTCAAAATCGGCACCGTCGAGAGGAATGGTCATCTCGGTGTGGTGTCCTTCCTTGGCACGTCCGATAAGCTCCTGCATTTCAATCGAGCTGTTGAGCAGCAAAATGTCCTTGCCCACCGAGTATCGGCTGACCGAAAGAAGTCGGGAGGCGGTGTCGTTTATGCTGAGTATCTTTCCCTTTTCGTTTAAAAGTACAAGTCCTTCGTTCATCCGTTTTGTGGCGGCGTTAAATTCGTCCTTGCGCTTTTTAAGCTCGGCTTCCTTAAAGGCAAGCTCCTCTTTCTGGCTTTTGAGCCGCTCCACAAGGGGAGAAAGCTCGTCGTAAACCGGGTTTTCGGGATTGTCGGGATCGAGCTTGTTGAGGGGTTCGACAATTCTCTTTGATAACCTGAATGCCAAAAACAGCGACAGGAATATTGCCACGAAAAGCAGTATTATTATCGGTTCAAGCATTCCCACAAACAGCGTCCACCAGGTGTACTGGGAGCAGGAAACCCTGACCACCTCGCCGGTCGAAAGCTTTTTTGCGCAGTAAAGCTGACGCTCCATAAGGGTGTTTGAATATCTGGTCGATTGGCCGAAACCGTTTGCAAGGGCCTCTTTTATCTCAGCACGTTCCAGATGGTTTTCCATGGTGGCGGTGATGGCCGAGGAATCAAATATTACCGTGCCGTCGGATTCGATAAGGGTTATGCGGTAGTCCTTTGCCGAAAGCTTGTTTAAATAGTCGGTGCCCGACAGCTCAACACCTGCGGCGGCAAGCTCGGTCTGCGTTTTGAGCTGATTCATCTGGGTGGACGAAAAATATTCGTAAAGCGCGCCCATAATTATGATAAGGCAGGCGAGGAAAACGGTTAGCGCAACCGCAAAGATAGAACGGAAAATCTTTTTTGTCATAGCTTGTCCTCCATTCTGTATCCCACTCCGCGAACGGTCTTTATGCAGTCGCCCCATTTGCCGAGCTTAGTACGCAGGGTGGCGATGTGTACGTCGACCGTGCGGCTTTCTCCGATAAATTGCTCTCCCCATATTTTCGAAAGCAGCTGCTCGCGGGTGAAAACCAGTCCTTTGTTTTCAAGAAACAGTTTTAAAAGGTTGAATTCCTTAAGGGTGAGGTCGATGGTTTTGTCGCCGGCCTTGACAATGTGCTCGGCCGTGCTCAGGCTTAAATCGCCGATGGCAAGCTCGTCCTTTACCGCCTCGGGGCGGCTGCGGCGGAGCAGCGCCTTGACCCTCGATACCATTTCCATCATACCGAAAGGCTTTGCAAGGTAATCGTCGGCGCCCGAATCAAGGCCGATAACCTTGTCGTATTCGGTGCCCTTGGCGGTGGCGATTATGACCGGCAGACGGGCCGTTGCGGCATTTGACCGCAGCTTTTTGAGTATCGAGAGACCGTCCTCGCCGGGAAGCATTATGTCGAGAAGCACTATCTCGGGCGGATTTTCAGAAAGCGCCGCAAAAAACTCCCTGCCGTCGGCAAAGCCTTTGGCATCAAATCCCGATGCCTTGAGGGCGTATATCATCAGATCGCGAATTCCGGAATCGTCTTCGACACAATATACCATACAAAATACTTCCTTTCGTTTTTTACATCTTCATAATAAATCAAAAAGGTAAAATCAAATAGCTTTACAATGTAAAATCTATGTAAAAGAACGGCTTTTCCCCTTTGTGTTGCAAAAAAACAAAAGAAAAGGAAAAAGAATGCGAGCGAAGGAAAAGGCCGTTTGCGGCAAGAATAAATCAGCGCCTGCGGGGGCTTTGCGGTCAAAACCGCAGCATTTTACAATTTTATTTTAACATAAAAACGCCATACAGGAAATATAAAAAATAAAAAAATGTTAAATTAGTGTCATACCCGTTGAAAATGCGACGGAAAAATGTTAAAATTAAATAAACAGGTGCCGAATCGGCGACGGTTTGATATTGTATGCCAAGGCACAACAGCTTTTTTAAAAATTGCAATGCGAGTTAGCACTATCCTTTTAAAAATTGCAATGCGAGTTGGCACAACACCCTTTCTTTAAAAATTGCAAAGAGGTGCGATATGAAAAAATTTTTATGCGTCATTGCGGCGCTTTCGATAATACTTACCCTTTCATCCTGTGGGGAAAGCGGATCCAAGGTCATAACCTACGAGACCGAGGTACTGCCCGATTCGGTCGATCCGTTAATTGCTTCAAACGATACCGAGCTTACCATTCTGTATAATATTTTCGAGCCGCTGCTTTTACTCGAAAGCGACGGAAGCTTCAGCTGCGGTGCGGCCGAAAGTTACAGCCTTTCGGAGGATAAGCTGACCCTTTCCTTTACCCTCAGAAAGGATGCCAAATGGTCGGACGGCGAGAAAG
>CAKSDF010000207.1 GCA_934444695.1 uncultured Eubacteriales bacterium | reverse complement strand
TTGCGCAAAGCTTATCGGCATCGCATCCGAAAAGCTCGGCCGCTTTTGCTCTTTTTGCCGTATCGCTTTTAATCTGCTCAAAAATGAATTCGGCCGCGCCGTCGGCAAATTTTATGGGATCGGCAGGCTGGCGGGAACCGCTGCGAAAGCGGGAAAGGGAAGAGGCATCGTAATTGACAAAGGGGCACATATCGCTGACACTTAAGTCAAGAGCAAACACAAGGGCGTCAAATTTTTTCAAAAACTCGGTTCTGTCGACGGTCAGCACGTCCGAGCAGTTTAAAAAGGAGTTTTTGATGTTTTCAAGTGTGACCGACCGATCGACGCCTTTAAACATTTCAAAAATGGCGCGGCAGAGGCTTTCCATTCCGTCGCTTGAACCTTCGGGAACACGCTCGCCCGAGCGGTAGCGGCTTAAGGTAGAGGAGGAAAGACCTGATTTCTCGCCAAGCTCCTTGGCTGTGCAGTCAAGCTTTTCTATGTAAAAATTCAGTTGTTCGCAAAACTTCATTTTGATCACCTGTAAACATTTAATAGATGGGCAAACATATCGCCCGCTAAAATTGGCTTAAAAAGATTCAAACCGACCGCCCGGAAGCATCGGCTTTGATGGCTTGAACCGTTGCAGCACGGCCGTACCTTGGCAGAACAATCGGCTGTGCATAATCATTATACTACATCTGTCAATAAATTAAAAGACCGTCTTTTCCCGATTTGGCCCCTTGACAATTCGGAAAATGTCCGTTCCTCTTCGACTTTTTCGTTGTATAATATTTTG
Source organism: uncultured Eubacteriales bacterium (assembly GCA_934444695.1). Taxonomy (GTDB): domain Bacteria; phylum Bacillota; class Clostridia; order Oscillospirales; family Acutalibacteraceae; genus UMGS1484. Next base: position 2,004 of record CAKSDF010000207.1, on the reverse strand, counting down.
TGAAAAAAGCGTTGATATTTTGTAAGTATGTGTTATAATCAAATTATAAGAAAACCGTAGCTTTTTCGTTGCAAGAAGACTTACTACCCCCCTCAGTCTCGGCGCGGCCGAGCCAGCTCCCCTCACAAGAGGCGCCACGAGATTGGTTAAAGCTTTTAGGCTTGCGTGTTGACGAAAATTTATTCGTTTAACTTAGCTTATGTCAATGAACTGAAATGACTTGATACTACGGATGTGGCTGTTTAAAGCTGTCACAAAGCTATAATTAGTACATAATAATGACGATTCACACTACGCGTGGCGAGGCACCCCAAGGCATGCGAGCTGGCGCCGTTAGGCGACTGAGGGGTAGTAAGACTTCTTGCAACGAAAAAGCTACCGTCAATGAACATATTTCTACAGACTTAACCCTACCGCTTTCAAATACCATGAACCAATCAACAAACATATCAAAACAATCAATATAACAAACAAATCAAACTTAACAAAGGAGTAATGAAAATGAAACTGAAAAAGCTTTTAACGGCCGTGATATCACTTTGTATTATCCTGTCTGTATTTTCCGCTCTTCCGGCATTTGCGGCCGAGGATAAGCCCGCCTTTGGCAACTGCGGCAAAAACGGAGACAATGTGTCCTTCGTCTATCAGGACGGCACCCTCACCATCGCCGGCAGCGGTGAAATGGCCGACTACGAAAAATACTCCGATAACGAGACCCCCTACGAGGATATTAAGCAATTTGTAAAAACCGTTGTGGTGCAGGAGGGCGTTACCCGTATCGGAAACGATGCCTTCGGTTCCTGCACTGAACTGCAATCGGTCACCCTTCCCGAGGGTATCGTGTCCATCGGAGACGATGCATTTTCCGGCACCTATTCCCTCACAAACATAACCCTTCCCGAAAGCCTCGAAACGCTTGGAAGCTATGCTTTCGGAGGGTCCTTTATCGAAAATATTACCGTTCCCTCAAAGGTCAAAGACATTCCGCCAACCGCTTTTATGAGTTGCGATAGGCTTACCTCTGTCGCCCTTCCCGAAGGACTTGAAACCATCGGCAACAGCGCATTTTACTGCTGCAAGGAGCTTGCAGGGATAACACTTCCGGCCGGGCTGAAAAAGGTGGGCTCCCATGTCTTTGCTTCCTGCGAGTCCTTAAAGGAAATTGTTCTCCCCGACCAAATCGAAGCTATGGATTACGGTGTTTTTGACGGATGCACCGTTCTTGAAAAGGTCGTTCTTCCTAAAAATCTGACCGATATATACGATTCTATGTTTTCGGGCTGCTCTGCTCTTTCGGAAATAATCATTCCGGAATCCGTAAGCTACATCGGTGACTTGTCATTTAGCCGTTCTGGCATTAAAAAGCTTAGCATTCCCTCAGGTGTTTCCTACATTGAGCCTTCCGCATTTTATAATTGTGATGTTCTTGAAAGCTTAACACTTGACGATAAAAACGAACATTATACCGTTGTCGACAACTCCCTTTATACAAAGAATATGACCGCTATTGTGCATTATGTCGGCAGCAAGGGGCAAACAAGCTTTAAGCTGCCCGACAGTGTAACAAGGGTTTGTGACTCGGCATTCAGCGGTGCGAACGAACTTTTAAACCTTGACATAAGCTCGGCCTATCAACTTGATTACGGTGCCGTTGCGGGCTGCAAAAGTCTTAAAAGCGTTAAACTTTCGAAAGATCTGACCAACATACCCTCAAGCTGCTTCCAAAGCTGCACTTCTCTCGAAAGCATTGATATTCCAAAGGGAGTTAAGGCTATAAACAGTAGTGCCTTCTATGCCTGCGAAAGCCTTGTATCGGTAACGCTGCCGGAGGGACTTGAAAAAATCGACGACAGTGCATTTTCTATATGCCAATGGCTTAAATCAATCAACATTCCGAGCACCGTGACAGAGGTAGGCTGGAACATCATCGGCAATACCGCAATTTATAACAGCCTTCCTCTTGAAAACGGAGTGCGGTATCTTGACGGATGGGCGCTCGACATC
>CAKSDF010000206.1 GCA_934444695.1 uncultured Eubacteriales bacterium | reverse complement strand
GCTTCCCCGCGCAGAAAAATGAACGGCAGAAACTCTTCGACCTTAAAAATAGGAAAATTTTTCGTTTTTGAAGTTTTATCACGCCGATATACCGGCGTATTTCAAGTGGCGAAACGATAAAAACGGGAAATTTAACATTTTTAAGGCGTGCGGGGTTTGACCGTCTGTTGCTTAACCTAAGCGTCGCCTAAAACCGATTTTGCGCTGACAGTTTCTATGCCTCCGCCCTTTTGCACAAAAACACAGAGCATAAGCTCTAAGGCCTAAAAGCCACCGTAAAATCAGTCCTGCCGCAATAAAGTTGCCCTGCCGTCTTTTAAAAAAGCTCCCCCGCACAGGGTACGGAGGAGCTGAAACCTTATCGGTCAAACAAACTTTTTCAATATGATTGACAAAAGCCTTTTACTGATTATTTATGGTCGAAAATTCCCATAATGTCGGAATAATCGTCGTCGTTATCGGTGGAGGAGAAGATATCGTCAAGTGCTCCGCCGGAAGTCTTGCGGCGATTGTCGTTTTCACTGGGAGCGCCGGTGGCAATAACGGTTACGCGGATCTCATCCTCAAGGCTGTCGTCGATCTGAGCACCCCAGATGATGTTGGCGTTTTCGTCGGCAGCTTCGGCGACAATGGCCGATGCGGCGGTGACTTCCTCAAGACCGATATCCGAAGGACCGGTGATGTTGATGATAACACCCTTGGAGCCGTTCATGGAGGTCTCGATAAGCTTGGAGGTGATGGCGGCATTTGCTGCAACCTCAGCCTTATCCTTGCCGGTGGCAATACCTACGCCCATGTGAGCATAGCCGGAATTCTTCATAACCGCGGTAACATCGGCAAAGTCGAGGTTAACGAGAGCCGGGATGGAGATAAGCTCGGAGATGCTCTGAACGCCCTGACGAAGAACATCGTCAGCGATGTTGAAGGCATTGGTGAGTGTGATTTTGGTATCGGAGACATACTGGAGACGCTCGTTGGGGATGACCACAAGGCTGTCGACGTTCTCGCGGAGAGCGGCAATACCTATTTCGGCCTGCTCCATACGGCGCTTACCTTCAAAGGAGAAGGGTTTGGTAACGATACCAACGGTGAGTATATCCATTTCTTTGGCTATCTGAGCAACGATGGGAGCGGCACCTGTACCTGTTCCACCGCCCATACCGCTGGTGATGAATACCATATCTGCGGTTTTGATAGCGTCAACAATAAGATCTCTCGATTCCTCGGCAGCCTTTGCGCCTACATCGGGATTTGCGCCTGCGCCCTTACCCTGGGTGGCTTTTTCGCCGATCTGAATTTTCTGGTCGGCCTTGGAATGGTAAAGAGCCATACTATCGGTGTTGATGGCGATAAATTCAACGCCCTTAACGCCTGCGTCGACCATACGGTTGACAGCGTTTCCGCCGCCTCCGCCGACACCGATAACCTTAATCTGTACTACATTTGAATATTCCTGTGCAAGTTCGTAACCCATTATATTTTTACCTCCAGTTTTTTTACCACTGTTTTCTGTTTTTTTGAAACTCCGGTTTGATCTTTTGATGCTTTAAATTCCGCGCCGCAAAAGGGTGGCGCAATTCAATAGCTATAATTCACAATGTATTGTATCACAAAAAAAATAGCATTTCAATATCTTTTTTGCGATTTTTAATTTTTTTTGGATTTTTTCGCGGTATTTCATCAAGCCGCCTCTTTAAAGTGAAAGCACATCCGCAAAACTACCCTAACCTTCCCTGTTTTTGTGGCGGCTGTTTTTCGTCATTCCCGCTTTGCTTTAATATTTTTTACGGAAGTGTTATCTCCCCGTTTATGTTTTTGGGACTGTAAAAGCCCTTTTTGTTGGTATCGGTGACATATCTCACGTCGATGACACCCTGATTCTGCTCGGTCTCAGCCACCTTTATGCAGAATTTTAGCTTGTATTCGAGCAGATCGGTATCTCCTAAATCAAGCACATACTTTGATTTATAAAGCAGTTTGATATTGTCTTGATCGGTCATATCTATAACCGTCACTTCACTCATTCCAACCGCGTCCATAGCCGTTTTAAGGGAGACGAGCGACTGTTTTGTTTCATCGGTAATACCTAAAGTTTCTCCCGCTTTGACTTCACCTGTTTCAAGACCCACCACTGTCTGTTCGGCGGCGCTCTCGGTCATCTCAAGCACCTTAAAATCCTTTGAAACGGCGGCGTATTGTTCACCGCATTTAAATGTGTAGGCGACTGTCTCGGGAGTTACCGAAATGACGATAGACGAAGGAAGAACCCGTTTTACCGCTGCGCTGCCCACAAAGGGAAGCTGACTGCATATCCTTTTTTCCACGTCCTCGGCCTTTATGGAAAACATATTGACACCCTCGGATATTCCCGAGGCCTCGATTATCTGCTCGGAGGAATAGCGGCTTTCTCCCTCGGTTCTTATCTGACCGATGCGGAAAAGCACCGTCATACTCAGGCACACTCCGACGGTTATGAGAATAAGTATCAGCAGCACGCAGGTCAGAATTTTTCCGCGTTTGCGCCTTGCCGCTTTTCTTTTGGCATTCTGTTCCCTGCCCTGTCGGTTTTTCCGTTCCCGCAAGGCCTCACTGTCCTGCTGCGGGACGCTTCGACGCACAGTTTGACCGTCGCCCTGCCGACCGCTTTTAAGACCCATTTGCCGGTCTGTGTTCCGTCGGTCGACGTTCTGTCCTCTCGGACGGTTTTGCCCGGCTCTTCTGTCGTTAGTCATACTTTTTCCGTTCCTTCAAAAGTTATATCCGCCCCTATGGAGCGAAGGTTTTCAACAAGATTTTCATATCCCCGTTTTATAAAATGAACATTGCC
>CAKSDF010000205.1 GCA_934444695.1 uncultured Eubacteriales bacterium | reverse complement strand
GTGGGAAACATATGTGATAATAACATCCTTTTCCTTCAGCTTTCTTACCATTTTAAAGAGGGCGGCGACCTCATGCCGTGCAAGAGACGAAGTAGGTTCGTCAAGCTGAAGCACCTTGGGATTAAAGCTCATTGCCTTTGCGATCTCTATCATCTGCCGCTGCCACATACTAAGTGTTGACACCTTGGCGGTGACCGGTATATCGATACTCAGCTCCTGCAAAAGGCTCTTGACCTGAGAATTTGCGGCATTCCAATCTATCATCCCGTATTTCATCGGCATTCTTCCGAGCAGAATGTTCTCGGTTACCGAAAGTGTGGGGATAAGACTAAGCTCCTGGTACACGGTGGCAATTCCGTCCTTGAATGCGTCGGTGGTGGAGGTTATCTTTACCTCTTTGCCGTCGAGTATGAGCACTCCGGAGGTGGCCTGCTGTGCACCCGAAATTATTTTAAGCAAGGTGGATTTTCCCGATCCGTTTTTACCGACGATGGCGTGCACCTTGCCACTGTCAAAGGAAACCGATACATCGTCAAGAGCGACCGTTCCGGGAAATACCTTTGTAATATTACGGGCTTCTAAAACGCTCATTAAAATTCCTCATTCCTTTGATTATGTTGATTTTCGTTTTCCGGAGAAGCCGCCTTTTCAAACGGCCTCTCCGGGGAAAAACTACTCAAACCTATTTGCACAAAAAATCATTTTATAATTGCATCGGCAATTTTCCAGCCTACGCCCTTACTTAAATGCAATTGTACAAATCGGTAAAGAAGTACAAAGTGTACTGTCTTGGATTTGCAAAAAACCGTTAACGTCTTTTGCTTTTCATCGGTCATCAGCCGATCTTTTTAAGATCGTCGAGATAGGTCTTGATGCCGTCGGGATTGGTACGGGTAAGCAGAATACCGTCAACATTGTTGACCTGGCCTGCTGCGCCGGTGTCCTCGCCCTTAATGGATTTAATGAGCAGCTGCATGCTCTGATAGCCCATCTGATATGCGTCCTGACCGGTAACGGCCTGGAGAACGTTCTTGTCGTTCTGGAGATAGGAGGCTATCTGTTCGGAAGCGTCGATACCGAATACATAAACGCCCGAAAGGCCCTTGTTTTCGATTGCCATTGTGGCACCGACGGTACCGCCGTCGTTTGCGGCATAGATGAGCTTAACATTGGGATGAGCGGTCATAATTCCGTCAACGGTGGTAACGGCAGTATCCTGTACCCAGGCATCCTGACGGTCAACAACCTTAACGAGATCTCCGACTTCGCCGAGGAATCCGTCAACACGGGCTGCAGATTTTTCGGGAAGCAGGGAGTCGAAGCATACGATAGCGATCTCAACGGGATTTTCTGCGGTAGCGCCGAGCTCTTTTTCGAGGAACTCTTTTGCGGCCTTACCGGTCGAAGCGCCCAGCTGTTTTTGGTCAGAAGTAAATCCGCCTACGAGGAAGGAACCGTCGGTTAAGGTAGAGTCGGTAAGAACGATCTTAACGCCGGAATTTGCGGCGCTCTTGACGGCCTCAATAGAGGAGTCCTGATTAAGAGGAGCGATTGCGATACCGTCAATTTTGTCCTGAACATAGGTGTTGATGGTCTGTGTTTCTTTTGCCTGGTCCTGGTTGCAGTTGAACTCGCGATAGTTGGCACCTGCTTCGGTTGCGGCGGCCTTATAACCGGCGCTTACCATACGCATGAACTGATCCTCAAGGTAAACCATTCCGGCCACCTTAATCTGTGTGCCGTCTTTGCTGGTTGCGTCGTCATTTGACTGACTGCAGGAGGTAAATGCCGCTATCATAGCGACTGACAACAATAGTGCGATTAGCTTCTTCATTTTTTGTTTCTCCTTTTTTTGAGTTTTTCCCTCATCGGGCAAGCCCATTGTATATTACACAAGCAATTATATTCTACATAATTTATTGCCTAATCTTATATTATTTTGTCATTTTCAACTACAACGACAAAAAGTAATGTCAATGGGATAAATTTCTGTGTTTTTTACCTATAAAGGAATACGCATTTAAAATATTCCAATAACAGCATCTGATTTCCGTCTTTCTTTATAAAATCAAGTATTTGCAGGCTTTTTAGCAATTACGGTCAACAGCCTGCCGCCGCTTGCAGGAATTCATCAAATCTTGTTTCTCTTTTTACAAGGTATTTACTTGTCGCAACATCGCAAGCCTTAAAAGCTTTAAATCGGACACTGTGTTATGTGATGCACGATGAGAATTTGTAATATTGTTTGCACTTTAAAAAATAATATTCAAAAATCGGCAGGTAAAAGCGTCACAAATAAAGCGCCGAAAAACAAATGCAAAAAGCGACATAAAAAAGATATTAAAGACAATAAAAAGCTCCCTATTCCCAAGGTTTTATCCTCGGGAAAAGGGAGCGCCGAATTTCTTCGGCAAGGGAACAAAAAGACAATATTAAGAATCAAGACTTAATGTCACTGCAGAAAAATCAATATCGGACAGTTTTCCGCCGGCCGTCAAAAGCCCCTCTGACAGAGCATTTCCGATCAGGGTTTAACCATAACAGCCTTCAAAGCGGTGGCCTTGTCCTCATAATATTTTTTCATAGCCTCGGGGAGATTCTCAAGAGCAAAGGTATGTGAAACAAGGCTCTTGACATCCACAATGCCCGCCTTAACAAGGTCGATACACAGCGGGAAATACAGCGCCGGAATGGCGTTGGAGCCTCTGATCTGAAGCTTATTAAGATGCACCACATTGGAATCAAAGGTGACCGTCGGCTCGTTATAGCTTATACCGAGGAATGCCACGATTCCGCCGGTGTTGCATACATTGCAGGCACTGCCGATGGTTTTGGGCGGCGCGGTTACAAGC
>CAKSDF010000204.1 GCA_934444695.1 uncultured Eubacteriales bacterium | reverse complement strand
GGCTTGCCTTTGCGGTGATTACGGGAGCGGTGTTTTGCCTCGTTTATGAGATCCTCAAGGCCTTCCGTGCCGAGATACCTCACAAAAATATTGCCGTGTTTTTTGAGGATGTTTTGTTTTTTGTGCTTTGCGGGTTTGGATATTTTTGTTTTGCGCTGCTCAGCGACGACGGAATGATAAAGCTGTATAGCCTTTTGGCGGCCTTTATAGGAAGTGTTTTGACAAGGCTTTTACTCGGAAAACTTTTTCAAAAAATCTTTCGTCCGATTTTTCGTATTGCCCGATTAATTGTTTCGTTTTTGATTGAAAAATCCGGCGCTTTGACGAAGAAAATCCGTATAACTCAGCAAAAGATTAAAAGAAATCTTCAAAAGAATGATAAAAATAAGAAAAATAGAAAAAAAGACCTTGAAAAGTGCAAAACAAATGTAGTATAATTAATTGAATTATGAATTCGGAGAATTTTACCTGAGAAAAAGATCGCCCGGTAGAGGAAGTTAAACATTTTTCGGAGGCACTGAAAATGACGGCTAAAAACGCAATACTTATAAAAATTGTTTTGCTGCTTTTTGTTATAATCAGTATTGTTAATATCATAGTTAATCAGGTCAATTACAATAAACAATCGGCCGCGCTGGAAGCCGCCAACGTCGAAAAAGCTGCCGCCGAGCAAAAGGTCAATGCACTTAAAGATAAGGTCGAAAACGGAGCGGTTGACGATATGATTGAAGAAGCGCTCAGAGAAAGAGGCTTTGTCAAGTCGGGCGAAAAGGTTTATACAGATATAACGGGTAACTGATTTACCCGCGAAAATATTTTTTTCATCAGGAGGAAAAGGTTAAATTTATGGCGCTTGAGATTGGGACAGTGTACGAGGGAACTGTCACGGGAATTACGAAATTCGGAGCATTTGTTTCTCTGCCTGAGGGCAAATCGGGAATGGTACACATTTCAGAGGTAGCAGATGTGTATGTAAACGAGATTAAGGACTTTGTTACCGAAGGCCAGAAGGTTAAGGTTAAGGTCATTTCCATCGCCGACGACGGAAAGATCAGCCTTAGTATGAAAAAGGCGGTTGAAAGGGCACCGCAGCAGAGAAACGAAAAGAATTTCCATCGCCAGGGCGGAAATTCTCCCGCACCAAAGCCGAGACCCGAAAAAAAGGCTCAGCTTCCTGTTTTCACGGGTAATCCCGACCTTGACTGGACTCCTACAAAAAGCGGAAACGCCGCATTTGAGGATCTTATGCAAAAATATAAGCAATCGAGCGAAGAAAAAATGTCCGATATGAAAAAGGCCGGTTTCCAGAAGCGCGGCTCATCCCGTCGCGGCGGAAGATAAGTTTTAAATGCCCCTGCTTTTTGACTTTTAACGCGGGGCATTTTGACTTTTTACGGTTTGCAAAGGCTTTAGGAGAGCGGTTGGTGCTGCAGCTTTCCGCCTTTTTTGAAAATCGTAACAGTCCGCTTGAACGGAAACGATTTTTTTGTTTTGGAATTATGAATTGATCAATACGTTTAAATATTATTGGAGGTTTAAAATATGAAAGCAACCGAAAAATCAATGGACAAGATTGTCGCACTTTGCAAAAACCGCGGCTTTATTTATGCCGGATCTGAAATTTACGGAGGTCTTGCGAACTCCTGGGATTTCGGACCTTTAGGTGTGGAATATAAAAACAATGTTAAAAGGGCATGGTGGAAAAAATTCGTTCAGGAATCGCCCTACAACGTGGGACTTGACAGTGCAATCCTTATGAATCCTCAGACCTGGGTAACCAGTGGACACGTGGGAGGATTTTCCGATCCTCTTATGGACTGCAAGGACTGCCACACCCGTCACCGCGCCGATAAGCTTATCGAGGATGCCGGCGGAGCTGCCGAGGGTATGACCTTTGAGCAGATGACCGATTACATCAAAGAACACGGCATTGCCTGCCCCGAGTGCGGAAGCAAAAACTTTACCGACATCCGCAAGTTCAACCTTATGTTTAAAACCTATATGGGCGTTACCGAGGACGCCAAAAGCGAGGTGTACCTCCGTCCTGAGACGGCACAGGGCATTTTCGTAAACTTTGCAAACATCCAGCGCACCACCCGCAAAAAACTGCCCTTCGGCGTTTGCCAGGTGGGAAAGAGCTTCAGAAATGAGATTACTCCCGGCAACTTCCTTTTCCGTCTCCGCGAATTCGAGCAGATGGAATGCGAATTTTTCTGCAAGCCCGATACCGACCTTGAATGGTTCGATTATTGGAGAAGCTACTGCAAGAACTTCCTCATTTCCCTCGGAATGAAGGAAGAAAATATGAGACTCCGCGACCACGAAAAGGAAGAGCTGAGCTTCTATTCCAAGGCCACTACAGATATCGAGTATCTTTTCCCCTTCGGATGGGGAGAGCTGTGGGGTATCGCCGACCGCACAAATTACGATCTCGGCCGTCACCAGGAGGCCAGCGGAAAGAGCCTTGAATACTTTGATCAGGAAACCGGCGAAAAGTATATTCCCTATGTTGTCGAGCCCAGTCTCGGTGCCGACCGTGTTGCTCTTGCATATCTTTGCGAGGCATACGACGAGGAGATTGTCGACGCCGAAAAGAACGACAGCCGTGTTGTTATGCGTTTCCATCCGGCTCTTGCTCCCTTCAAGGCCTGCGTTCTGCCCCTTTCCAAGAAGTTAGGGGACAAGGCTAAGGAGATATATGCCGAGCTTTCCAAATACTTTATGGTTGATTATGATGAGGCAGGATCCATCGGAAAACGCTATCGCCGTCAGGACGAGATCGGTACGCCCTTCTGCGTCACCGTCGACTTTGAAACCGTGGGAGACGATACCACCCCTGCCGACAATTGCGTTACCGTCAGAGACCGCGATTCTATGGAACAGCAGAGAGTGAAGAT
>CAKSDF010000203.1 GCA_934444695.1 uncultured Eubacteriales bacterium | reverse complement strand
TCGCTTGAAAGTTTACGCGAACTTCAAAACGAAACGCTTATGGAACTTGCAAGAGCGAAGATTACGGTCGACAGGCTGACTTTAAGGCAAAAAGAGGGCTTTTTGTCTGTTCTGCCTTTCGGCTCGAATCAGTTCGGAACGCTGTATGAAAGGGTGTTGCCCGCAAGTTCGGCGGCGAATTTCTATCCGTTCGCTTTTTCGGGTAAGACCGATGCTAACGGGTTTTATATCGGTAAAGATAAATACGGCACGAACGTAATCGTAGACCTCGATCGCCGCGCGGAAGATAAAACAACGAGCAACGTTTTAATTCTCGGTAACAGCGGGCAGGGCAAAAGTTATCTGATGAAACTATTGCTCACGAATATTCGAGAATCGGGCAAGAAAGTGATTTGCCTCGATCCCGAAAGTGAGTATGAAGACTTGTGCGAAAATCTCGGCGGGTGTTATATCGACTTTTTATCGGGCGAGTATAAAATAAACCCATTAGAACCGAAAGCGTGGACGGAAACAACGGGCGAAACGAGCGGAAAAGAAGAAAATACCGAGAACTGCCCCGAAGCGTTCAAAAAGGTAACGCGTTTATCGCAGCATATAGCGTTTCTAAAAGATTTCTTCAAGACGTATAAAGATTTCGACGATACGCAAATCGACACGATAGAAATTCTTTTAACGAAGCTTTACGATAAATTCGGCATTACCGACCAAACGGACTATACGCAAAAAACAGCGAAAGATTATCCCACGATGTCGGATTTTTACTCGCTTTGCGAGGAAGAATACGTTTCATACGACAAGGAAAAGAAATATCTGTATTCGGAAGAAACGTTGCAGGAGGTTTGTCTCGGAATTCATTCCATGTGCGTCGGCGCGGAAAGCAAATATTTCGACGGGCATACGAATGTAACTTCGGACGATTTTCTGTGTTTCGGCGTAAAAGGGCTATTAGAATCAAACCGCAGACTTAAGGACGCAATGCTGTTTAATATTCTGTCGTATATGTCGAACAGGTTGCTCGGCGAGGGAAATACGGCGGCAAGCATAGACGAATTGTATTTGTTTTTAACGAATATGACGGCAATCGAGTATATCCGAAACGCTATGAAACGCGTAAGAAAAAAGGACTCGTCGGTAATACTCGCAAGTCAGAATATAGAGGACTTTCTTCTGCCTTCGATCCGAGAATTTACGAAACCGCTGTTTTCAATTCCGACTCATCAATTCTTGTTCAATGCGGGGCAAATCAATCCCAAAGAGTATATGGACGCGTTGCAGATTGAACCGAGCGAGTTTGAACTTATACGCTATCCCGAACGCGGAACGTGCTTGTACCGCTGCGGAAATGAAAGGTATTTGCTCGAAGTAATCGCGCCCGAATATAAGGCGGAACTGTTCGGTAAAGGGGGCGGCAGATAATGGCTGTGCCTATCATACCGATACTGAAAAAGGTCGGCGCGGCGGTGCTGTCGAACAAGAAAGGCAGAAAAACAGTTATGTATATCATACTCACCGTAACGATAATAGTAATGTTGCCCATGATAGCGGTGATGGGAATATTTTCTAACGACGTGAGCATCGATACGAGTGAAATAGACGGCATAATGCAGGAAAGAGAAAAAATCGAGGCGGAACGGCACGCCGAGATAGAGCGAGTAATGACGGACGCGGAATATAGCGAAATAAAAATACGGGAAGCGCAGGCGATATATTCGTTTGCGCTTTTTGATATTGCGGGCGACGATTCAGCGCAAAAACTTTCCGAATGTTTTTCGGCTGAAACAGACGAAGAACTCGTGGCAAAGATAAACGCCGCGTTCGGAACAAATTTTGCGTATGAAGAAATCGTCGCCGTGTTAGAAAGCGTAAGGCAGGAATACGGATAGCGCGATGTATCACTCACAAAGACGCTGCGTGTGAATGCGGCTTTTTTAATATAAAAAATAAAACCGAAAAGGAGAAACAAAATGGAAAACGAAAACAAAAACTTTGTAGCAGAGGAACAGAAAACAGCGGAAGCGCCACGCGAAATTGACGGCGTTACCGATTATCGCTCGTATGTGCGTGATACGGTTGAAAGACAAATCGCCAAATACGAAAAAACAAAACTCGAAACTTGTTCGCCGAAGGAAATATTCAACGACGCGTTTGAATGCAACGCGTATGTTATGATTGCGGAAGCGCTTCTGGACGAGAACGTTGAGGATGAGGTGTACGAAGCATTGGCTAACGAAGGCGACGATATTCTCGATAATTTGTATTCGGAATACGTTGATACTCCCGACGCGAGCATTAGAAGCAATGAAGATACTCTTGCATTCTTAAGGGAGTATTGTCAGTCGGAATATCCCGAAATCATGAACAGCCATTCAAACGATCTAACGATGTGATTTTGGCGGGAGGAACGCAAGTGAAAAACAATGCCGTTTTACAGAGCAAAGAAACAGAATTAAAGGCAAAGTTGTATGACGCCGTCGAACGTTGGTACGATTCGCTCGATAATCTTGCTAAAAAATTGCAGGACGATATTTCGGGCGAAAAACCGTTCGAACAGTCCGAAGGCGACAGAACCGGACTGTGCTTTGTCTTGGACTATATGGACGACTTAAAGAAAGAGATTAAGCAACTGCGTGAAAATATCGCAACCATTAAGCCGACGGAGAAATTGAAATTAAACGCAATGATGTGGCGCAAACCTGAAACACTGGAACCGCTGTCATTCAAAGTGTCGGAAGTAATAGTGGTTTCCGATGCGGAATTCAGAGACGTTATGAAAAATTCACTGGAAGATAGAGAATATCTGTCGGGCAGACACGGCGAGGACACTTGCGTTTTACTCTTAAGTAACGGCGGTGACGACGGAATTCTCGTGGATACGGAAGGTTGTAATTATCCGCGATATGCGGCGTTTGTACCGAAAGCGAAAATAATCGCAAACGAATTTATACAACGGGTTACCGAAGAACAGAATTCGAATGACGACGAAGATAACAAAACGAA
>CAKSDF010000202.1 GCA_934444695.1 uncultured Eubacteriales bacterium | reverse complement strand
GACGAGGAAAAGGTGGAGCGTGCGAAGGATGCAGATATCATCTTATTGAATAAGGTGCAGATGGATGCAGAGACCCTGGCGCAGCTTCCAAACTTGAAGTATATCGGCATACAGGCCACGGGCTTTAATGTGGTGGATATTGAGGCGGCTAAGAAGCAGGGCATCATCGTAACCAATATTCCGGCTTACAGTACGGATAGTGTGGCGCAGATGACCTTTGCGCTGATTCTCGCCATTACCAACCGCGTGGAGCATTACACCCAGGAGAATCGCAACGAGCGCTGGGCATACAACAAGGATTTCTGTTATTGGGACACCCCATTGATGGAACTAACCGGCAAGACATTGGGTATTATGGGATTGGGAAACATCGGTATGAAGGTGGCTAACATTGCCCACCAGTTTGGTATGGATGTGTGTGCCTGCACCAGCAAGCCCTCCACTGTCCTGCCTGAGTGGATTCAGAAGGTGAGCAAGGAGGTATTGCTTTCTACAAGCGATATTCTTTCTTTGCATTGTCCTCTTTCTGATGATACTTATCATTTCATCAATGCCGAGGCCATTGAGAAGATGAAGGATACAGCTATTCTGATTAATACAGGTCGTGGTCCGCTGGTAGATGAGGAAGCCGTTGCAGCCGCCCTCCATGCCGGAACTCTTGGTGCCTACGGTGCAGACGTAATGGCCCAGGAGCCTCCATCGAAGGATAATCCATTGTTTGCGGAACCAAATGCCTATCTTACTCCTCATATCGCCTGGGCTACCTTTGAGGCTCGCAAGCGACTGAACAAGCAAGTGGCAGAAAATGTGAAGGCTTTCATAGGAGGAAAGCCAATTAATGTTGTAAATCCATAGAATTCAAGTCGCCCTGTAAAGGCAAAAGCATTAATAATGAGATGCTTTTGCTCTTACAGGGCGACTTTTTTGCTTTATCTTTTCTTAATTAATACATAGATGATGACGGGGGCGCCGAAAAGCGGGGTTACGGCATTGAGAGGGATAATGCCTCCATCTGCCGGCAATGTGCAGAGCAGGTTGCAGAGCAGGGCTAATACGGAACCCATAAGCATGGTGACAGGAAGCAGGCGACGATGGTTCTCGGTGCCGATGACAAGACGGGCGATATGCGGAGTGGCTAGACCGATAAAGGCGATAGGACCGCAGAAGGCGGTGACCACTGCCGTGAGCAAACCTGTTATTAGCAATAAGGCGATGCGAAGCTTCTTGATAGAAAAACCCAGGTTTTCAGCGTATTGCTCGCCCAGAAGCATGGCATTGAGAGGCTTGATGAGCAGAAGTGCCGAAAGCAAACCGAGCATGGCAATGGGAACGAACCATCTCACCTCGCCCATCGATACATTGCCGAAACTTCCCATACCCCAAATCATATAAGATTTCACGCCCTCAGCCGTGCTGAAGAAATTCAGCAGCGAGATGGCGCTACTGGCAAGATAACCCACCATCAGACCGATGATGAGCAACACCGTGTTGCTGCGAACAATGGTTGAAAAAAGGGTGATAAGTGCCAATACCAGCATGGCTCCAATAAATGCGGCAAGCAGAATGGAGAGGAAGTTTCCGCCAGAGGCAAGCATCACGATGGCTACTGCCAATCCCGCACCACTGCTGATACCGAAAATATCAGGTCCTGCCAGGGGATTTCGAAAAGCCGTCTGGAGCAGCAGACCACTTGTAGCCAGAGCTGCACCCGAAAGCAAAGCCATCATGGCTTGCGGAAGTCGGGATTCCATGACAATATAGCGGAAGGTTTCTGTATCAGGCGAAGGCTGGCATCCGAAGAAAGAGGTTAGCTGGTCTCTAAAGAAAGACGTGGTCTGTTCTCCGAAAAATATCGCCAGCAGTTCGCGGCATGGGATGCTCACGCTGCCCCATGCTAAGTTGGCAAAGAAGAGCAAGACTATTGCGCTCGCCAACCCGAATATATATAGTATTCCCTTATTCATGATTCTGTTTCAGCTTCATGATTCTTTTAGCTTCATGATTCGTTCTAAATAAAAAAGAAAATGCTCCGAGAAAAGTCGTTTGACTCTTCCCGGAGCATATCTATCATATCAAAAAGAGTTCCACAATATTACTTGCTCTCCTCCTCAGCCTTCTTGGTCTCAGCTGCAGTTGGACCATAGTAGCCGTAATAAGCCTGGTAACGAGTATAACCCCAGTTAGCCTGTGACTTCTCTGGGTCGAGCTCCTTTGCCTTGTCAAGTACATTAATAGCCTCCTTGTAAACCACCTTGCGGCCGTTAGGATCCTGCAATGCACTAGCCTTGCTGTTGTAGCAAGCACCCAGGTAAACCATTACAGTTACGTTGTCTGGCTTAATATCAAGAGCCTTTTTCAAGTTCTTGATAGCGTTGTCGGCATCGTTCCTCTGGATGAACATCATACCTCTGTTAGCCAGTGCTACAAAGCTGTTAGGATTTCTAGCGAGTACTTCGTCCAAAAGTGCCTCCTGCTCCTTCTGCATTCTCATAGAAGAATACATAGAGTTCAAACCGTCGAGGATAACCTCGTTGTTTGCGTCCTTAACATAGAGATCCTTGAGCTTGTTAATGTAAGACAAAGAGTCTGCATGAGTCTTCAAGCCATCCTTCAGTACATAGAGCTTGAGGTTGAGAGCGTCCTTAGCCTCCTTCTCGCTCTTCATGGCGATGTCGCAATACTTCTCGCAACGAGCACCATCCTTAGCCTGGTAAGCATAGCGTGCTGCAAAGAGAGCTACCTGGCCGATGTACTCCTTCTCGCTTTCCTTCTGCTTAGCATCAATGCTGGAGAAGAGAGGATCTGTCTCTGTGTCGAGGTAAGCACCCCAATACTTCAAAACATCGTCAGCCTTGTTGTTCTGAGCAGCAGTCTGACCTGCATTAACGAGCTGAATACGAGCTGACCATACACGAGCGGCATTGCCACCAAACTTAGGAGCTACCTTACCCTTGGCATTAGGAAGCTGATCATACTTGTAGCACTCAACGGCATTGAGCAACGCATTGTATGCG
>CAKSDF010000201.1 GCA_934444695.1 uncultured Eubacteriales bacterium | reverse complement strand
GGACGAAAGTGTCGCCGTCACAAGCAAAGCCGCCAAAACAAGCGAAACAAATTTTTTCATTTTATCACCGCAAACAGTCTTAAAATTATTCCTCGGTTTCGTCCTCGTCGTCGACATATTCAAAGTTGAGCTCGGCTCCGCATTCGGGGCAGGTGATAATGTCGCCGTTTTCGAGAGCGTCAAGATCAAGCTCAAATTCGGCTCCGCACTTGGGGCAAACCGCACCGCCGTCGTCGCAGCAATCGCAGTCGTCATCATCGCAGCAGCCGCAATCACATTCGTCGCCGTAGAAATCCTCTTCAACATTGCCGAGGTCCTCGTCGATCTCGTCAACCTGAGCGGCAACATCGTCGACATATTCGCCGAGATCGTCAATCTCTCCGGCAAGGTCGGAAAGGGCATCTACCATAGCCATAATGAGCTTATCTTTTTTGTCGTTCTGATTGAGGTCGATGCTGTCGGCCATACCTTTTATGTATGCCATTTTTTCGGATAAAGTCATATTAATACCTCCGTAAACTGTCGGTCGTGGGTCAAGCGGTAAGTCGGCAAAGAATGTCAGACCTCCGCTTGCTTAAGAAAAAAGTCGCATTTGCGCGTTAAACCGCATTTAATAAAATTATGCGCGCTCCATATACTCGCCGGTGCGGGTGTCAACGCGGATCATATCGCCCTCGTTGATGAAGATGGGCACACGGATCTCTGCGCCGGTTTCAAGGGTGGCGGGCTTGGTAACGTTGGTAGCGGTATCGCCTCTGACTCCCGGCTCGGTTGCGGTAACCTGAAGCCCAACAAATGTGGGAGGCTCAACGCCGAAAACCTTGCCCTTATAAGAAAGAACGCGGCAGATCATATTTTCTTTAACGAACTTGAAGTTGTCGCCAAGCTCATCCTTTCCGATGGGAACAAGCTCAAATGTTTCCTGATCCATGAAGTAGTAGAGATCGCCGTCGGAATAGGAATATTCCATTTCCTTGCGCTCGATGTAGGCGGTGGGGAATTTAGCGGTGGGGTTGAAGCTGGTTTCGACCACTGCACCGGTAATAACATTCTTATACTTGGTGCGGACGAATGCGGCGCCCTTTCCGGGTTTTACATGCTGAAACTCGACGACCTGGTAAACGCCGCCATCCATTTCAAAAGTAACGCCGTTTCTGAAATCTCCTGCTGTTATCATTTTTTATACCTCCGAAAAATTGTTTGTAATTTTCTCTGTTGATTAAGTTTTTGTAACAACAGGGATAAATCGGTTTTGTCGGTTTATCCCTGTGCGTAACACATTTTGCTTTATCGGCTTATGCCTTGTCGGCGCTGCCGAGAACGCTGACCAGCTTGTGGGAAACCACCTTTTCGATCTCGTCTCTGCCCTCGCCGAGATACTGGCGGGGATCAAAATGACCGGGGTTCTCTGCAAAGTGGCGGCGGATTCCGGCGGTCATTGCAAGACGAAGGTCGGAATCGATGTTGATTTTGCAAACGGCCATGGAAGAAGCCTTGCGGAGCATTTCCTCGGGGATGCCGATGGCGTCGGGCATCTCTCCGCCAAACTTATTGACAATGGCGATGTGCTCCTGAGAAACCGAGGAAGCACCGTGAAGCACGATGGGGAATCCGGGAAGGAGCTCGGAAACCTTTTCGAGAATGTCGAAACGGAGCTGGGGCTTCTGGCCGGGCTTGAATTTATATGCGCCGTGGCTTGTGCCGATGGCTATGGCAAGGGAATCAACGCCGGTACGGCTGACAAAATCCTGAACCTGCTCGGGCTTGGTATAAGAAGCATCTTCTGCAGAAACGCTGACCTCATCCTCAACGCCGGCAAGCTGTCCAAGCTCACCCTCGACGGTAACGCCGAATTTATGAGCATAGTCGACAACCTTTTTGGTGACGGCGATGTTTTCCTCATAGGGAAGACTGCTTCCGTCGATCATAACCGAGGTAAATCCTCCGTCAACGCATTCCTTGCAGGTCTCGAAATCGGGGCCGTGGTCGAGATGAAGGGCTATGGGAAGGCCGGTTTCCTTTTCTGCGGCCTTGACCATTGCAAGCAGGTAATCGTGATGGGCATATTTTCTTGCGCTGGCCGATACCTGGAGAATTACGGGGGCATTGTGCTTTTTGCAAGCGGCGATAACTCCCTGAACTATCTCCATATTGTTAATGTTGAAGGCGCCGATAGCATAACCGCCTTCATAAGCCTTTTTAAACATTTCGGTTGTATTAACAAGTGGCATTTAAAATTCCTCCAATATTTTAGTTACAGCTTATTATACAACTTCGGCGATTTTTTTACAAGTGCTAAATCGGTTTTTTATTATATTTTATTAAAAAAATGCACTATTCAGCCGATAAAAGGCACTTTTTCGCGGAATCTCTCTTGAATTTGCTGCTGATTTCAAAAAACTTTCGGTATTTTTTTCAGAGTGCTCTTTCCTGCCGTATCGCCGCACATAATTTCTTTTCATAAAGGCATTTGCTCGCCTTCGGCAAAAAGCAATGAGTATAAATTTTTCTTTTAAAAAAGGTCTTTACAAAAGACGAAAAAGGTATTATAGTGTAATTACAAAACAGAGTAAGACGGCGCGCGTGGATTTTCCGACAGTGCTTTGTGAACGGGGAGTTGTCACAGGGACGAAAGGCTTCGGCCGGCGGTGCGCAGTCTGCATCCCGCTGTGAATATCCCCTGCACTTTCCTCCCTTCTTGCGGCAGAGTGATAGTCACTCTCTGGAGAAAGGAGTTTTTTATTTTGAAAGAAAAAAACAAAGCAAACGTCAAAAAATTGGTGACACTGTCGCTGCTCATTGCGCTGCAGATAGTGCTGTCGAGATTTCTGTCGCTGCAGGCATGGAATCTGAAGATAGGATTCGGATTTGTGCCGGTGGTCATTGCCGCCGCACTTTTCGGTCCAATCGAAGCAGCGGCCGTGGGATGCATATCCGATCTTCTCGGAGCGCTGATTTTTCCCATCGGAGCATATTTCCCCGGTTTCACATTTACGGCGGCCCTCATCGGACTGGTTTTCGG
>CAKSDF010000200.1 GCA_934444695.1 uncultured Eubacteriales bacterium | reverse complement strand
AGAGAGGACAGGGGGCGGAGCGATCCGCCCTCCCTGTTCCGCCTAAAAACCAATTAAACCGCAAGGCATTTCTAAATCACGACAAAACTCAACAGGTATTAAAAGTTTTACTACTGACAAAATTCGACGGGATTCCGTTTGAAGATTATTTTTTGAGTGTTATAATAAATTTATCAATCGAATGATCTGTGCGGCTCGCGAAAGTGGGGCAAAGCGTACAGACAAAGGCACAGCCGGCGAAAACCGGTGCCGCAAAGCTATGGGTCTAAACGGCCGTGAGCCGCACGACAGTCGGGCTGCCTAAGACGGAGAACTCTCCTTCCTCGGGTCCACAGGGACAAGAGGGAGGATTTTTTTATGAGAGAGAAGAAGTTCGGCAAGCGCTGTCTCACGTGGGTCTTAGTGCTGATGATGACCCTCTCGCTCCTGCCGGTCAGCGCGCTGGCGGCAGACGGGGAAGCACGTTTTTACCGTAAAAACGTCACGAGCATACGTGCTCGTGATAACACCTCAGTGAATGAAGCTGAGGTGCAGAGCACGCAGGTTTATACAGTCGGTATTATCATCGAAAAGGACTTGAAAAATGTTGTTGTAACTTTAACAGGGACCTCTGGCACCACAGGAACCTATAGCAAGTCTGTTGATAGAGTTTCCGAAGGAGGAACGGTTAGTATTACGGGAGTACCTAGCGGAAATTACAAAGCACAGGCTACAGGTGTAGATGACCTGGGAGTTGCTTATAAGGGAAGTACTGACATACCATCTTACTGGTTTGGCTGGGGCACACCTACCGGTACAATTTCAAATTTTGAAAAAGACGTTAATGGTGCAGTTACGCTTTCGTTTTCTTTCAATAATCCAAAGAAAGCATTGGATGGACAAAACTATGCGTTTCAAAATATTACCGCGTATTTGATTGCGGCGGCGGACTATACGAGTGGTGATACAAGCAAACGGTATCCTTTGACGCTTTCCAGCACTGGTTATATGAGCGCACAGGTTCCGGCTAATCAGGAATATAAACTTGTTGCAGAAGGGTGGACTTATGCAGCAATCGATAACGGCACGAGAGATTTAACAGTAAAGCACTCTTTTAGCTCGAAGACCTGGACAATCTCACAGAGCTATACGGATAAGGACAGCCGCCTTTCAATAGCCGTTCCAGAAGAGAGTGTATCGGTAGAGAAAATTGAGGCGAACTGGGTTGAGGTTCCCGTTAAAATTGAAGACAGTGGAGAAGCAGAGAGCTATACTGTTGTTATTCAGGATAAACGGGGTACAGAATATTCAGCGATAACGACGACCAAAGATGTGGCTATAAAAATTCCCGCTGTTTCTAATGCATCGTACAACTACACAATTACAGTGACTTCAAGTGACGGACGGTCAATTTCCAAAGATAGGTATGTTGCAAGTTCTTTTTACAATGTAAAAGCAGAGAGTGATGGTTCCGTGGTCACTGCTGTGGTCAGAAGTGACAATCCGATATTGATTCCGCTGTCTAATGATTACGTCACTATGACGGTTAACATTTATGGTGGAGATAAATTGGTCTCCAGCAAAATAGAAAAGCAGGCAATCGATTCTATTCGGGCTGTAAGCACAGTCGGGAGTAGTTCAGGTATTGCGGCTTTGAAAAAAGCGGAATTATTCGTTAATAACGAAAAGGTTGCCGAAGAAAATCGGTGGTTTTTTGATAATTTCGCTCAGTACAATATTCCAGCAAACGCAACAGTTAGAGCGGACTTTTACTATGAATATACTGATGCTAAGACGGAATATACGGTAACGATTCACCATCGTTTCCTTGACGCATCTGGCAAAGTTATCAAAGATGAAATGTCTGAAGAGAGATACCACGCTGGTGATGTGCTGAATATTTTGAAGCAGACTGAGCATAGTGAGAACTGGATCAGTCAGGCAACAAAGAAAATTGAGGGCTATCGCAATGCGGGGGCTTGGCAGATTTCAATGATCAATGCAGAAGGCAGAGAAGAGAGTGTCTTGGTTGGTTTGATTACAATTGACCGAAGTCAGGGAATCGTAGACGGTGCAATGCCTCACAGTGATATCGGCATTACTTTTAATTACAGTTATATTGATAATTATATCGAGTATATTGCTAATGCAAACGATGCAGTTGGTGAAATGTACGTTGACTGGTGTAATTCCAATGAAACGAAGACAGTCAAAAAAATCAATAATGGTAAAGATAACTACTACAGCCGCTCTGGCTATGAATTCGTCAACTGGAATACGAAAGCGGATGGCACTGGTACAGCTTATAATCCAGGAGATTCCATTACCTTAAACGGAAAGCCTGTAACTCTCTATGCACAGTGGAAGCGCAACGGCGGTCATCACCCCTCCAAGCCGGACAACACCGTTGAGATCCCCGATGAGGATGCCCTCGGTCTGAACACGGACGACCACTTCGCCTACATCATCGGCTATCCCGACGGTACGGTGCAGCCGAACGGCCAGATCACCCGCGCCGAGGCGACGACCATCTTCTTCCGCCTGCTGACGGACGAGAGCCGCGAACAGTTCTGGTCGACAAGCAACGTCTATCCTGACGTCAAGGCGGGACAGTGGTACAACAACGCGATCTCTACCATGACGAAGGCCGGTATCGTGGACGGCTATCCCGACGGCACGTTCCGCCCCGACGCGCCCATCACGCGCGCGGAGATGGCAAAGATCATCTCGCTGTTCGCCAAGCTCGACAAGAGCGAGAGCCGCTTCTCTGACATCGCGGGCCACTGGGCGGAGGCGTACATCAGGCTCGCCGCGGGCAACGGCTGGATCGCGGGCTATCCCGACGGCACCTTCGGCCCTCAGCGCAACATCACCCGTGCCGAGACCGCCACGATGATCAACCGCGTGCTCGACCGTGTCCCGTCCGAGGAGAGCCATCTGCTCTCGCGCGGCGTGATGCAGATCTGGCCCGACGCGAACCCGGGCGACTGGTTCTATCTTGCGATGCAGGAGGCGACCAACAGCCATGACTACGAGCGCAATGCCAAGTGGG
>CAKSDF010000199.1 GCA_934444695.1 uncultured Eubacteriales bacterium | reverse complement strand
ATCGGTACGGAAAGCCATACGCACGTCAGCCGTAGAATTCGTCATCAGACAGTAATCCTCACACCTGTACTTTCTGTACATTTCCGCCTGCTCCGGCGTGAAGCGGAAGAACGAGATTTTTTCATCACACTCTGTTATAAGCTCGGTTCCGCGGGTGATATCGCGGACAGATTCCGCGTCAAGCCGCATATTATTACTCCGCGAATTTCTCGACGAGATCGGCGAGGAGCTTTTCGAGCTTTGACATTTTCTTCGCTGCGGTCGACGCCCAGTTCTTGTTGTTGTCCCTGACCGCGCCGCGCATCATGCCGGGGATTCCGTCAAGTCCGGCGACCGAATAAACCCTGCCGAAATCGTACATTATCGACGCCTTGATTATATCGTACATCCTCGATGTGTCGTCGTCTGACGAATACTTGACCTTCATCGCTGTCTCAAAGAACGCCGGAGCAACACGGTAATACCCCTCGGACGCGAGTGCCTCTATGACCGCTGATGATACATCCGTATCCTTCGCGTCGGTCGGAATGGCATACATAGAGCCTGTGTAGGTCGCCGCGGTTATGTAGTTCTCCTGCGCCTCGTCCCACTTCGGAGTCGGGAGAACGCCGTATTCAAATGGCGCGTCCCTCAGAGTGCTCGCGGCGTAGTCGATCGAATTCAGCATGAAAACGTACTTCTGGTTAAGAAAATCCACCGGATTCTCCTCATCGTTGCTGATGAATCCGGAATTTGAGCCATGAAACGCATTTGTCATCTTGTTGATGAAGTCGGACGCCTTCTCACTGGTGAGCAGCGGAGAGACCTTCTGTCCCATCTCATCATCCTGTTCAACGACCCTGAGACCGCAGGCGTACCACGCGTTGTCTATGAATGTGTCGGACATTCCGATGCCGAAAAAGTCCTCTTTATCCTTCTTTGAGTCGCTGTTGAGGTCAGTGTAGATGTCGCTCGTGAGTGAAAACAGCTTGTCAAACGTCCATTTACCCTCGTCAACCAGAGAGTACAGTCCGCTTATCTGATACTTTTCCGTAAGATCCTTGTTGAACAGCACCCCGAAGGATGTTCCGACAGTGTTCGTCGAAATGTCGCCCGACGCCATATAGAGCTTTCCGAATACGCTGAGCGCGTCAGTCAGACTGTCCGGCCACCACGGCATATCAAAGTCTATATATTTAGTGTCAGGCAGGTTGTAGAACAGTTTTTCACCCGCGAGTATCGACATCGATAATCCATAGCCGGCAACAATGTCATATGCCGATTCTCCCGCGAGAACGCTCGACCTGACGGCTCCCTGGAATATCTTCTGGTTCGCGTTCAGTCCGTCCGACTCGATGAAGTTGAACGTGACGTTGAGTCTCTCCTGTACGGCGTTGTTGCGCTCGTATATGGCGTCGTTGACGATATCGCCGTCCTGCTCCGCGTTATACTCCGGAATGAGCATCTCGCGGTCTACGAACAGATTCACCGTCTCCCCGCCGAAATCGAGGTCATCCGGAAGTGTGTCGCGCGCGGCTGTGGTTTCCTCCGCCGTTGATATGCCCTCTCCGGACGTTGTGTCGCCTCCGGACGGGTTCTCCGCCGCTGTACCGCAGGACGCGGTCATCAGCATGACGGCGAGCAGAAGCGTGAGGGCTCTTGTTCCTGTGTTTCTTTTCATCTGGTTATCCTCCTGTCAGCCATTCACGCTGGCGCAAAGCTCTTTCGCCAGCGCAGTAATCCTGTCCCACTGCCCCTGCACGATCCATTCCCTGTTCACCAGATTGCCGCCGACGCCCACGCCGACGCATCCGGCCTTTCTAAATTCTCCGGCATTCTTCTCGCTGACGCCGCCCACGGCCAGCAGCGGAATATTGTTCAGCGGGCCACGGATAGCCTTGATATAGCCGCTGCCCAGCGTTCCCGCCGGGAACACTTTGACAAAATCCGCACCCGCGGCATAAGCCTGCCGGATTTCCGTAGGCGTCATAGCACCGGGCATGGAAACCATCCCCAGTTCCCTGGTTCTGCGGATCCCCGCTTCATTGGTATCCGGGGAAACGATAAATTCCGCACCGGCATCAAACGCCAGCTGGACAAGCTCCACGGTGGTGACCGTTCCCGCGCCTACCGCCATCTTCTCTCCCATGGTTTCCCGGATTGCGTGGATAGCGCCTGTCGTCTGAACCCAAGTAGAAGGATCCTTCTGGTTAAAGGTCACTTCGATAGCCCGAATGCCCCCGTCATACAGCGCCTGAGCCAGCTGCTCATAGCCGCTGTCCAGCCCCCGAACAATGGCAACCACCTTTGTTTCCTGAACAAGCTGTGTAACATTTTTCATATTCTTCAACCATTCGACCGCTTTCACCCTCACAGGCAATGAAGCCTCGTGCAGGCGGGCGGACGCCTTTCCTGTAAAAATATGCTTATTTCTCTACGCTGTCTTCTAAGGCAACACCGCACAATTGTGCCTGCGAGCCTCAGCCGTCTTTTTGCCCCACTTCTTCAGTTTGAAAAATGGGAAATACATACAGTATTCCTCCATTTTCGGAACTTTGAATTGGAGCAAAAATACTGGCTGAGTCTTCTTGTCAAATTATGCGGTGTTGCCCTAAAGCTCCAACGCTTCGTAGGCATTCAGGATTTTTGCCTGAACATTTTGCAAAGCGGACACAAAGTCCTGCGGGTCCGCGCTAAAAGGCGCAAACATATCCCAGTGAATCGGTATCACCAGCTTGGGCTGTAATACCTGTGCCAGCCGGGCGGCATCCCGTGCGTTCATGTTGTTGCCGAAGCCGTTGATACACAGCAGCGCAAGATCAATGGACGCCTCCCGCAGGAACTCCGGAATCGCCCGGTGGTACAGGGTATCCCCGGAAAGATAGACGGTTTTCCCCTCCGCTTTCAGCAAATATCCCGCGGCATCTAAAGTCTCATGGGATGCAGGCACGGCGCAGAACCGTGCCTCCCCCAGCGTTACCTCCACGCCCGGACGCATAACCATGGCATTGTGCTTAGAAGGCCATCGGCCGGTGATCGCCTTGTATACCGAATAAGGCCCCAGCACCGGGTAGGCGCGCTGTCCATCCAGCCAATATTCCAG
>CAKSDF010000198.1 GCA_934444695.1 uncultured Eubacteriales bacterium | reverse complement strand
TAAATTCCCCGTTTTTATCGTTTCGCCACTTGAAATACGCCAGTATATCGGCGTGACAAAACTTCAAAAACGAAAAAACTTCCTATTTTTAAGGTCGAAGAGTTTCTGCCGTTCATTTTTCTGTGCGGGGAAGCGTGAAATCGGCCATAAGGCTTACCGCCTATGGTTGATGAACGCGATGCCGCACGGGAAAAGGGACGAGCGAAACCCTACGGTGTTCGACCGTCCGTTGCTTAAGCATAGCGTACACATACAAACACGGCTGAAAGGACCTGTTAACGGCGCGCTGTGATCCCTTTAAAGATCGTCGGCATCCTGAACGGGCTTTCCGCCGTCGTAGGGCGTGCCTGTCCAACTGCCCTCGATGTCGGTGTGGCTTTTGAAATCGGTCAGCTCGGTATTTTTTGTGGATTTTCCCTTTTTAAAGGCCGGAATAACGCCAAACTCGGCATCGTATGCGGTGTCTCTTTTGGCGCGGTTTTTCTTGATTTTCATAAAAATCACCCCGATGTTATTTTGTCCTTAAATCCGTTGATTAAACGGGGATTTTGTGTTATAATTTTAAGGTATGAACAGGTTATAAAAGGATTTTTTGTTTGCCGGAATGCCTTAAATCGGCTTAAAAACGGGCGATTCGGACAAAAATGTTTCACGTGAAACATTTTGTATATTTTGTAAACCGCCAAAGCGGCGGCGATAGAGTTAGCATCGTCTGCGGGACGACATCGGTGCGTAGGTACCGGGCATCCGGCTCGATCGGCACGGCGCAAAAAGCGGGATACAATCGCACATCCTGCACGGTTAGCTCTGTCGGCGCGGCAGACATTGCGTGGTTAGGACGATCGGTGCGGTCGGTACGGTCGCTATTGCAGCCCAAAACGTGCGTGCTGAACGGCGGGAAACGGCAGCTATCGGCAACCTTGCAGCCATTCAGCTTACGGCTTTATTTTTGGCAAACAGCTTTGATTTTAACGCTCCTTTAATTTTTTCGGTAGAGGTGAAGGTATGAGAACTCCGTATTTTTCGCGAAACAGCCTTTATAAAACTCCCTTCGGCGCGGTGGACAACGGCACGACCGTTACCTTTCGGCTGATACTGCCATTTGACTGTTCCTCGGCGGTGGTGGCCATCCGCAGAGACGGGGAGCTGCAAAAATACTATCAGCTTTCAAAGGAAGAAAACATCGAGCAGGACGGGGTATGGTGGAGCTGCACCCTCGGCCCCTTTTCGGCCGGACTCTACTTTTATTATTTTGAATTTGACACACCATTCGGCCACAATATCCTTTACAAGGGCAAAACCGATGGCGCGGTTATGAACTCGGCCGGAAGGCCCTATCAGCTGACCGTTTTCGACCAAGGCTATACCCCGCCGGACTGGCTTTGCGGCGGCCTTATATATCAGATATTCCCCGACCGCTTCTGCAAAAAAGGAGATTGCGAAAACCCCTTTCCCGAGCGATACATCTATAAGGAATTTACCGGTCAGCCGGCCTTTGAACAGCTTGAAAAGGAGGGCGGACGCCAGCTCAACAACGACTATTTCGGCGGCAATATCCGGGGCATAATTTCAAAGCTTTCATACCTTAAATCCCTCGGAGTGAGCTGCATTTATTTAAATCCCATATTCGAGGCTCATTCCAATCACCGATACAACACGGCCGATTATATGAAAATCGACCCCCTTCTCGGAAGCGAGGAGGATTTTAAAGAGCTTTGCGAAAAGGCCGAAAAGCTGGGCATTAAAATTCTGCTGGACGGGGTCTTTTCCCACACGGGAGAGGACAGCATATATTTCAACAAAAAGGGCAGATATCCCTCCCTCGGGGCCTATCAAAGCGAGCAATCGCCCTATTTCGGCTGGTACACCTTCGACAGCTTCCCCGACCTTTATAAATCCTGGTGGGGAATAAAAAGCCTGCCCGAAATAAGGGAGGAAAACGAGCAATATCTTGAGTTTATCACCGGCAAGGGCGGTGTGGCCGAAAAATGGCTTAAGCTTGGTGCGGCGGGATTCCGTCTTGACGTGGCCGACGAGCTGCCCGATGTTTTTCTCGATTGCCTGAACAGCTCGGTCAAAGGCGCAAAAAAAGACGCTCTTATCATCGGAGAGGTGTGGGAGGACGCATCCTCAAAGGAAAGCTACGGAAAACGGCGGCGCTACCTTTTGGGCGGCCAGCTGGACAGCGTTATGAACTACCCCTTTTACGAGGCGGTACTGGCCTTCCTTTCGGGGGGAGACGGCGACAAGCTGCTTGAATCGGTGTGGTCGATAATCGAGAATTATCCGAAACACTGCATTGATCTGCTTATGAATCATATGGGAACCCACGATACCGTGCGGCTTATAACCCGTCTTGCAGGAGCGCCTCAGGAGCAAAACGACCGCTTGTGGCAGTCCCGTCAGAAGCTGTCCGACGATCAGTTTAAAAGGGGCATCGCTCTTCAGAAGCTGGCGGCATTTCTCCAGTATACCCTTCCCGGAGTGCCCAGTCTTTATTACGGCGATGAGCTTGGAAGCGAGGGGTATTCCGATCCCTTCAACCGCGCCCCCTTTGAGCCGGAAAAGGGATGCCGGGAGCTTATAACATTTTATAAATTCCTCGGCAATATGCGAAAGAACGAGGTCTTTTCGGGCGGAGAATTTATCCCGGTGTGGTGCGAGCTTGGCACCTTTGCATTTATTCGCAAAAAGGGACAGCGGCAGGTGCTTGCGGCTGTCAACCGTTGGTGCGAGGAGGAAAGCATCCCTCTGCCGGAGGGCTTTGAAAACGTCAAGATCACAGGGGGAAGAATTTCCGACGGCCGTCTGTTTATTCCGGCATACGGTTTTGCCCTGCTTGAGAAATAGTATTCCCGCAAGAAGCGTACTGCAGTTCGGCAAACGAGCATTGTCCCACAGCACAGATCGCATTGCCGCGCAGCAGACCGACCCTTGCCGCGCAGCAGCGACATAACAGATATAATATCGGCAATATATTTTAACGGCGCGCCCGCAGAAAAAGATTTCTGCGGGCGCGCCGACTGCGTATATGGGAAGTTGTTCCGACACCTGCGGTTTTTAAAACTTAAAACGCAAAATCCCGGC
>CAKSDF010000197.1 GCA_934444695.1 uncultured Eubacteriales bacterium | reverse complement strand
TACTTCCTTCGATAACGGCATTGACAAGTGTGTTTATCCTGACGCTTCTGCGGTTTCCGATGTTTTTAACAATGTCGTCTGGGATGTCGCTTTCCTTAAGCACATCTGCCCTCACGGCGTCGTCTATATCGTGGTTTATGTATGCGATGCGGTCGGAAACCCTGACCACACGTCCCTCAAGAGTGCTTGCGATACCGCTGGTGTGATTGAAAATCCCGTCCTTGACCTCATATGTAAGATTAAGGCCCTTTCCGTTTTTCTCGAGTTTGTCCACCACCCTGACGCTCTGCTCGTTGTGGCGAAATCCCAAGGGACAAATTTCGTTAAGGGCTCGCTCCCCTGCGTGTCCGAAAGGGGTATGGCCGAGATCGTGTCCTATGG
Organism: uncultured Eubacteriales bacterium; assembly: GCA_934444695.1. Classification (GTDB taxonomy): domain Bacteria; phylum Bacillota; class Clostridia; order Oscillospirales; family Acutalibacteraceae; genus UMGS1484. The sequence goes on along the minus strand of CAKSDF010000197.1, from coordinate 2,709 downwards.
CAATTGCTTCGGTCAGATCCTCGTTAAGCCTCAATGCACGGGAAATGGTGCGGGCGATTTGCGAAACCTCAAGGGTGTGGGTAAGTCTTGTGCGGTAATGATCCCGTTCGGGATCGAGAAAAACCTGGGTTTTGTATTTAAGTCGGCGGAAGGCGTTGCAGTGTATTATGCGGTCGCGGTCGCGCTGAAAGCAGGTTCTGATGGGATCGGGCTGTTCAAAAACCGCCCTTCCCTCAGAGTCGGCGCTCTTTTTGGCATATTCGCAAAGCAGATAATCTTCCGCCTGCTCGGTTCTTTTTCTTAAAACATCCGACATAAAAGACACACTTCCCCTTTTTTCTTCTTTTACTTATATTATACGCGAAAAAAAGGACAAGACCTTTATTTTTTTGCGTTTTTTTCTTACACCGCAAAGTTGAGGCTCCATTTCCCCGCAATTAGCAAAGGAATACATTATAAGTCAGGTCTTTACGGGACATTACAAAAACCGTCTGTAAAACATCTTTATAGATCAAAAAAATCGACCTTTACAATCAGAAAAACAAATTCCGATCGAAAAGGCCGATAGTTTAAACAATCCTGCTGCACGATTTTGCAATGCTGTTTTCTTTCATTGCGATACTGCCCGCTCATTTACAGTGCAGCTAAATGCTGTTGCACTGTTGTCATACGCTCATATGGCATTGCACAGCGCCCCTGCGGCATCGCTTTACGCTTCTATGCCCTTTTGATTTTAGGCTTAAAGAACATGGCTGCAATTATACCGAAAATCATTGCGGCGGTTATTCCGGCCGATGTAGCCGTTAGTCCGCCCGTTAAAGCTCCCAAAGCTCCACTGCTGTCCACCGCTTCCCTAACGCCCTTTGCGATGGCATATCCAAAACCGGTAAGCGGCACCGTGGCCCCCGCTCCGGCAAATTTAACAAGCGGCTCATACACTCCTATTCCGGTAAGCGCCACCCCCGTCACGACATAACTCACAAGTATTCTTGCAGGCGTCAGCTTTGTGTAATCGATTAAAAGCTGACCGACAACGCATATCAGCCCGCCGATGACAAACGACCAAAGATATTGCATAAAACATTCTCCTTTTAAAAATATGAGCTTATCTCTCCTGCGCTAAATGCTTTTTGACAATCGCAGAATTTTTACCGATATATTTTCCCGCTGAAAATTACAATATACATTTAGTCTTTTCAAAAAGCCTTTATTTATTCTCTTTTTACGCCAAATATTGTTTTATCTTCCCCGCACACTGCGACATTTTTCTTCCTCAACTTTTTGTAGAATATGTCAAGAAACAAAAAGGACAAGCGTACAAATCTTTATTAAATCTCTCAACCCGTTTTATCGGTTTAATCAATTAAAGGGGTGTTTTATTTGGCAAACATTTCATTATCGGCACTATCTGAAAAGACCCGGGCGGCAAACATTTGCAGAATCGCCATTGTCCAGCTATGCTGCGGAATACTGGCCTTTTCCACCGCTCGAACCACCGTTTTCGAGAATTATTCTCCCTTCGGAGTAGCCTTTTTATGCGCCGTTCCGGGAGAATATTCCCTCGTCAGCATTATCGGATGCATAGTGGGAAGCATTTTAAGGGCGGGCGGCGACAGCGTAAGATACATAACCGCCTGCATTCTTGCCCTTGCGCTGAAATGGGTCTTTACCGAGCTTTTCAAGCCGGCAGGACGAAGCATAGTGGTTTCCCTTTGCGCCTTTTTCGCCGTAACGGCAACCGGCTGTGCGGCGGTGGTCCTTTCGGGAAGCGGCCTTGACAAGGTAATGATATATTTTTCCGAAGGCGTTCTTTCCTTTGGCGGAACATACTTCCTGCATCTCGGCACCGAGGCGGTTTTGCAAAACAAATCGGCCGTCCGTTCTCAGAGGGAAACAACCTCGGCCATAATTGCCCTGTCAATACTGCTCATTTCCCTTTCCCCTTTTGAAATCTTCGGCATTTCCCCTGCCCGTGCCGCCGCCGTCACTCTCATAATATTTGCCGGATACTACGGCCACGAGGGCGCAGGAGCGGTTTTCGGTCTTTCGGCAGGGCTTTCCCTTTGCCTTGTGGATCAGGACAATGTATACGCCGCTATGGGCTTTGCATTCGGAGGGCTAATGTCGGGAGTTTTCGGACGTCTTTCAAAGGCCTCATGCGCAATTGCCTTTATTCTTGCAAACGGCATTGTCATACTCAGAGATCTGTCCGATCCATCCTCATTTGTGATATTGTATGAGGTGCTTGTGGGAAGCGTCCTCTTCTTTGTTCTACCAAAAAACATCAGCGCAAAATTTCTCGAATATCTTTCTCCCAAAGCCACAGTCACCGTGGCCGACGGAGCAAAGGATACGGCAGTTATGCGGCTCAAATTTGCTTCCGAAGCTCTTGAAAATGTCAGCGATACCGTCAACGCTGTTTCGGAAAAGCTTTCGGCCATAACAACGCCCGAGTTTGAAAAGGTCTTTTCAAAAACCGAGCAGGATTGCTGCAAAGGATGCGGACTGAGAATATACTGCTGGGAGCAAAATCGAGGAAAGACCCTTGAGGCGCTGCTTATCGCCGCCAAAAGCCTCAAAGTAAGGCGCTCGATATCGTGCAGCGAACTTCCCGAGGATTTTGTACAGAAATGCGCCCACACCGATAGGCTTCTCGACTGTCTATCCGAAAACTTTTCGGATTTTCTTTCCCGCTGCGCCGCCGAACGG
>CAKSDF010000196.1 GCA_934444695.1 uncultured Eubacteriales bacterium | reverse complement strand
CTTGTGCGGCAGGTGCCCGCCCAGACGGCTGCCAGCTTTGCCAGCCTGTTCTACATCGGCATCACGGTGGGGCGGGGCGTCTGCGGCTTTCTGACCTTAAAGCTGAGCGATACCCAGATGATCCGTCTGGGGTTTGCGGTGCTGGGCACGGGCGTTGCCGCCCTGCTGCTGCCCGGTGCGCAGGTGCTTGCGCTTGCCGGGCTTGTGCTGGTGGGGCTGGGCTGTGCGCCCATCTACCCCAGCGTCATCCACTCCACCCCGGCGCATTTCGGCGCACAGAATTCTCAGGCCGTCATCGGCATCCAGATGAGCAGCGCCTATGTGGGCAATCTGGTCATGCCGCCGCTGTTCGGCCTGCTTGCCAATAACATCACCCCGGCGCTGTTCCCCTTCTACCTGCTGGTATTTCTGCTGCTGATGGCGCTGATGCACCGGCAGCTGGTGCGCAAAACGGCGCACGCATGAAAAGTTAAAGGGACTGCCGTACCTCATTTGGTGCGGCAGTCCCTTTGCTATTTATTCAGTTATTTACAAAGAACTGCGCTCAGAACTTATTGAGCATCTTTTTCAGCTTTGCCAGTTCCTCTGCATCGCGGGTGTCATCCAGCAGGGTGAGGGCATCGTTGAAATAGTTCCGGTCCAGATAAGAGTGAGTGGCATTGGCGTGGGCGGCCATAGCCTCCAGCACAGCATAGCCGGCGCGCACCAGCGGGTGGGTGGCAGGCACGCTGCCGCCTTTGGCCACCAGCGCAAACTTGCTTTCTGCCATATCCTCCAGCAGAGCGCTGTAAGCGTTGTTGGGGTCGGTGCCGTGGTTCTGCAGGCCCTGATACAGCAGCTGTGCCACAAAGCCCAGCGTAGAAGCCGTATACCAGTTGCCGTTGAACTTATTGGGGTTCGCGGCCTTATCGGTGACCGGGGAGTTGATCTTGTTGGTCAGGTATACCACCACCAGATTCTCCACGGGGTCGATCATGGTCAGCGTACCGGTCCAGCCCTGATGGCCAATGGTATTGGAGGGTGCCTGCGTGCCGAAATACCAGCAGCGCTGGTTGTCGCCCTCACGCCACCAGCCCAGACCCCAGTTGGCAGCGTCCTCCTTCTTGGGTGCGGTAAAGGTGTCCATCACGTTGCGGGAAAAGTAGCGGTTCTCGCCGTAACCGCCGGTCAGCATGACCGAGGCCAGCTTTGCCAGCTCGGTAGCGTTGGAGAAGAGGCCTGCATGGCCGGAAATACCGCCCATTGCGTAGTAGCACTTTTCGTCGTGCACCTGACCCTGAATGGTGGCGGTGCGCACGCCGGTGAAGGAGATGGCGCCATCGCGGGTGTTGCCGTTCAGCTCGGTGGCAGCGCAGTCGTTGGCGGCAAAGCCGTTCAGCAGGGGGTTATAGGTGGTGTGGGTCAGCCCCATGGGGTCCCAGAAGGTCTCTTTCAGGAAGGCGTCCAGCCCCTTGCCGGTGATGGCTTCAATGGCGAAGGCCAGCAGCATATAGTCCACGTCCGAATAGACGGTCTTGGTACCGGGCTTGTACATCAGCGGGGTCTTGAAGATGGACTTGAGGGTAGCGGCGCGGGTTGCAGCGCTGCCGTCCCAGCCGGAGAAGAGCAGGTTGGTGGCACCGGGAACGGTCTTTTGAGAGCACTGGTCAAAGGAATCGTTGTGGTACTGGGGGTCCGCGGGGAAGCCTGCCTGATGGCGCAGGATATCGCGCAGGGTCAGTTCTGCCTTCCACTGCTTGTTGACCTTCAGGCCCGGGTTCTCGTAGCCGTTATAGGTGATGTCGATGGTGTCCTCCACAAAGGCGCTGCCCAGCAGATCTGCCAGACGGCTGTCCAGATCGGCCTTGCCCTGCGTGACGAGGTACTGCAATGCGTAGTTTGCGGTGTACATCTTGGTGTTGGAGGCCAGATCGTACAGGGTATCGTTGGTCACAGCCGGGCTATTGGTGTTGGGGGTGCCGTCCGGGTTGTAGGCGTTCACCCTGCCCCATGCGTTCTGGTACACCAGCTTGCCGTTTTTCACAACAGCCATCTGTGCGCTGGGGAAGCCGTTGTTCACGTCTGCCTGAATGATCTGCTCCAGCAGTTCCAGTGCATCACGGTCGATGCCCACGTCCTGCAGGCTGCCCTCCTGCACGGTGGGGTAGCCCACCCGCACGGTCACCTTTTTGCCGCGGGGACGGATGCCACCCACCTGAATGGTGTTGCGGCCGTTGATGGTCTGGCCGGAGATGTCCACGTTCCACACGCCGCCTGCCGCCATGGCAGCGGTGTTGATCTGGCGGTTGTTGACGAACAGGTTAAAGCCGGTCACACCCGCCTCGGGCTCCACGCACAGCGTTCCCTGCCCGGCAAAGCCCATAAAGGTGTACATGTGGTTCATGGCCAGCGTATCGTCCAGCCCCTTCCAGTTGGGGAACACCGGCTCGCCCTGCCAGCCGCCGCTCACGCTGCCGCGGCTGGTCACCTTGACCGTGGCTGCCTTTTTAGGGACGAGGTTCAGGGAGTTGGTATCCTCCGCTGCGGCGGCTGCGGGCTCGGCAGCAGAAGCTGCACCGGCGGTGCACACGTTGAGCGCCATCATGCCCAGACCGGCAACGCTGCCCTTCAGGAACGTTTTACGGGAAAATTTGGTTGACATGGTAAGGTCCTCCCATTCTTTTTGCCGCAATGCGACAATATGCCTGTATTCGTGCTTTTTTGTCCCGCAGCAGCGGGACTGCCTTGTGCCCCGAATTGTACGCGAGATGAAACAAAATGTCAATTGCGTTTTAAGTTTGTGGAACAAAGTTTTGCATTTCTCTGGTTTTCGCCTATTTTGGCACAATGTTTTACGTTTTGTTTCAAATTTTCATGCGTTTTGTATACAACCGGCCGCAAAAAAGCGCAAAAAAAGGAAGCCGCCGCACAGACCTTTTGTGCAGCGGCTTCTGGTTTACAGTCTTTTTTTACAGGATGCGGGCGCTGATGGCGTTTGCCACCTGGAACAGGTCTTTCTGCCCGATAAAGCCGAACTTGGCTTCGTGGCCGTCCGCAAAGCAGACCGTCAGCTGGGACGCCTGCAGCGGGTCGCCAAAGCCCGCCGTCTGGATGCCGTA
>CAKSDF010000195.1 GCA_934444695.1 uncultured Eubacteriales bacterium | reverse complement strand
CGGCCACTGTATAGCTTTTCCACCAGTGGGCGGCAAATAATGGTGACGCCCTTATTCTCCGCCACCATCTCCAGCAGCAAATCCCACTGGGAGGAAGTAAACGTGACTTGTGATAAAGTGATTATACGCCGTTAGTTTTGATGACTGCTTAGTAACACTCGAAACGTGTAAGCTGTTTGCGCACATTCTTGAGCCATGTAATATAGCGCTCTTTCTCTGCTTCATAATCAACAGCTGAAATTAAAAACTGTTGCATCTTCTGATGGACATCACGGAAGTGTCCATACCTCAACTCGTTCTCCGCTAAAAAGGCAGCATGTACATTGCTGAAATTCTTTTTTTCAAATATCTGCGAGGCAATATCTTTTGAATCTGGTGCAGCCACTGAAAGCATCTGTTGCTCATCATATCCATCCGAGTATTCGGATGGCATTCCACTGTATATGTACTTTTTCTTGCTGTTTCGTTTACGGTTGAGGGCCGTCATGATACTGCCATACAGGCTTTTTATTTCTGGTACACCGCAGAATTTCCCAGTCGCAATCTGCTTTTGATGGCATTCAGAACAACAAAACTGTGCGTCCGATCTGATTGGCACAAAATATCGACCACACCATTTGCATTTGGGGATATCTTTTTCCGCATCAATAATCTGTTCAAATACCCATGTGGCTAGGTCATTCCCTGTGGGGAAAGAATAAAATTCTTTTATGGGCACACGGATCTGGGCGGTTTCCACAGCTTTCAGCATTTCATCATATGTTCTGTATGTGGGAAGTTCAAAATCGTCACCGTATTTCTTTTCATATTTTTTTAAGATTGGCGTGATTAAATCCTCCGCTACACGGTCTGCTTCATGTCGCACAGTAATTCCATCAGAATGATGATACTGCTGGTACAGCATGTAACGCTCCTTTTTGCTAAGCCAAAAGGCCGTCCGTTCCTCAAAATAATAAATATTCTGGATGGCACTGAACACCCACGGCCGCCATGTGTCACTTAAAAACTCTTTCCATGAATCCGAATACAGCAAATCATAAAACAGCTCATATATTGTTGTCTCGGCGGAAACTTTTAGGCGGCCTGCGAAGAGGCCATTTTCGTGATACAGGAACACAACTCTGCGTTTGTCTGTCAGGACTATAGTATATGGAAATCTATTGAAATTGCTTGTATCATGCCGACAACTATTCACGTTATCCCCCCCTCCTGAATAGTAAACAACAATATGTTTGCATAATCTACGTTTACTATTTTACAAAATATAGTGCGTGTCGTCAACTCAAAATACCATAATTTAATAAAAGTCCCAGTTTGGCCCTATGCCCCAGGAGGATTAAAACCCTTGTATTCCTAACAGTCCAGGAATGCATAGGAGCACGAAGGGGAATTGGGCGTAATAAAATGCAAAAGGAGTCACAAATTATGGTATTAAACACGCGTGAAATCATAAAAAAATTAAAAAATAATGAAAAGGTTACAGTTGATTATCCCTCCTCTGATCCTGAAATACAGGCGCATATTACAATCAAGCCCACCAAAGCTGGGGAGGCCATCCTGACTGGCTACCCCATACGAGCCAGTCCTAAAGAAAAGTTGGATACAAAGACTACCCAACGGACCGCTAAATCCATCCACAGCATTGAGTTGAGCCTCCGTGACCTCGCGGCAGCAATTGTGTCCAAATACAAAAAAGGACTCAACCCTACGGCTAAACGCCCAAAGAAGGCCAAAAGAGATAATACAATTACAAAGAAGCTATCGAAAATTAAGGGTGAACTGCTCTGTCCTGAAAATTACGTAAAGTATACATCCAAAATCTGGGCGGCATCTACTACGGAAGCAGCTGTAAATTATCTTATATGCAGCATTGCGCCAGCTATGGATCAATGTGGAGACGATATCTGCGAAGAAGATATGCGTGATATCAAAGAACATCTTATTGCACGTGCTACTGCCAGCGCACGCGGAAAGCTGAAGAAAGATGGTACACGCAGCCCAAAATCCGCTGATACTGTGGAGAGTGGTCTGGAGGAACGATACCGGCGAGCCGGTATCGTATACCAATGGGTGTTGGAAAATCATCCGGAATTGGAACTGCCGGACGTCGAGTTTATCAAAAGCCCCAAAGAGAAAAAAACCACCTCCGAGAAAGCCAAAGCTCTCCCAGATGATATCCGGGTTCGCTTGGCAAACCTGATCGTTATGCTGTGCTCCATGGGTGTGTCCCTGGCCTTTGGCGTAGCATTGGAGTTCTTTTGCGGGCTTCGTGTCAGCGAAGCAGCCGCTCCTCTGATCAGCGAACTGATTCTGATCACAGATGACACTACTTGTCTCTACGGCAAGTATTTTGTCAAGTATCAGTTAGACAGCCATGGAAAACGAACACATTATTTAAAACGGAATGCATCAAAGCGTTATGTTCCGCTGACATCCGCCATGGTACGAATCGTCCAAATGCGAATCGAACAGCTCAAGACAGCTGGATTCTCTGATGAGCAAATCCCCAAAATGCCTTTTGTCGCATACCGTGACACGCCGAACCAGTTTGTTAGCCAACAGAAATTGGCTGATTTTGCAAAAAACCTGCTGGTCATGGCCGGTTGTAATGCGGAATACATAGAAAAAGCGACTAAATTGATGTATAGGAATCCGGAGCGCGATGAAAGCGGAAGCCTCATACCAGATGTGACATCTCATCTGTGCCGGAGAGACTATGCAACAAGGATGAAAGGACACTTCTCAGCGCTTGAATTGGATGCAATCCTGGGGCACGAAAATCCGGACAATAAATGCGAAGACTATGCCTCTAACGATACCATGCGAAGGTTGGCTCGTGAAGCAGAAGTGAGTTTTGTCTTCGATGAAAATCTGACTCAAAACCCCGCTTTCCGGCCGATACAGCTGATTGACAATGCAGATATACATTTAATAGGAAATACGGCGTATAGTTTTGAAAATAACACAGATCACAATATTGTGATTGATTTTGACCTGCTGAATCTTGAGCCGAACGACTCTCTATTTATTCAGGCCAAATCCGGTGCTCAGATCAAACGCTTACAACGGAGAACCCCGAGCGATACGCCGTCCAATCGTATGGGGCGCA
>CAKSDF010000194.1 GCA_934444695.1 uncultured Eubacteriales bacterium | reverse complement strand
TATAAATAAGTATTAACCGAGTCAACTCGTCTTATAAATAAGATAAAAAGTGGTCAACCAAAATCGTTAAACCACAGGCACTTTTTGTTTCACCCCATGAAACACTTTGTTTCACCCTATGAAACAGTTCGTTCCACGCAATGAACCACTGCGGTTTAATGCATGAACCATTTTAGAACGATGCATGAACCATTTTAGAATTTGGTGAAGTAAAGTCGCAAAGTTTCCGAGCGCAATATCATTTTGTCACTCTTGTATTTCTCCTTGAAGAAAGGCTCACGCAAATTGTTGATGCCATATTCGCGGAGCTCATCATTAACAACGATGACTGGAATATCGCCGCCATTGGGACCATTGTCCTGATGCCAGTTGTTCTTATAGGGGGTGTGAACGATGATGCTGTCTGGAGTCTGGTCGAAACGGAAATAATACCCACGCGGACTCACATCGGCATCATTGCAGGATAACAGTTTGAACTGCACTCCCCAAAAGACACGACGCTTCGAATAATCGCACCAGCCACCTGTAGCGAGCGTATCTACCCGCTCCAGATGCCAATAGCCATCGAAATGTCCGTTGTTGCTTGTTTCCAACGTACAAGAAGAAAGGCTGAAACCCAAGCTTCCAAACAGGAAGAGCACCAGGAAAACTTTTCGCAGCACCGACAGTTTCATCATTCTCCTTTCTATATTTCTGAAATTCATTATATGATTCATTCTGTTAAAATTCTATCCAAAAGATTTATCACCTAAAACTCTCTCTTTAAAGAAGTCTTCTTCTTTCCCATCATTCCATTCTTACTGATAGTGAGTTGGAAACCAGCATTATGCCCCAGCATCTGGTTGCTGCCGAAGTCCATGCCATAACCTCCTTTCATAGCCCATCCATGGTTGAAACGATAGTTCCCTTCAAACTGGAAACTTACGTTATGATGCTTCTTGGTGAATGGCTCACTATATGTTCCCCATCCCTTCTGGTAAGTAACCAGGGCACGATAGCCAAATCTTTCAGAAGGCTGACCGTCGAAACCAAGATGATAAGCAATGAATCGATTGTTCATGATCTCTATCTTTCCATTATCATTATAGATTGGGGAGCGATAAAGCGGGTTACCGATTACCTGCCCCCAATGTTGCCAGCCCGTGAAAGTACCATGATTATAGTAATCATCTGTTCCGGAAAGATGGTCGGGGATATTAATGGTACGGTCGTGGTTGTAAGGACCACTCTGATATTTGGTATAGAGATACTCTACCACCACATTGCGCAACCACTTGCCGTACTTGAAGTTCAACTCCGTACCCAACATGATATCCTTGAATGAATAAAGAAAAAAGCGAGAGTATTTTTTCTTCTGCCATTCATCTGGTCCCTCACCATAACCATTATAGTCGAGGAAGAAAAGCTGACTGTCGTCCTCGAAGAAATGGTCGGCATAGATGCCGAGTTTCCAGCTGTCGAAATCATAGTTGAAGCGCATCACCCATGAACCCACTATATCACCAGCCTTATTGATATATTCATTCTCGCCAGGATCTGCACCGCCAGGGAAAAAGGCATGCCAGAAACCACGAAGTCCATTCTCCGATGGTTTCTGTATCATCTCACCTGTTTCGGTACGAAAGTAGGGCTTGCCACCAAACAGATCGGCCATTTCCAGCCCCAGCTCCAAGCTCCATGGGCAAAACCTCTCCTCGCTGCCTATCTTCAGATAACCCGCCTTGCTATGGTAGAGCACTTCGTCGGCATATTTCTGCTCCTTGTTCGTGAAATCATGCTGCCAACTGTCATCAGTCATCATACCATAGGCAATATGTCCTTTCAGCTGCACCCAGCCATTGAATATCGGCAAGGTCCAATAATCAGGCAAGGCAAGGCGAACCTGGGGAACAGGGCGGGCATTGATGCCCAAGGTCTGGCTACCGCTGGAAAGCGTCTGATTCTTGAGTTCCATCGGATATTCCTTGGCACCCACACTCAGCACACCATGCAACCAGCGAGCCTCAACAAATGCCTGCTGCACAATGGCATGGCTGGTATAATTAACAGGAGCCACCATATCTACACAATAGCCCAAAGCCCAACGACGGGCAGAATCGGCAGCGAGCGGGCGATTCACCACCGCACGCAAATAGCCATTCCGCTCATCGAGCGAACTCAAGCCATACTTGTTGGCATTGAGCCAAAGTGGAGTCTTCCCCTTCGATAGGGAGCCTTGCATCTCCACTCGATACTCCACCCCCTCGCCGAGGTCGAGTTTGCCGGGTTCAACGCCCTCCTCCTGCCATAACTGCTGGGCAAGGACGCTGGTTGGCAGTGCACAAGCCGCCAAGTATATTGCTATCTTCTTCTTCATTAAAGTTATGAATCTGATTTTTACTAATGTTGTCTGTTATCGCTTGAATATACCTTATACAAGTATTATTTCTAGAATATTTACCTCTTCCAAGGTCAGATACTATTGTACCAAAACCTAAGCAAGGCCTTATTGAAATGCAAAAGTAAAACAAATATTGCGTAAATCCGCATTTCTTTAACATTCATTACGGAAAGTTATATTATTATCTTAAAATAAAGTCCTATTATAAACGAAAAGAAGCTGATTGATAGTTGAAAAGAAACATTTCATTTTCCCAACGATTGTTAAAAACAAGAAGCAGAAATAAACCATCTGAAAAAAAATCAATCAACTATTACGACTATTGCAACTATCGGGCTTCTTTCTGCGTCTAATCGACAAAAAGAAAAATAGTTGGCCCATTAAAAGTTTTGCAATATGTATCATTGGGACAGAAAAATAAGTATTAGTAATAGTAACAAAAGAAAAAGTATGAACGGAAGTTTAAGAAACGGCATGTTTGCCCTGCTCATCGCAGCAGCTCCACTTGCCACACAAGCTAAGCAATGGTCGCTGAAAGATTGCATCGACTATGCGCTTGCCAACAACATCTCGCTCCAGAAAACGCAGCTCACCAAGGCCAGCGCTCAGGAGGACTACTTGCAGTCGAAAGCGGCTCTGCTGCCTTCGCTCAACGCAAGCACCAATCAAAGCGTAAACTACACGCCATGGGTGGCTAGCGGCATCAGCAGCGACGGTTTCTCAAGAGCCAGCATCGACAAGGTATATTACAACGGCACCTACTCGGTGGCTGGTAACTACACCATCT
>CAKSDF010000193.1 GCA_934444695.1 uncultured Eubacteriales bacterium | reverse complement strand
CGAATCATCCGACAAGTATAAAAAAACCAAGTCTTACCACCTCTTCTTCTCTGGGAGCGAGGGTATGAAGCACGGCGTCGATGTCCTCGTTGGTAATGGATTTAAGCGCCGCATCGTCGGGAGCGGGAGCGTCCTCATCGCGGATAAAGTCGACCAGACGGCTGTCCTCCTCGGGGCCGATGGGGGTTTCCATGGAAACAGGTTCCTGAGCAACCCGCATAATTTCCCTTACCCTATCGACCGAAAGGCCCATAAATTCTGCAATCTGTTCCTCGCTGGGATCATATCCGTTTTCGTGGAGCAGGCGGCTGTGAGCCTTTTTAAGGCGGTTGATGGTCTCGACCATATGAACAGGAATACGAATGGTTCTTGCCTGGTCGGCGATGGCGCGTGTTATGGCCTGTCTGATCCACCATGTGGCATAGGTAGAAAACTTAAAGCCCTTGGTATAATCGAATTTTTCCACTGCCTTGATAAGGCCCACATTGCCCTCCTGGATAAGGTCGAGGAAGTGCATTCCCCTGCCCACATATCTCTTTGCAATACTGACAACAAGGCGCAGGTTAGCCTCGGTAAGGCGCTTTTTGGCCCTTTCGTCACCGTCGTTTATCTTTATGGCGAGCTCGATTTCCTCCTCGGCCGAAAGAAGGGGTACACGGCCGATTTCTTTAAGATAAAGCTTCACCGGATCGTCGAGAGACACATTGTCTCCGGTAAGTTCCTCCTCGATGGTATCCTCGGGTATTTCTTCGACCTCAAGCTCCTCGGCGGTAGGCTCCAAAAAGTCAAGATCAAGAAGCGGTACCTCTGCATCGGGATTTTCCTCCATGGCCGTATCGTCCAGCTCGTCGATGTCTTTAAGATCGTCATCCTCGTTTTCGTCATCGATTTCGGAATTTTCGGTGGGAACGTCGTCGTCAAGCAGCTTGTCTATATAATCAAGGTCGCTTACGTCGTCATTTTCTCCGGCATCCTTTTTAGCTGCCTTTTTGCCTTTTTTCGCTGTTTTGGTCTTTTTGGCGGCAGGCTCTGCGGCATCGGATTTATCATCCTTTTCGGCTGCTGCGGTTTCTTCGGCGGTTTCAGCATTCTCAGCCTTTTCGGTCAATTCGGTTGCTTTGTCGTTTTCATCTGATTTTTTTGCTTTTTTTGTCTTTTTTGTCTTTTCAACCTTTTCGGCCTTTTCCGTTTTTTCTGTTTTTTCCGCTTTATCGGCAGATTTTTCGGCTTTGGCAGTCTTGGTTGTTTTGGCCGTCTTTGCGGTCTTTTTCTTTGTTTCCTTGGTTTCTTTGGTTTCGGCGGTTTCGATCTCGTTTACAACTTCCTCGGCTGTTTCCTTCTTTTTTGTTGCCATACTATTTTTCTCCCTTTACCTTTTCATTTTTTAGTTTATCCATAACGGCAAAGAAATCCGCATCGCTTTCAAAGCTTTTTTTCTGCGCGGTTTGCCGATTTTTTTCCTCAAGCATAACGACATAGCAATCGTGACATTCCTCAAGGGTATTGGCCCGCATTGCGCCTTTTGATGATATCTCGACGATCCTGCCAATCTCCTCGGAGGAAAAATCGCTGTTAAGAGTCGTTATGTCGATAGATTTGCCTGATTTAATTCTGTCGCAAAGGACGGTATAAACCTTTTTGTTGAAGGATGTAACAAAATCATCGGGGCTGATTTTGTCCAAAAGCCTTCTTACAAAATCGGGATTACGAAGCAGCACCGACAGCAGTCCTTCCTCGGCATTGGCTGCCCGAAGGTTTTTCGGCTTTTCCCGATTTATCAGGTCATCTCTTTTTGGACGGACAATTTCCTTGGCCTGCTTTGCGTTTTGCTTTCTTCTTTCTTTTTTAGAAAAATCGCCCGCAGTGGACAGAATCGCATCCTTTGAAACCCCGTATTTTTCGGAAATTCTGCCCGACATCACCTCGCGTTCCACCGGAGAAGCCACCTGGGAGATGATTCTTGCCGTTGATTCGAGGAACTTGATTTTTCCGTTGTCGGTGGAAACGTCAGTGTGTTTAAGTTCCCGCTCGATGCGGTATTCGGCCACCGACAGAGCATTATCCATCAGATTTTTAAACTTGGCCGTGCCGTCCCGTCCGCAGCTTTTTATAAACTCGTCGGGATCCTTCCCTGTGGGAACGACAATGATTTTTGTAGGAAGGCCGACCTTTGAAAGTATTCCGATCGCCCGCTCCACCGCCTTCTGACCGGCGTCGTCCGAATCGAAGCAAAGGATGACCTCCTTTGTATATCTCGAAAGAAGCTGAGCCTGTTCCTCGGTAAATGCCGTTCCGAGAGGGGCAATGCAGTTATGTATTCCTGCCTTTTGCAGGGCGATAACATCCATATACCCTTCGCAAAGCACCATCCTGTCGGCGCAGGAGTTTTTGGCAAAGTTAAGTGCATAGACATTGTGGCTTTTTTTATAAACCGGAGTGTCTGATGTGTTGATGTACTTTGCCTTATCGTCGGAATCCGGCAGCTTTCTCCCGCCGAAAGCAATAACGTTTCCTCGCACATCAATAATGGGAAACATAATGCGGTTGCGAAAACGGTCGAAATAGGAATTTGACCTCGAGCTTTTTAAAACCACATTTGCCATCAGCATTTCTTCAAAGGAAAATCCCTTATCTTTAAGGTGTTTTAAGAGAACGTCCCAACTGTTCGGCGAAAAGCCCAGTCCGAAATGCTTCATATCAACATCATTGAGCCCTCTCGAGCGGAAATAATCGTATCCAGCTCTACCCATATCCGAAAAGAGAACGGTGTTGAAAAAGCGCGCCGTTTCGCGATTGATGGCATATATTCGATTTTTGACCTTATGAAGGCTGTCGTCGGCCTCGTCAAGAGGCACCGTCATTCCCGCCCTCGCGGCCAGAAATTTGACCGCATCTATGTAATCGAGATTTTCGATAAGACGGATAAATCTGATAACATCCCCGCCTGTTCCACAGCCGAAGCAGTAAAAGGAACCGTTTTCGGGATAGAGGGTGAAGGAAGGGGTCTTTTCATTGTGAAAGGGGCAAAGAGCCTTGGGATTGCGCCCGCCTTTTTTTATGTTGACATAGGACGACACAACATCTTCAATAGGATTTCTCTCCTTAAGTTCGAGAAGAAAATCCTCATTAAGAGCCACTTACTTTCACCTCATTTCCAAGAGTAAGGAATAAACAAATCTTCATAGACCCTGATGGCATAACGGTCGGTCATTCCGGCGCTATAGTCGCACACCGCCCGCTCGG
>CAKSDF010000192.1 GCA_934444695.1 uncultured Eubacteriales bacterium | reverse complement strand
GTTGTAACGAGCATTACCCTTCCCGACAGCGTTAAAACGATATATAACAGCGCATTTTCATATTGCCGAAACCTCATAAGCGTCAACATCCCATATGGCGTGACAAACATCGGTGTCCATACTTTTGATGAATGCAACAGCTTGACATGCATAACCATTCCAAACACCGTAACAAACATTAGTCGCAATGCATTTTCCAACTGCAGAAGCTTAAAATCTATAATTATTCCTGACAGTGTAACAAGCATAGGTGACAGTGCATTTTGGGGGTGTGCCGGCCTGACAAGCGTTACTATGACAAAAAGCGTAACAAATATCAGCTTCAGCACATTCCATGGATGCAGTAGTCTTACAGATTTCACCGTTCCGACCGGCGTAAAAAGCATTGACGAGGGAGCTTTTGCAGAATGTCGAAATTTGACGTCAATTGATCTTCCCGACAGTTTAACAATCATTGGGCGATCTGCCTTTACCGCCTGCGAAAGATTAACTGATATAACAATTCCGGACAAACTCTCGAGCTTGGGAGGCTACGTGTTTTGTGGTTGCAAAAGTTTAAAAAGCATTGCCATTCCCGCTGGAATTACAAGCATTGCCGACAGTACTTTTCTCTTTTGCTCAAGCCTTACAGACATCTTAATTCCCGACAGCGTGGAAAGTATCGGTGCCGAGGCGTTTAATGGTTGCAGCAGTCTGACAAGTATCAAAATCCCGGATAAAGTAACAGAGATAGGCACAGGTGCTTTTTCGGGATGCAGTAAATTAAAAACCATTAAACTTCCAAGCGGCATAACAAGTATTGAGCAAAGTTCTTTTTCTGATTGCAGCAGCTTAAAAAGCATCAACATTCCCATCGGCGTAACAAGCATCGGCGATATTGCTTTTTACAAATGTACCAATCTTGTAAGCATAGACATTCCCGACAGCGTTAAAAGTATTGGCGGTATTGCATTTTACGGGTGCAGCAATTTGGAATACATTACAATGTCGGACAGTATAACAAGTATCGGCAACGAGGCTTTTCAATACACTAAAATTAAAAAAATTCTTTTCCCAAAAAGTATCGAAAAAATAGACAGCCGCATATTTTTAGGATCAGATATCGAGGATATTTGGTATGAAGGTTCCGAATCAGATCGCGAAAGCATCTCCATTGCTCAGGATAATGAGAAATTGCTGTCGGCACAGTGGCACTATAACACCTGCAACAAAAACGAGCACATTTATGACAATTCAATAGATACCGTTTGCAATAAATGCGGGTGGCAGCGCCTTCCCGACATTGAAACTGTTGAAATAAAAGACATTTTCATTCCCGAAAAGGATTTTTCGCATTACGGTACAAGAGAAACATATGATTCCGAAACCGGCGAATATGAGTCTCATTTTGTGTATGATTTTTCTTCCGATTTGGAATATACAATAAAAATGAAGGACGGCACCGAATTTTCTGGTAAAGGCAGCAGCATAAAAATCGGTGATGAGTATTACTACTTTAATTTCACCGATAATCAGCTCGAAGAGCCCTGGACATTAGGCGGAACATATACCGTAACGGCGGTTATCAACGCCTATGATCCTTACCGAATCAGCGATAAATATTCCTTCTCGGTACACATCGTGGAAAATCCCCAAAAGCCGGTCGCACTGTCGGTTGAAGACACGGCGATTATGGAAGGAATGTACGATGCTCCGTATGCAGAAGGAGAAATTTACGCTCCCGATTTCACACTCACGCTGGCAGACGGCACGGTCATTCGTTCCCAAAACGGAATGCTTGACGGCGAGGAATTTTTCCTGCGCCTGACATATTCCGACGAAAAACCGAGTGAATGGAAGGTCGGCGAGACCCACACCGTTACCGCAAGTTTTATGGATCTTACCGACACATTTAATGTAACCGTTAAGGAAACCATCATTAATAACATCGAATTTGCGGACACCACCGTTATCGCAAATGCTATCGGAGAAAAAGATTTTGTTTATAATTCCGAAACCGGAAAATCCGAGGAATATTTCAAATATAGCTATCACCCCGATTTTACCATAACCTTTAAAGACGGAACAAAACAAACAATCAGCTATCCCACAGGATTGTTTTCGAGTTATTACTCCTATAAGAACTACGCCATGGGCGGCGGCGATTCCATCGGAATGTTCCCCATCTACACCGATACTCAGTATGAAAATCACTGGGAACCCGGCGGTGTATATTCCGCTTCGGCGAGCTTTATGGGATTCAGCGGCGATTTTAATGTAACCGTTATAGAAAATCCCGTTGAAAGCATAGTTCCCGATGAAATGTATGTTGTAAAAGGAGAATACTACAACAGTTGGTACAAGCGTTCTGCAAAGACGGGACAGCCCGATTTTTCCGATCCGGCAGATGAACCGACCTATACCGTAACCTTAAAAGACGGCACCGTGATCAAATCGGTCAGCGATGCACGCGGAACAAATGTTACGATATACGGCGAAATATACAGAATAAACAGCACCTATGACCTTGATTCATCTCTCGGCCGCAGGGATATGCCGATCACCGTTTCGGCATTCGGCAAAACCTATGACCTGACTGCTTCCGTCGAAGTCTCAAACACATACTTAGATCCCAATGAAATAGAAAAGGTCGAAATAGAGGATTGCACGGCCATCAAAACCACCGACGGTCTCAGCATACTTCCCGAATACACGGTGTATATGAAGGACGGCCGTAAGCTTTCGCGCTCGGAAGTTGAATCGCTTTATATAGGCTCAGCCTTCTCATATGATGTAGATTACAATGAACGACTTTTATGGAAGGTCGGCGAAAGCCACACGGTAACCGGTTCCTTCGATGGCCTTACCGATGAATTTACCGTAACGGTCGTCGAAAATCCCATAGTTGGACTGGTCGAAAACGACATCACCTGCACCGAGACGGTCATCGACAATTCCAAAACTCTTTCATATGATAAAGTATCCGGCCAATACCGCTATACCGGCACCCTTAGAGCAAACACCCTGTCGTTCAAGCTTAAGGACGGCAGCACCGTAACCGCCTGCCGCAACAAATACGGAAGTCTCTACATAAACTTGTACGGCAACGAATATCACATAAACGAATACTTTTATGAGCCCCAATATAGCTTTGATAAAAAATATGACGAATATATTTATGTAGCCGGCAAGCGTTTTAATTTCAGCATTACCTTTACGGAATATAGACGCGGCGATTTGTCGGGCGACGGTAACATTGCCGCAACCGATGCCCTTGTGGTTTTGCAGAACTTTGTC
>CAKSDF010000191.1 GCA_934444695.1 uncultured Eubacteriales bacterium | reverse complement strand
ACCATATATTTCTTTCCTCTGACCGCCACCTTGACGGTGGTGTTTTCGTTTCCGAAAACCGACATGGGAACGGCTCCGTCCACCGATGTCAGCGAAACTTCAACCGGCACATCGGAAATGACGCGGTCGACCTGAGGGCTGTATGTGATGGAAATGAAAAGCCACACTCCGAGGGCAATTATAAAGGAAAGAACAAGCAGGAATTTGTTGTTGTTTAAAAGTTTGCTGAATTTATTCATTTAAACCACCCCATCCGCTTGAAAGGATTTTTGCTGTTTTTGTTTTTATCGTTCGATTCAACGCCTGCAATGGAGTTTTCAAGCTCGGTTTTAAGGGTGATGGCGTCAAAGCCCCGTTTAAGGTTGCCTTTGCTGGCCACAGAAACGGTACCGGTCTCCTCCGATACGACCACGATGGTGGCATCGGAATTTTCAGACATACCGATCGCGGCACGGTGCCTCGTTCCGAGGGCAAGGGAAATGTTGGTGTTTTTGGTAAGGGGCAAAATGCAGGCGGCCGAATGTATTCTGCCGTCTCTGATGACCACCGCTCCGTCGTGTAGAGGTGCTTTGGGATAAAAGATGTTTTCGAGCATTTCGCGGGACACTACCGCGTCCACCGTGCTTCCGCTGTCCACAACGTCGTTTAAAATGGTTTTATTTTCAAATACGATAAGGGCGCCCACCTTTGCGTTGGACATAGACGTGCAGGCTTTGCACACCTCTTCGATGCTGCGGCGTATGCTTTGCTGCGCCTCCTCGTCCGATAGGGTGCGCCCGAGAGAGCCCAGCTTGTTTCTGCCCAGCTGCTCAAGCACGTGCCGCAGTTCCGGCTGAAACAGCACGATAAGGGCAAGTATTCCCACGCTCCACACCGTTTGAAGAATGACCTTCATCATGGTCATATCGAGCACGTTTACCAGAACATCTATGAGCACGAGAAAAATAATACCCTTTAAAAGCTGGCCCGCGTGGGTCTCTCTGACAAGCTGAACGGCTTTGTATATCAAAAAAGTGAGTATGACAATATCAAGAATATCCCCAATGGATATTCCCTTAAAAACGCCTATGATATTGTCGAACACCTCGGAAATTCCGTTTAGTAATTGTGTCATTATTTTCTCCGTATATTTTATTTTAAAGCCTGTTAACAAATAACAAACTTGTTACTCTTTTATCATTTTAACACTAATAGCCCATTTAATCAATAGCTATCAATTAATTTTTTGTATATTTTCTATACTTTTTATGAGAAATTTTACCTCATCGGGTGTGTTAAATACCGAAAAACTCGCCCTTACCGTACCGGTTTTTAAGGTCCCGAGAGCCTCATGAGCAAAAGGCGCGCAGTGCAGTCCCGCCCTGACGGCTATTCCCCTTGCCGAAAGCTCGGCCGATACCTGTTCAGACGGAATGCCCTTTATATTAAAACTAACGACCGGTGCTGTGGAATTGACGGCGGGATTCTCACCGTAAAGCACGACGCTTTTATTGTCCGAAAGGCCACCCAAAAGAAGCGTGCAAAGCTGCTTTTCGTGCCGATTTATGCGGGAAAGCCCTGTCTTTTTAACAAAATCGATTCCCGCCGAAAGTCCCGCGATACCGGGAACGTTGATTGTTCCGCTTTCGAGCCGCTCGGGCAGATCGTCTGGCTGAAAAAGACTGCTCGAAAGATTGCCGGTGCCGCCCTCTGTCAGTGTATCGGGCAGATTGCCCCTGCAAAGCAGCAGTCCTGTTCCCATAGGTCCGTAAAGCCCCTTGTGTCCCGGAAGACAGAGAAAATCGATGCCGTCCCTTTTCATATCGATAGGAATCATACCCGCCGACTGGGCGCCGTCTACCGCAAAGGGAATGCTTCTCTCACGGCAAAGCTCGCCTATCTCCTTTATGGGAAGAACCGTTCCGCATACATTAGAAGCATGGGTGCAGATTATAAGCCTTGTTTTGTCGTTTATAAGGCTTTTGAAGGATTCGACCGTCTTTTGCGTATCCCCGAAACAGACCTTTGCGGCCCTTGTTTTTACCCCATGCTTTTTAAGCGAAAAAAGCGGGCGTGCAACCGAGTTATGCTCAAAGCAAGAGGTTATGACCTCGCAATTTTCAAGAGCAAGTCCCTTTATGACTGTGTTAAGCGCCTCGGTGCAGTTTTTTGTGAAAACCACCCTTTCGGGATTTTCAAGTCCGAAAAAATCTGCCGCCTTTACCCTGCATTTATAAACTGCGTCGGCTGCTTTGACCGAAAGGGAGTGTCCGCTCCTTCCCGGGTTTGCGCAAAGCTCTTTTAAGGCATAATCGGTCGCACGGAGCACCGATTTAGGCTTGGGCGATGTTGTTGCGGCATTGTCGAAATAAATCATTTCATCGCCCGCCTATGCCGAGAATTTTTATTCCGGCCGATCGCAATATTTCCTCGGCACCCTTGGCATCCGAGCTGACATAGATGCTGTATCCGCATCCTGCCGTATCAAGGTTTCGCGGTGTTCGCTCGATATAGGCGCGGTAGCCTCTTGAGCGCAAAAGCTCTCTCCCCTTTATGGCATAGGTGATTGAGCTGACCATAATAAGTTGCTTTTTCATATTTTTCACCTCGTATCACTATCATATTATGATACAAGCTGAAAAAGGTAACCCTGTCCTTTATCAAAGTCGTTCAAAAAGGTAATTTACATCAAAAAATTAAGCGTCAGCCCTCTTGCTAAACAGCAGCCGATCGTCGCACCGTATATTGTTTTGTTAAAAGCATTTATCGGTTGTGTTTATTTTTTAACAATAACGCAAACGGCGTGGGCGGAAATTCCCTCGCCCCTTCCGGTAAAGCCGAGATGCTCCTCGGTTGTGGCCTTAACATTAACATTATGCTCGTCTGTTGATAGATCCTCAGCAATGTTTTTCCTCATCCGATCGATATAAGGCGACAGCTTAGGAGACTGGGCGATGACGGTGGTGTCCACATTTCCTATGATATATCCCGCCTCGGCCATCCGATTTGCTGTATCTTTAAGCAAAATACGGCTGTCGATGTTTAAAAATTTATCGTCGTTGTCGGGATAAAGCTTGCCGATGTCTCCGAGAGAAAGGGCTCCGATAATTGCGTCGCAGATTGCGTGAAGCAGCACATCGGCGTCGGAATGTCCGTCAAGTCCCTTTTCATAGGGAATTTCCACACCGCCGAGTATGAGCTTTCTGCCGTTTACCAGTCGGTGTACATCGTATCCGTGACCTATTCTTATCACTTTACCGCTCCCCTTCTGTCATTCTGCGTTTTAAAATGGCCTCGGCCATCTCCACATCCTC
>CAKSDF010000190.1 GCA_934444695.1 uncultured Eubacteriales bacterium | reverse complement strand
GGTGTTGTAGACAGCGAATGTACATATGAGATCGCAGAGGACACTCTTATTTTGCGCACATCGTCTCACGCCACCATTCATCTTACCAGAGAAGCCGCCAGAACTTTAAAAAATATAATTACCGATGAATTTCTGATAACAGATTGAGTTTTTCGGCTTGCCGATCCGTTTTTATAAAACATAAGCGAAGAAGGATCCTGTCACGGCAGTGGCGGGATCTTTCGTTTAAAGAAAAAAGAGAACCGATATTTTTGCCCCGCAAAAAGGCCAAGGAAAAAAGGGCGCAGACTGCTGAGAAAAAGATTGCGGAAAGGGGTGCGAAAGGGAGTGCAGAAATTTCCGTTATAACGGCCGAGAAATCTTGACAAACGGCAGCTTTAGCGATATAATAAAAGGAAATCTAAAGGGAAGTGTTCGTATGGTCAGAAGTATGACAGGATACGGTCGTTTTGAGGACGACCGCTCGGGAAGAAACATATCGGTGGAGATCAAATCGGTCAATCACCGCTATTTTGAATTTTCCTGCCGGGTGCCCGTTTCCTTCGGATTTTTGGAAGAAAAGCTTAAATCCTATGTCCGCTCCCGTGTTTCAAGGGGAAAGATAGATCTTTTCCTTTCGATAGAAGCGTCAGAGGACGAAAACTGCACCGTGTCGGTCAACACCGCCCTTGCAAAGGGATATGCAGACGCTCTTAAAGAGGTGTCCGACATATGCGAGACGGCCGAAAAGGTCTCTCCGTCGGTGGTGGCCCGTTTTCCCGGAGTGCTTTCGGTCAAAAAGGGCGAGCAGGACGAGGAGGCTCTTTGGCAGCAGGTCAAAGGGGTGGCCGAAAAGGCTGTCGACCGTTTTATCGAAATGCGAAAGGTCGAAGGACAGAAGCTGAAAGACGATATTCTCGAAAAGACCGACAACATTCTTAATATGGTATCGATCGTCGAAAGCAAGGCCCCCGAAACGGTGGAAAAATACCGCACAAGGCTTGAAAACAAGCTTAAAGAGCTGCTTGACGACCGCGGAATAGACGAGCAGAGGCTTATAACCGAGGCGGCCATATTTGCCGATAAAATCGCCGTGGACGAGGAAACGGTCAGACTGCGCAGTCATATGTCTCAGATAAAGGATCTTCTCGAAAGCGATGATCCCATCGGGCGCAAGCTTGATTTCGTTTTGCAGGAAAGCAACCGCGAGATCAATACCATCGGCTCCAAATCCCAAAACACCGACATTTCTCAGGTGGTCGTGGATGTTAAATCCGAGCTTGAAAAGATCAGAGAACAAATTCAGAATATCGAATAATTTTTCAAATTGAAATTTCAGTACTTAAATAAGGTGAGAAAATGGAACTTGTAGGTATCGGATTCGGCAATCTTCTTGCCGCAGACAGAATTGTTTCGGTCATTAATCCCGATTCCGCTCCCATTAAAAGAGTAGTGACCGAGGCAAGGGCTCAGGGACTGCTGGTCGACGCCACCCAGGGCAGAAAAACCGGCTCGGTTATCG
Organism: uncultured Eubacteriales bacterium; assembly: GCA_934444695.1. Lineage (GTDB taxonomy): Bacteria > Bacillota > Clostridia > Oscillospirales > Acutalibacteraceae > UMGS1484. Next base: position 1,795 of record CAKSDF010000190.1, on the reverse strand, counting down.
TATGTGACAGCGGTCATGTTGTGCTTTCCTATCTTTCTCCCGAAAAGCTTGTTTCGGGAATGGAAAGCGGCAGATAAGAGGAGGATAAAATGAAGGAAAAAGGAAGGCTGTTTATTATTTCCGGCCCTTCGGGAAGCGGAAAGGATACCCTGCTTAAGACATATTTCGATCGTCATGGGGATGTTGAATTTTCCGTTTCGACAATTACGCGGCCAAAGAGAGACAAAAGCGACGACGAGAAATATAATTTTGTGACCGTTGAGGTTTTTAAAGAGCTGATAGAAAAAAATATGCTTCTCGAATATGCCGAATATTGCGGCAATTTCTACGGAACTCCCAAGGAGCCTATCGAAAGATGGATAAGCGAGGGCAAGGATGTATTTGTCGAGGTTGAAACCGTCGGCGCCGAAAAGATCAAGGCCGAGATGCCCGAGGCTATCAGCATTTTCATTTTTCCGCCGTCGGTGGAGCTGCTTAAAAAGCGCCTTTCGGGCAGAGCGACCGAAACTCCCGAGCAGCTTGAAAAACGCCTTGACAAGGCTGTTGAGGAAATGAAAAAATCGGTATTTTACGACTACATCGTGGTCAACGACAATCTGGAACAAGCGGCCGAGGCATTTGAAAGAATAATTCTTTCGGATCGCCAAAAGACCGAGCGAAATATTAATTTTATCAACGAGGTGCTTAAAAATGCTTAACCCTGCAATAGGAAAACTTATTAACGCTTATGAAAACCGTTACGATCTTGTTATCGATGTGGCAAAGCGCGCCCGCCTTATAAGCAAGCGTGCACAGCAAAACGATGAGATACTTGTTGAAAAGCCGGTGACTCTTGCAATGGAAGAGCTGGCCGAGGAAAAGTGCGGAAAATAACCGCTGATCGGCAAAAAACTGACAGCAAGGAAACTTTACAGCAAAAAAAAATGCCGATAAAAAGCAGCAATGCCGCCGATATGCCGCAGAATTAAGCGCTGCGGAGTACGCCGGCTGGCGATTATTTACAAATCAAAATAATTTAAAGGGGGCTTGTCTGATGGGTGTTGTCATCGTCGGTGTGGCGGTGGAACAAACGGCTTATCATTTTGACAAGCCCTTTGATTATGTCCTGCCCGAGCATCTTTTTAAACAGAATATCGTTGGGTGCAGGGTACAGGTGCCCTTTGGCAGAGGCACTGCATCGCGGGTTGGTATGGTTATGTATAAAAAGCAGGAGGAGTTACTTCCCGACGGCCTTAAAGAGGTGGCCGATGTTTTGGACAGCGAGCCTGTTTTAAACGATGAAATGCTTGAGCTTGGCAAATATATTTCCGAGCAGAATTTCTGCCCTCTTTACGACAGCTTTAAAGCCATGCTGCCTTCGGGAATGAACATAAGGACAAGCCTTAAATATTTTTCCGCCGAAAACATAACGCAAGAAAGGCTCGAGTCCCTTTCAAAAAGTCTTTGCAAGCTTTACGAGCTTTTGAAAACCCAGCCGAAGGGTATCGAAAGACAGCGGCTTATCGGCGAGCTTAAATTTTCTCCCGAGACACTCTCATTGGCGGTAAAGGAGGGTATTTGCACGGTCACCGAAAGCGCCGGCCGAAAAACCGGAGATATGACGGTCAGAACGGCGCGGCTCATAAAGACCGAGCAGGAGCTTGCCGATTTTCCAAAGGTTACCCCAAAGCAAAAAGAGGTCATAAAGCTGCTTTGCGAAATAGGCCCGGCTACCGTCAAGGAAATATGCTATTTCACAGGCGTCGGAGAATCGGTTGTAAAGACCCTCGAAAAGAAGGAAATAAGAGAGCTGTAC
>CAKSDF010000189.1 GCA_934444695.1 uncultured Eubacteriales bacterium | reverse complement strand
CGAGCAGACAATGGGCTGGCCGCCGCCTGTTACGCAGCCGCCGGGGCATCCCATAACCTCGATGAAGTGGTACTTCTTCTCGCCCTTTTTGACCGATTCAAGAAGCTTTTTGGCATTGCCGGTGCTGTGAGCGACCGCAACGTTAACCTTGGTTCCGTTAAGATCGATTTCAGCTTCCTTAACACCGTCGATTCCGCGCACTGCGGTGAAATCAACGCTGTCGAGGGTGTTGCCGGTGACGATCTCGTAAACGGTACGCAGAGCAGCTTCCATAACGCCGCCGGTTGCGCCGAAGATGACGCTGGCGCCGGTGGATTCGCCGAGCATTGTATCGAAATCCTCATCGGGAAGTCTTGCATAGTCGATACCGGCCTGTTTAAGCATTCTGGCAAGCTCGCGAACGGTCAGAACGGCATCCACATCGGGAAGTCCGTTTTCCGAAAGCTCGGGGCGTTTTGCCTCATACTTTTTGGCGGTACAGGGCATTACCGAAACAACATATATGGACTTAGGATCGATGCCCATTTTCTCTGCAAAATAACTCTTGATAACCGCACCGGTCATCTCGTGGGGCGATTTGCAGGAAGAAAGATTGGGAATAAACTCGGGATAGAATTTTTCGCAATAGCTGATCCATCCGGGCGAGCAGGAGGTTATCATGGGAAGCACGCCGCCGTTGTTTATACGGTCGATAAGCTCGGTTCCCTCTTCCATAATGGTAAGGTCAGCGCCGAAATCGGTGTCGAACACCTTGTCAAAGCCCAGTCTGCGAAGCGGCGAGCGTGCCGGTAGTGGCGACTCCCATGGGAAGGCCGAATTCCTCGCCGATAGAAGCACGCACGGCAGGAGCGGGCTGAACAACAACATACTTATCGGGATCGGCAAGAGCGTCCCATACAGCCTTGGTGCTGTCCTTTTCGTGAAGTGCGCCGACGGGGCAGGCAACGATGCACTGGCCGCAGTTTATGCAGGGAGAATCGTTAAGGCTGCGATCGAAAGCGCAGGTGATAGCGGTTTTAATTCCGCGGTTGGTTGCGCCGATAGCGCCGACCTGCTGAATATTGTTGCAGGTGGCAACGCAGCGGCGGCAATGAACGCACTTGGAATTATCGCGGACGATGGAGGGCGAAAGATCGTCAATCTTGGTTTCGCTCTTTACTCCGTCGAAAGGATAGCTGTCCACACCGTATTCGTTACAAAGAGCGGCCAGCTCGCATTTACCCGAGCGGACGCAGGAAGTACATTCGCGGTTGTGGTTGGAAAGCAGCAGCTCAAGGTTGACCTTTCTGCCCTCGCGGATCTGGGGGGTGTTGGTTTTAACTTCCATACCCTCGCCAACAGGCATAACGCAGGCGGCGGCAAGAGATCTTGCTCCCTTTATTTCCACAAGGCAGAGACGGCAGGCGCCGATCTGCTGAACATCTTTAAGATAGCAAAGGGTGGGAATATTGATGTTTGCTTCCTTTGCGGCTTCGAGGACGGTAGATCCTTCCGGTACAGATACCGGAATGCCGTCTATGGTGAGATTTATCATTTTCATCGTATATTCCTCCTTTATTACTTCTTTTCGATTGCGCCGAATTTGCAGGTGTCGATACAGGCGCCGCACTTAATGCACTTGGCCTGATCGATAGTATATGGTGATCTGACCTGACCGCTGATGGCGGTAACGGGGCACTTTCTGGCGCAGGCCGAGCAGCCCTTACATTTATCGGCATCGATAACAAAGCGGGCAAGCTTTTTACAAACGCCTGCGGGGCAGCGTTTTTCGTAAATGTGAGCCTCATATTCGTCGCGGAAGTAACGGAGGGTTGAGAGAACGGGGTTAGGAGCAGTCTGACCCAGTCCGCAAAGAGCGGTGGCCTTTATGGTCTTGGCAAGCTCTTCAAGCTTTTCAATGTCGCCGTCCTCGCCCTTTCCGGCGGTTATTCTTTCAAGAATCTCGAGCATTCTTCTGGTACCTATACGGCAGGGAGTACATTTACCGCAGGACTCGTCCACCGTAAATTCAAGGAAGAATTTTGCGATGTCGACCATACAGTTGTCCTCGTCCATAACGATAAGTCCGCCCGATCCCATCATAGAACCGATAGCGATAAGAGAATCGTAATCAACAGGGGTGTCGATAAGCGAAGCGGGAATACATCCGCCCGAAGGACCGCCGGTCTGAGCAGCCTTGAACTTCTTTCCGTCGGGGATACCGCCGCCGATCTCATAAACGATCTCGCGAAGTGTGGTACCCATGGGAATTTCCACAAGGCCGGTGTTGGTGATCTTTCCACCCAGAGCAAAAACCTTGGTTCCCTTGGATTTTTCGGTACCCATGGAAGCAAACCACTCAGGTCCGTTGAGGATTATTCTCGGAACGTTGGCATAGGTCTCAACGTTGTTGAGGATGGTGGGCTTGCCGAAAAGTCCCTTAACTGCTGGGAAGGGCGGACGGGGTCTCGGCTCACCGCGATGGCCTTCGATACTGGTCATAAGAGCGGTTTCCTCGCCGCAGACGAATGCGCCGGCACCAAGACGGATGTCGATATCGAAATCAAATCCGGTACCGAAAATATCTTTACCGAGCAGGCCGTATTCTCTGGCCTGATCAATGGCTATCTGGAGACGTTTAACGGCAATAGGATACTCGGCACGGACATATATGTAGCCCTGGTTTGCGCCGATTGCATAGCCGGCGATTGCCATAGCTTCAAGCACAACATGGGGGTCGCCTTCAAGCACCGAGCGGTCCATAAATGCACCGGGGTCGCCCTCGTCGGCGTTACAACATACATATTTCTGATCGGCGTCGTTACCTCTGGCAAATTTCCATTTAAGGCCGGTGGGGAATCCTGCGCCGCCGCGTCCGCGAAGGCCGCTGTCCAGCATGGTCTGGATAACCTCATCAGGTGTCATTTCGGTAAGCACCTTACCGAGAGCCTGATATCCGTCCATGGCAATGTACTCATCGATAACCTCGGGGTTGATAACGCCGCAGTTACGAAGAGCAACGCGCTTTTGTTTTTTATAGAAGGGGGTGTCGTTAAGGGAGGTTGCGGCTCCCTCGCCCTCTGCCTTTTCATTGTAGGCAAGGCGGTCGACAATACGTCCCTTTAACAGATGTTCCTCAACGATCTCGGGGATATCCTCTACCGCTACCTGGCTGTAAAATGTGCCTTCGGGGTAGATTATCATAACCGGGCCGAGAGCGCAAAGTCCGAAACATCCGGTCTTTACGATTTTTACCTCGTCTTCAAGTCCTGCGGCTTTAAGCTCCATTTCAAGAGCCTGTGCAAGCTGAACGCTTCCCGATGAAGTACATCCGGTACCGCCGCAGATAAGTACATGTGA
>CAKSDF010000188.1 GCA_934444695.1 uncultured Eubacteriales bacterium | reverse complement strand
AGACAGACGAATATAAAAACCGCTCCAAAGCCCGCACAGAGGCCAACGAGAAGGCCAAGAAAAAGGGCGGTGTTATCAAGAACTATGCCGTAGATAAAAAAATAAGCCGTCTGCAACGGCAACAGCTTAGGGTGCTTGACCAATGGGCAAGGCAAGAAGGCATTACCATTCAGGTTGTGGAAAGCCTTTCGGAAAAGATAAAGCTTGAAGGAAAGGTTATAAATGGGCAGTACGACGGCGGCAATGTCATAACTCTTGCCCTTGACGGCAAAAATATGCTGACCTCCACGGCCGGTCACGAGCTTTATCATATGATCAAAGAGCTTGCGCTGGAACATGCAGAGGCTTTCAGGGCTTTTGTTGTGGATCACCTCAAGGAGGCGGGAGAATACGACTCGGTTTTCGACGATTATGAGCGTCGGTATAAAAGCACTTACAAAATCGACGAAAGCTTTAAGGCCAAAATCGAGGAGGAAATAGTCGCCGACCACTGCTTTGAGGCGCTGACCAACAAAGAGCAATGGGAGAAGTTCGCAAGTGAGCACAAGAGCATTGCAGAGAGAATCATTGATTTTATCAAGGAATTTGTCGCCAAGATAAACAATGCCTTTGACAAGTATTTTGTGCACGACAACGCCTATATCCGGGACTCGGTCATAGGCGAGGCCGAATACATGAACAAAATAGCCGATATGCTTTGGACGGGCGTTGACAAGGCAATGGAGAATTACCGCTCGGGCGCCGTGAACGAAAGCGGCGAGACGAAGTATTCGCAATCCGACGCAGATTATTCAGGCAATGGATATGACGGGTACTCTATGTCAAACAACGCAAGAAATGCTTATGAAAACGGTGAAATGCCTATTTCCAAATGGTCAAAATCCGAAATAATAAGGGGAATATCGGAAATAGACAATAAATATTCTGAAAAGTTAAAAAAAGTACCGCTCTCGAGGCTTCGTGCTCATTTTCTTGAATACACTTCGTGGCACCACACATCCTCTAAATACAACAGAACGAATTTTTACGCAATTAGCGAAAACGCAGTTAATGAGTTGAGCGATCAGCTTGTTGACGAACTTTCCAAAAAAGAAAATAATGAAAAGTCTGAAAAGCCGTCGTGGATGTCAGATGACGAATGGGCATACACTCAGATACAGGCCGAAAACTTTTCACAAATGGAAAAACTTCGGGAAAATCTAAAGGATTATGAGGCCGATGTTAAAATCACTGAATTTAAAGGTAAACATCCATATCACAAGGTCTTTAAAGATGCCAAGGTGACCGAAAAAGGAAACTGGTATATTATTACCACCAATGACGGTGACACGTTTAAGAAAAAAATAAGCGGCAACTATATCCAGGTGACTAACAAAAAATATTCGGCGTCTCAACAGCAGGTACTTGAACAACTCAAGACTCTTGAAGATGAAAGGGAAAACAATCAGTTAGATTACAGAAGAAAAAACAACGAAAAATACTGGACAGAAAGGCTGAACGAAGGAAAAATAACCGACGATGCAATTCAGTGGCTCAACAGTATTGACTATGACGCAGGCTTCAGTAGATCAGGAAATGTCTATGACAATGACCACTATCCCACACCTACGGCTTACGAAAATGGCCTTGAAAACTTCTTTGAAAAGGGAGAACGCCGATTAAGAAAAGATGGTGAAAATTACAAATTAGAAGAATGGAATGGTACTGATTGGAGTCCGAACATAAAATACAGCGTTTCGGATGTTGACAACAACAAGAAAAATTCGTATAATAAAAATAAAGAAGGTGTAAGTTATGAACCAACAGCTGAGTTTCGAAGAATACAAGCAGAAAGTCAGAGAATGTCTGAGGACGAAACAAAACTGTTCCACTCAGGAGACCGAACGCTTGATGAAGCTCTACGAAGAAGACTTTCCCGAGTTTTATCGGGACAACTGGAGCGTATTAGGAGCAGCGTCGGCAATGATATTTGGAATGTAGAAAAAAGCGGAGACTTCACCCTATACGGTGGAGTCAACGGAAATGTCTTCCACGATATTTTTGAAATTGCACAAAAGTATCTCCGATACGGAGAACTTGTGGATCTGCACGGAATTAAAACCACCGAAGACGGAATCGGATATGATGATTGTTACAATTATCTTTCTGATGACGGACTCAGTGGTTTTTCTATTACCCCAAAAGGCGACCTTATAAGTGTTTTTAATGCAAGCGATAAAAGAGGATTTCTTAATTCCATTGCACCGATCGTTAAAGAAAAAGCAAAGACACTTGACTGCTATATGTCAAACGTTCAAAATCTCAGAGATATGTATGAAAAGAAACTCGGATTTAAAACGGCGGCAATTGTAGATCACAATATGACCTATGACCGTGATGACATTGCAAAGAACCACGGAAATCCCAAGGTTGCCTATATGGTTAATACCGACGCAGAAGTTGAAACCAGGAATTTTGGACCCGACCAATCTGAAGCTGCATCGGAATATCAACAGAGTTTTGTGCAAACAAATTCGGAAAACATTCTTTCGGACGAACAGAGAGCTTCCATATCCGACGCGGGAATGAGGTTGACCGACAACGCCGAGCTTTCTTCCCTTATGCGGAACAATGCCGATTACAAGGCCGAGATCGAACGGCTGAAAGGTGAGTTTGTTAAGTCCAAGAGAATGGGCGGAAAAGGCAAAAACCGCCTTGTACAGGCCGACATAAACCGCATTGCCCGAAGCATCATAGGCGAATACTCCAGCGAAATAAGCTTTTACGACCTTAAAGATGGGCTGACGACCTTTTATAATTTTTTGGCAAATGCGAGTGTGGAAAGCTCGGGAGACTATGCTTTTATTGTCGAAAAGGCAAACGACATTGCAAAGTCGGTTATTGCTCAGTCCTTTACCGACATAACCCCCGAAGAGTTTGCGGATTATAAAAAGGCGCTGAGAAGTTACAGGCTTATTCCGAATCTTCAGGATGTGGCAGAGCTTAAAGATATGTTCGGCACCTTTGCGGCGGCATACAGACAGTACGGCAAAAAGCTTAATATGCGGGCGCAAGGCACCGAAAATGCCCTCCACATCGACGAGATATGGGATGATCTTTGCGATGCCGTTCCCCTGCTCGACAGAAACGCCGACAGCACACAGGAAATGTGGAGAAATCTTATTGAGGTAAGAGACAGCCTCGACGAAAGAACGGGATTTAATCCATACCTTGAGGACGGCGAGCTTTCGGCAGGTCAGGCGGCAATTAGCGAAGATATCGTGCTATTCGGCCGTCTGACCGGACATACACATATTCCACAGACCACGATTACACGGCGTTAAAGCCCGTAGCGGTCGG
>CAKSDF010000187.1 GCA_934444695.1 uncultured Eubacteriales bacterium | reverse complement strand
TCTCCGTTCCTTCATCGAAAAGAGACTTGAATTCTACACAAAAACAAAAGGATACTTTCATTAAATCGGCAACTATTCTTATAGTTGCCGACATTGTTGTTAAGATACTTGGCGTGCTCTTTAAAATTCCTCTTGCTAACCTTATCGGCGAGGTGGGAATGGGCTATTTCCAAACCGCTTATGACCTTTATCTGCCTTTTTATTCGGTGGCCGTTTCGGGACTTCCCGTGCTGCTGTCGAGGCTTGTTTCAAAGGCCGTAACCGATAAAAACAACAACGAGCTGAAAGAATCGATAAGCTATTGCCGTTTGCTTTTTGCGGCTTTCGGCGTCATAATGACCGCGCTGGTGCTTTGTCTCGGCCTTGCTTTTTGCGACGGCAGGGCTAAATGGGGCGTGTTTGTCATTGCTCCATGCGTGCTCTTTTGTTCGCTGCTCGGAGTGGGAAGGGGTTATTTCGAGGGAGTCAATGATATGGTTCCCACGGCCGTTTCTCAGGTTTTAGAGGCTCTCGGAAAGGCTGTTGTGGGCGTTGCGGCAGCTGCTGCGCTTAAATCTTTCGGCTTTTCTGTCGAAGTGCAGGCGGCGGGAGCGGCAGCCGGTGTGCTTATGGGAACGGTGGCGGGATTTATCTATCTTACTGTCCACTTAAAACGGTCGGATAGGCTGCTTTTCGGCCGAAAAAACCGCATCGACAAGAAAACCGGCGAAGCGAAGAATAAGACAGAAAACGGCCTCGTGCAATCGGAAAACGGCGCTTTCTCAAATGCTGCCGATTCATCGCCTTTAAAACCGTCGCTTTTCGACAGTCGGATGAAAATGCTTGTCGCAATGGCCTTTCCCATAATTTTAGGTTCACTTGTTACCCAGATATCGGGGCTTGTGGATGTGCTGACCGTTCAAAGCCGCCTTGAAGCTATGATTGCGGCCGACGGCAGCGGTATTTTCTCGGTCTATCCCGGCCTTTTAAACGGCCTCGGCGGATATGATACCGCTAATGTGCCGGCATATCTATACGGATGCTTTCGCGGGTTTGCAACGCCGATTTTTGCCCTTGTGCCTAATGTTACGGCGGTTATAGGCGTGGGCCTTGTGCCGACATTGACAAGGTGTTTTGAAAGCGGGGACAAAAGCGGTGTGGATGAAAACCTCCACAGCGCCGTAAAAATAACCTCCCTTGTGGTCTTTCCGGCGGCGGCGGGGATGCTTGCACTCAGTCCGCAGATACTGGGTCTTATATATTCCTCAAAACCTTTTGGCGCGGAAATCGCTTCCCATCAATTGCGCATTTTAAGCGTTTGCTCGATTTTTGCGGGCTTTTCGGTGCCTTTTACCAACATACTTCAGTCGGTGGGCAAGGAGCGCATTCCTGTTTATAATATGCTTATCGGCGTCGCTTTAAAGGCGGTCATAAATCTGTTGACCGTTCAAAATACCGCGCTAAACGTCAACGGCGCGGCAATCGGGACCCTTGTGTGCTATGTTTTTATTTTCGTTTCCGACTATTATTTTATCGTTAAGGAAACGGGGTTCAGAGTTGCAATTATAAAAGATATTGTTAAGCCTTTTGCTTCGGCGGTTTTGTCGGCAGCAGGCGGATATTTTTGCTTTGTAATTTTGTCCGAACACCTTTCCCAAAAGCTTTCGGCCGTTGCCGCAATATTGGCGGCTGTGCTTATTTACGGGGCTGCCGTTATTATCACAAAAACCGTTTTGCCAAGGGATATTTTTAAAAAAGGCAGTTAAAAATCGCGCTTATAAATGCGGAGGATAAAAAATGATTAAAAACAGCGATTTGATAAAAAATAAAGGTGATAAATACGTCATTGAGGATTTACTTGCCATTATGGAACGGCTAAGACAGCCCGACGGATGCCCCTGGGACAGGGAACAGGATCATCATTCCATACGAAATGATTTCATCGAGGAAACCTACGAGGCGGCCGACGCCATCGACAGAGACAGCAGGGAAGATCTTTGCGAGGAGCTTGGAGACGTTCTTTTGCAGGTAGTTTTCCATTGCCAGATTGAAAGGGAGCAAAACGGCTTTGATTTTACCGATGTGTGCGACGGAATCTGCAAAAAGCTTATCGAGCGCCATCCCCACGTTTTCGGAAATGTGTCGGTGGAAAATTCCGATGAGGTGCTTGAAAATTGGGATAAGATCAAGCAAAAATCCAAGCATCAGGAGACGTTTACCGATACCTTAAAGAGCGTGCCTGCTTCTTATCCTGCACTTATGCGGGCGCAGAAGGTCCAAAAGCGAGCGAGAAAGGCCGGTTTTGACTGGAACGATGTTAATGAGGCGGTCAAAAAGTTGGATGAAGAAATCGGCGAGCTGAAAGAGGCCATTGCCGAAGGAAACAGCGGCCACGTTTTTGAGGAATACGGGGATCTGCTTTTCTCGGCCGTTAATGTGTCGAGATTTTTGAAAATCGATTCCGAGCAGGCCTTAAACGGCGCCACAAACAAATTTGTTTCACGCTTTGAAAAGGTTGAAAATCTTGCGAATCAAAAGGGAATAGATATGAAAAGCTCGACCCTTGAGACCCTTGATAAGCTTTGGGACGAGGTCAAAATGAGCAAGTAATGCTTTGGCAATCTGCCGGACATAATAAATGGTCGAAAAACGGCAAACGGCAGGTTTTAGAAAACGGATGTTGATAAAAAATCATCTTTTAAAACAATCAAACGATAACAGGAGCATATTATGAGACTTGATAAATATTTAAAAATATCCCGCATAATCAAGCGGCGCACGGTGGCAAATGAGGCCTGCGACGCCGGAAGAATAGAGGTAAACGGCAGGGTGGTCAAGGCTTCCTACGATGTTAAGGTGGGGGATGTTATGACCATCAGAATGGGCACAAATCCCATTACCGCCAAAGTGCTTGCGGTGCCTGAGTTTGTGTCGAAAGACGGCGCAAAAGAGCTTTACGAAATTATCGATGGATAATTTTTCCTTCGGCAAAACCGTAGCTTGCTGCGATCGACAAAGGCGGCAAAAACCTCATTGCGGGCATTTCTGTCGGCATTATATTCTGAAAAAACGGATGACCTTTTATCGGCCGTCCGTTTTTTACTTTTATCAATTAAATGTGCTGTATATATAGGAAATGTCGCGAATATGTGACCGTGTGATTGGTTTACTGGCCCTTGAAAACCTTGACAAGTGCCTCGCCGATGAGCTGCCCCGAGTATATCGCTTCGTCAAGAGTATTGGCTTCGGTGCCTATTTCGAGCAGTATCGAGCCGTTTATTATGTTGAAATTATATTTACAGGATTTAAAGCTCATGGTTCTTGCGAGGCCGGGATAATCGCCCTCGAGCCGACGCTGCAAAAGCAGGTTGAACCGCAGGTTTTCTCTCC
>CAKSDF010000186.1 GCA_934444695.1 uncultured Eubacteriales bacterium | reverse complement strand
ATCTTATTCCATCCGTTTTTAAGGCCGGAAAAGACCGATTTTGTCGACTGGAATTTCTGGATTTTGTTCTTGTAGATTATGACCCTGCTGTCACTTGAAATAAGCTCAGCATTGTCAACATAAAGCCAAAACTCCAAGAAGCCGGCATTTTTAATTCCGCCTTGGTAGGTAAGGCCGGTGAAATTGAGGTTGATGCTCATATCCTGTCCGACAAAGCTGTAACAACCCTCGCCCTCCATAAAGTCTGCCGAATCGAGGGAGCGGACGGCTCCGGTATATTCCCAATCGGAAAAATAACCTTCGGCGGCCGAAAGCTGTTTCGGGGCGTCGGCTGCTTCGTCGTCGGCAAAGGCCGAGAAGGCAAAGCTGCTCAACATCAGTGCGATACATAAAATTATGCAAAGCGTTTTTTTCATTTTCCTATCATCCTTTGATAAAGCGCCTGCGGCGGCAGGACAAAAAATCCGCCGGGCGGCGCAAAATTTACATAAGTATTTTACCACAACTGCCCGACGGTTTAAAGAGGCTTAATATACAAATTTATCTACAAAAAATTGGCTAAGCTGACCATGTTTGAATAAGGTATCCTTTTGTTTGACTCTTTGACCTGTACCTTTTCCGAAACACACCGTGACAAAGATATTTACATTTTGCTTTTTCGAGAAAGTTATTTTATCAACTTTATTCTCCTTGTTATTAATGCAAGCCGTAATTTCATCTTGATAAAAACAAGACAATCATTGACAAAACTAAAAACAAGTTGTAAAATGTGGATAAACTGTCTGATATAAGCAGATCTACGGGACGGTTTTTAATTGTTAGGGGAAATACGGAAGGAGAGAGGTCATGAAAAAAGAAAGAAAAAGGGTGATTTTAAGGGCGCTTTCGGCGGCTCTTTGCCTGTCGCTTTGCCTGCTTTCCGGGTGCGGATCGGCAAAGCCCTCTTCGGCAAGCGGGAATGAAAGCTCGGCCGAAAGTACGGCGGCGGATTATTCGGCTTACGAGGGAGAGTGGAAAAATTCTTCGGGAAATGTCACCCTTAAAGTCGAAAAGACCCACGAAAATTCCATAATGTTTTCGGTTTCAAAGGCGGTATCGGGTCAAAAGGATGCAGCTCTGCAAAGCGCCGTTGCCAGAATTGAGGACGACATTGCCTCTTTTGAATTTTCCGACGACGGGTACGGGAACTCGGGAAAGGGCAAGCTGATTTTCGGAAAAGAATCGATCGTGTGCTCAATTACCGTCGACCGCGAGGACGGAGATCAGTGGTATGTTCAGAGTATAGCAATGGATTCCGAAAAGCTGCAAAAGACCGATCCTGCCTCCCAAAGCGGCGAGTCACAGCAGCCCTCAGAAAGCGCGCAGCAAGCGAAATCCGAAAGCCCCGCCCAAACCGAGCAGACCCCACAACCGACCGAAACAAGTATAGATCTGAGGGGAAAAATTTATTTGGGAATGTCCCCTTATGATGTTACCGGAGATTTCGGAGAGATTTTAAAAACTGAATATTTTCAAGAAACTATTGATTCCTTTGGAGGAGTTAATTACACATATAAAAAAGGCATCGTTGCAGCGACTATCGAAAACCCCACATTAGGAAACATTCACTCTTTAGAAGTGGATTACAGTAAAGTCTCCAAAACGGCATTTAATTATGGTGGTGTTAACGGAAACAGCAATTATAATGATGTAATAAGGCTTTTGGGAACACCCAATGATAAACAGGAAGAACCACAGTATTTGTATGTTAATTATATTCAGGGAAGTTTTGTTACGGATATACAAATAAATGCATCAACAGGAATGGTAACGAAAATTGTTCAATATAGCACCACATTCTAAAATATAAAGGGGAGAGATATCATGAAGAAGTTTATATCATTTATTTTAACTATCTGCCTTGTGCTGTGTGCGTTTCCGGTCTGTTCTTTTGCGCTGACCGACGGCGATTTCGAATATTTCATCGAGAACGGCCGTGCAGTTGTCACGGGATATATAGGATATAATCCCACCTGCGAAGTGCCCTCCACCCTCGGCGGGAAAAAGGTTATAAGACTTGGTAAAGGTCTTGGATATTCGGAGGAATGGGGAAACAACTATATAGTTGATCTTATCGTTCCTGAGTGCGTTGAAGAAGTAACTAACTTCGGTCAACACGATACTCTTAAAACAATAACAATCAAAAACGGCGGATGTTCAGTGTCGGGATTTGGGCGCTGCAACGGTCTTGAATCTCTTGTCATTGAGGACGGCGGAAAGGGATACGGCGAGGTCAACGGATTTTCCTATTGTGAAAACCTCGAGACCGTCAAGCTTTCCGAAAGAACAAAAGTGATCGGCGACGGTGCTTTTGCACAGTGTCCGTCAATTACCGAAATAACTCTTCCGAAAAAACTTATGCAATTGGGCAATGGTGCTTTTTCAAGTTGCGGCGCTCTTGAAAAGGTAACGATTCCCGATACTCCCGAAAAAATGGGAAACGGGTGTTTTTTGAACTGCGACAGCCTTGAAACGGTCAATATTCTCGAGGGTGTCACCGAGCTTGGAACAGCATGTTTCAGCGGCTGCGACGGCCTTGTGACAGTCAAGACCCCCTTTGGATTCCAGCGCTTCGGCCCCGAGATCAACTACGGCAACGATACATTTAAAAATTGCAGTGCTCTGACATATATGATAATATCCTATGGTCCCGAATATATTCCCGACATGGTTTTCGACGGATGTATCGCCCTTTCGGAGGTCACCATTCCATACAGCGTTAAAACCATACACCGCGACGCCTTTAAAGACAGCGACCTTACCCTTATAAAGGGCATAAAGGGCACGGCGGCCGAGCAATACGCAAACTTTATGGGAATTCCTTTTGAGGAAATAGAACACATTTACGGCGACCTTGACTGGAACGAGCGTGTGGAAGCCAAGGATGCCCTTCTTGCGCTTTGCAACACCGTTGGAACTGTTGATTTTATCGATTATCATAAGGTTTCGGCCGATGTCAATGTCGACGGAAAGGTCACCGCAGCAGACGCACTGATGATTTTGCAGTACTCGGTGGGACTCAGAACCGTTTTTCCTGCCGAGATAGGCTGATTCTGATTTTTTGCTCACAGCAGTATGTTTGGTAATATCAAAATACATTGCAAAACTTAATAGATGCGGCAGAGTGCCGCTTTGAAACTATGTTATATCAAAAAACAAAGGCCTTCGGAAAACTCCGAAGGCCTTTTTCGGCGGCTGTGCAATTGCCGCAAAAACAGTATTAATAAAGCAGTATTAATATAAATATGTGCACTATTATTGTGCGGCCGGGAACATCAGCTCGATGTGACAAAAAAGAAAAATCAGAAGGATACAATAAGCTGCATCTTAAATCTTTCCTGGCCGAAA
>CAKSDF010000185.1 GCA_934444695.1 uncultured Eubacteriales bacterium | reverse complement strand
TTCCCGCGGCAATTCCAAAAACGGAAAAAAACAAAAGAAGGCCAAAAGCCGCAGCGCCATCGGCGGGATAATAAGGGGAACGGTCATCGTACTGGTTTCTGTCTTTATTGCGGGGCTGCTCCTTTTCCTTATTTCCGATGTTACCGGAATCGGCAAAGAGGTCTTTAAAGGCGCAGACAGCGAAAGCGAAATATACATAACCATCGAAGAGGGAACCCCCAGTATTACGGTGTATGAAGAACTTGCCGAAAAGGGCATAATCTGCAACGCAAAGGTCTTTCAGGCATATTTGAAGCTGACCGGTAAAAATCCCGCTATCAATTACGGTAAGCACCAATTCACCAAGGATATGGGATACAGCAAGATCATTAAGGTGCTGGAAGAAACGGTGGCTCACGCCGAGGATATATCGGTGACGGTACGCCCGGGCGCAACGGTTGAGGACATCGGTGCCGCACTTGAGAAAAACGGTATATGCAAATCCGATTCCTTTATCAAAGAGGTACAAAAGGGCGCCAAGGCCTTTAATTCAACCGACGGAATACTCGACAGCATTCCCGACGACAGCGACATTTATTATCAGCTTGAGGGATACCTTTTCCCCGAAACATATAAGTTTTATAAAAACGACGATCCCCACGACGTGGTTCAGAAAATGATAGACACCCTGGCCGAGAGATTTACTCCCGAGATGCGTAAAGCGGCTGAGCAAAAGGGATATACCGTCCATCAGGTGCTGACTCTTGCGTCGGTGGTTCAGCTTGAGGCGGGAGACGCCAAAACGGCCGATATGAAAAAGGTGGCTCAGGTGTTTTATAATCGCCTTGAAAAATGGGATGCTGGCGGAAGATTCCTCCAATCCGATCCCACGATGAAATATCAGCATAATTCCGATGCATACAACACTTATAAATCGGAAGGACTTCCTCCCGGGCCTCTTTGCAGTATGAATCTCAATGTAATCAAGGCCTGCGTCGAGCCCGATACTTCCTGTGAGGCTTTCTATTTCGTCACCGACAAGGGAATGAACTTCTATTTCAACAACACCATAGACGAACACAACAGAACCATCAACGAACTTATCAGCCGAGGAATGTGGGCAGAGGGATAAACTAAAATGAACAAATATAACTTCAAATTCTCATTAAAATTATTTTCCAAAAACCTTGTGTCGAAGCTGTTTTGCTTTTTGCTCTTTTTCACCTTCTTTATGGCGGTGAGAGGGAAAATAGGCTCGATCATAACTCAGGTGCTTGATCTTGTGATACTTACGGTCATCATTTTTTCCACTGCCTTTGATTTCGGTGAAAAGGACAGAAACCGCGTGCTGACAGGTGCAGCCGAGAAAGACCTTTCCCGCGGATTTAAGGCGGGATTTATGGCTGCTATACTCGATTTTCTGACCGTTATACTGCTTGTACTCGCAAAGGCAGAGGTGCTCCCCAGGGTTTATATTGCGGTATACGGAATACTTAATGCCCCGTTTTATCCCTTTATTCTGACCCTTATGCCTCAGACCCTTACCGGCGCCGAGCAATCGGTGCTTTCGGTGGTGGCCTGCGGGCTGACGGTTTTCGTTATGCCTCTTATAGCGGGAATTTCGTATAAGCTCGGATATTACGATTACTCCATTACCGACAGGATACTTTACCGCACCCCCGAGGCGCAGGAAAAGCACAAAAAACGCCTCGAGCAGAGAAAGCTCAATAAACAGCGCAAGCTTTTCTGAGGGCAAGCGTTTTCGAGAGAATTGAAGGTAAGCCCTTTCCAAAAGGTTTAAATGTTATAAACGGCGCAGTGTATCGGCCGGTTGAGGGTTTTGGCAATCGGTGACTTCGCGGGTCTCCGGTATTATAGCAAGGGACTGCTGAGTTGGCGGATGTGCTTGATCGGCTTTCCGAAAGCTGTACTAAAAAATCCGCTTTGGGCATATTTTTCATCGGGTGAATAGGATGAAGAATATTGTCAAAATTATTGTGATTTCCTTGTTTGTTCTTTTTGTGCCGCTGTCCATGTGCTTTGCCGGAATGAAAATTTCCGATACGGCTATGGCAAGCGCTGCGGTAAGCGGACGGATGACTGTGGTTATCGACGCAGGACACGGAGGAATCGATCCCGGTGCCATTGCTGCCGACGGAACCTTTGAAAAGGACATCAATCTTGCCATATCAAAAAGCCTTTGCGATATGCTTTCGGCTTTTGGATTTAACGCGGTTATGACAAGAACCGAGGATACTCTCATCGGGGACAACAGCCTTAAAACGGTTAAAGAGAAAAAGCGGTCTGACATTAGAAAGCGGCTGGAAATATCCGAAAGTGAGCAAAACAGCCTGCTTTTAAGCATACATCAAAATAAATTTTCGCAAGGGAAATACAGCGGAACCCAGGTTTTCTATTCTAAAAATAATCCTGAGAGCAGTGTGGCGGCGCAGCTTATTCAAAACGACATTGCGCGTCTGCTGCAAAAGGATAACGACCGGCAGATAAAGCCGGTGGGAAGCGAGATATACCTGCTTTATCATTCTAAAAAACCCGCCGTTATGGTGGAATGCGGTTTTGTTTCAAATCAGAGCGAGCTTGACGCTCTCAAAACGGCGGAATATCAAAATAAATTGTCATTTTGCATTTTAAACAGCGTACTTCAATATAAAAACGACAGCGGTCTGTCGTAATGATATTTTTAAGCATCTGTTGCTTGAAATTTCTTTATATAAAAAAGAGAGGATGTTTAAGTTGAACAATTTGATGAGGAAAGTACTGGCCATTGTTCTTACCCTTTCAATGCTTACGGCATTGGCGCTTTCATCTGCGGCCAAAACCAACAGCGACGGCGTTACCCTTATTATGGGACCGACCACCGCTTCGGTAAGTGCTGCAAGGGAATGGGCCGAAAACAAAGGCGCAACCGACGAGTTTGTTTCCCTTGCCGATATATACTGGAGGCAGGCTCCCGCAATCGGAATGAACCCCGTTGTGGCGTACTGTCAGGCTGCCGTTGAAACGGGATACGGAAAATTCGGCGGCGTTATCGACGCTTCTTTCCACAATCCCTGCGGCCTTAAAATAACCGATACAAGCGGTTTTGAGGACAGCGACAGGGAGCCTGATGCTCATCAGCGCTTCCCCGACTGGGAAACCGGAATCAGCGCTCATATTGACCATCTCGCTCTTTATGCCGGCGCCGACGGATATCCTAAATCCGACACTGCCGACCCGAGACATTTTTCCTATCTCTTTAACAGATGCGGAAATCAGGTCGAAAATAAAAACGGAATTAACGGCCTCAGCGGTTGGGCAAGCGGCGGCGGGTATCCCGAGAAGATCGTCGCCCTTATTGAAGAACTTGAAGCTCTTGACCCAGATTATGACGACGATAACGAGGTCAAACCCTACATAGAAAACGGCGAGCTGTGGCTTAACG
>CAKSDF010000184.1 GCA_934444695.1 uncultured Eubacteriales bacterium | reverse complement strand
GTTATGACCACGCCGTTGAGGCTCAAAAGCTCAGATACCGAGGCTTTATTTCTGTCGCACACAAAAACGTCTTTACCCTCGCAGTTAACGGCAACCTGCGTGTCGGTGACCACAAGCCGTCCGCCACGTCCGATTATTTCTTCAACATTGTTCTCGTCTCTCGACGAAACATATTTGATGAGCTTTCCGTCTATTCGTTTAAGCACCTTTTCGGTGTCGTCTTTTTTTCTTTTAAAGAGCATTTTTTCTCCTAAAGATTATCTTTTTCTTCGGTAAGCAAGGAATATATATCCCG
Organism: uncultured Eubacteriales bacterium; assembly: GCA_934444695.1. GTDB lineage: Bacteria > Bacillota > Clostridia > Oscillospirales > Acutalibacteraceae > UMGS1484. The sequence continues at coordinate 3,143 of CAKSDF010000184.1, read as the reverse complement.
CTTTTTAAGTCCCGTATCTGCGGCGGCGGTCTTTGCGGCCGAGGATGCCGACATTCCGTCCGACATATAGTCCTTTGCCATTTTCAGCGCGTCCGAAAGGGTATATTCCTGCCTTTCGTCGGTCTCTTCCCTGCCCGAAAGGACAATGACAAACTCACCTTTGGGAGCATTTTCTGAATAATTTTCCACTGCGGCCGAAAGGGTGGTGTTTTCTATCTGTTCGTGGAGCTTTGTAAGCTCCCGGCACAGGGCGATTTCACGATCGCCGAAAACGGCAAGCATATCTTTTAAGGTTGAAAGAAGTTTATGAGGGGCTTCGTAAAAAATCATGGTGCGGGTTTCGTTTTTAAGCTGCTCGAGATGCTTTGCACGGCTTGCCTTATTAACGCTCAAAAAGCCTTCAAAACAAAATCTTCCGCTTGGCATTCCCGATACCGCAAGGGCGGTTATAACTGCCGATGGCCCCGGCACTGAAACGACCTCTATCCCCTCTTTATGGCACTCACGCACAAGATCCTCGCCGGGGTCGGAAATAGCCGGCATTCCGGCGTCGGTGACTATGGCGCAATCCTCTCCGTTTAAGATTTTATCTATAATTATTCTGCCGTGGTCTTTTTTGTTGTGTTCGTAGTAGCTATAAAGCGGTTTTTTAATGTCGAATCGGTTTAAAAGCTTGACCGTTACCCTTGTGTCCTCGGCGGCGATAAAATCCACCGAGCGGAGTGTTTCCAGTCCCCTTTCCGACATATCAGACAAGTTACCGATGGGTGTGCCCACCACAAAAAGCCGTCCTGCCATTAAACCTTTCCTTTCCTTGCGTTTGCTTTCTTCATTGCGTAATATTCGCCGTATATTTGCTTGATTTCTTCGGAAAAATCGCCCTTTTCGTCCTCGATAACAAGGGGCTTTTCGATGATAATTCCGCTTTTTGCCCCCTTCTTCCCTTCTATGAGAAAGAGATTGGGAGAAGCACCCTGACGCTGTTCGACCATTCTAAGACGCTTAGGCTCAATGCCGTGGCTGCGCATAGATACCATTAAATCGCAAAGCCTCGACGGCCGCTGACACATACAAAGCCGACCGCCGGTATTCAAAAGCCTTGCCGCAGCGGCAACAATGCTGTTTGTATCGCACATAATTTCGTGGCGTGCAACGGCGATTTCCTGCCTTTCACAGCGCAGTCCGTCATTTTTCGACTTGTATGGCGGGTTCATAACCACAAGGTCGAATCCTCCGGCGGGAAGCACCCCGTCGAGGGCATTTAAATCGGCATTGTGAACCTTAAGCTTTCCGGCAAGGTTATGCTTTTTTGCTGCCGTATTAACAAGATCGCAGGCCTCTTTTTGAATGTCCACCGCGTCTATTGAGGCGCATTTTCCGTCTCTGCACCATATGAGCGAGATTATTCCGCAGCCGGTTCCCAGTTCCACTGCTTTTGTGTTTTTTCGCGGCTGCGCAAAGCTTGCAAGCAGTACCGCATCGGTGCCGAAGGTGTGAATGTCGCTTGTGAAAACGGTCATTCCGCCGCCCAGCTGCTGCTCTTTTTCCGCCGAGTGATTGTTAGTGTCAGCGCTGCCTCTTATCGGAGCATCGTATCCGTCGGCTGCAAAAATATCGGTGTTTTTATCGATCATAGCGGTTTTGCGGCGATGGCTGTCCAGCCGCGCTCTCTGAGAATTTCCAAAACCTCGAATTTACCCTCAAGGTTTTCAAGTACATCGTTCTCTCTGGTGTCGATTATGCCGCTCATAATGTAGATTCCGTCTTTTGAAAGGAATTTAAGAATATCCTCGTTTAACATCATTATGACATCGGCAACGATGTTGGCGGTGACAAGGTTAAAGCGTCCGCTTACCTTGTCGGTAAGGTTTCCGGCGATAAACTCGGTCTTATCGGCAACGCCGTTAAGCTTTGCGTTTTCCTTGGCGGTTTTGACCGATAGCTCGTCTATGTCCACACCCAGCGCCCTTTTTGCGCCTAAAAGCACTCCCGCAACGGCGAGAATTCCGCTGCCCGTTCCCACATCGAGAATTTCCGACTGCGCGGCAGTGTATTTTGAAAGCAGCTCAAGACAAAGACGTGTGGTCTCGTGGGTGCCGGTGCCGAAGGCCATTCCCGGCTCGAGAATAAGCTCGGTACGGCCGTTTTGAGCGGTTTCAGGCTCCCATGCAGGCCTTATGACCAGTCTGTCTCCGATGTTTATGGGCTTAAAATATTTCTTCCAGTTTTCGGCCCAGTCCTCGTAAAGGCACATTGACGTATCCACCGAAAAATCAATGCCGTTAGCCTTGTACATTTCTGAAATGTAGGCGATGGTTTCGGCGGGATTCTCGGTTTCGTCGAGATAAATGTGTATCTTTGCTATGGAGCGATCCTTTTGCAGAAGCTCGCTGTCGATAAGGTCGATGTGGGCGATTTGCTCGACATTTTCTTCGAGATTTGTATAATCCTCAATATAAATGCCGCCCTTAACGGCCATATTGGCAATGTCCCCTGCCCTGTCCACATCCTTTGGGGAAATTGTAAAGACTATTTCGGTATAATCAACTTTTTCCATATCGGTTTTTTCCTATCTGTTGTCGATTTTTGTCGTTATGTTTAATGCTGCATTGATTTATTTGTCGGCCGTTATTTTACGGCAATTAAAAAAGCTCTGACCGTTTGAAAATCTGAATAAATTAATCATTCAATTAACCAAATAATCGATTAATAGATGAATCCTATCTTTTTCATAACCTTGGAGAGGGTTCTGTTTGCCAGTCTTTCGGCGTTTTCGGCGCCCTTTCTCCAGGTTTCGGTCAAAAAGTCCCTGTTCTTCATAAGCTCGTCAAAACGCTCTCTTACCGGGCGCAGCTCTTCAACCACAGCTTCGCCCACGGCCGTCTTAAAGTCGCCGTATCCCTTTCCGGCAAATTCCTCGGTTATCTTTTCAAGACTCTTTCCGGTAATGGCCGAGTATATTCCCATAAGGTTGTTAACTCCGTCTTTTCCGTCTCTGAAAGCCACTTCGGCTTCGCTGTCGGTTACGGCGCGCTTGAATTTTCTCATAATGTCCTCGGGTTTGTCGAGTATTGCCACCCATGCGTTGACGTTTTCGTCGGATTTGGACATCTTTTTGGTGGGCTCCTGAAGCGACATAACCC
>CAKSDF010000183.1 GCA_934444695.1 uncultured Eubacteriales bacterium | reverse complement strand
GCAAATTCCCTTATAATCTTCATTCCCGAGACATTCTGACAGGCTCCCACCTTTTCGGACGGTCTTGTTCCGCTGATAATATAATTGCGCAGCTGACGGTAGGATGGCCGTCCTGTTATATGGTCGGCCGCACGCCGTACAAGCACGCGTCCCGCGGCGGTCAGATACTGCATTTCATAGTTCTTTCCGCCAAAGGTGAAGAACTGACCGGGAAGGTATTTCTGATAAATGTGGCCGCTAAGCTCTGCGCCGAGATAATGCTTCTCGCCCTTTTCGTCCTCCGAAACATATCCCGCCGAATGAAGCTCTGACATACAAAATCTCAGAAAATCGGAATCGGTTATGGAATACATAATTTCCATTTTACCGGTCTGAAGATTGAAAATTTCCTCGGCCTTAATAAGATCACAGGTGCACTCAAAATTGCCTTTACCGATTCTGAGCACCTGATCATATACCGCATCCACCGCCGCCCTGTAATCCTTAGGCAGCGCCAATATTTTCGACGTAGGCGAATAGCAGCAGTAAAGCTCATACCACAGCTGTTTTTTCAGGTCAAAAACATCGATTCCCAGAAGCGAAAGCTCATTTTCAAGGGTTTTTTTATCCACCGGCGAGGTGCTCATCATAAGAGCAAGGCGCAGAATGGTATTACGGTTGCTTCTTGTGTAATCGGCAACAATAAAGGGAATGGCCTTGGCATCGGCTTCAAAAATAGCTGCATTATCGGCCATATAATCCTTCAAAAGATATTCCGAAGAAATAATGTTGATAAATCCCTGTTCACCGGCTCTGGTAGAAAAATCTCTGAGGATTTCAAACATATTATAAGACTCGTCTTCAACCGTCAGATACTTATTCTTTTCTACCTCGGCGCTCCAGAAATTCGGCGTTGTAACAAAGGCTTCGTCCATTTTTTCCTGGCTGGTGGACAGGCCCGCATACTTTGTCAGATCGTAATAATACTGCCTGTCGATCCACCGCATATCGGTAACCGGGAAGGCCTCTCCACCGTACCACTCGGTCTTTGAAACCTGATTTTTAAGGGCGGCAAAGGAAAGCTCGGTTCCCATACCGAGATACCGTGAAATGTTGGGCACCAGGCGATGGTGGAGATAATCGCTGTCGGCTTCCCAGCACATATATGAGGATGTGCCGAGATGCTTTTGGGTTGCCGAAACCTCGGTAATGCTGGTCATCAGAATGTGGGACATAGCATCGACCAATCCGTCGCAGTTTTTGTCGCACATACAATATACAATGTTTTTATCCTTACCGTCCATGCATCTCTTTACCAGCAGGTTAAGACCAATCTGGGAGGAAGGAATGAGCTTTGAAGGTTCGACAATGACCACAAATCCCACACTTTTCAAAAATTCCGAATTGGAATTTTGAAGCTCGGCATTTAAAACGTCGGAACAGGTTAATATACCGATATCAACGTCCTGCTTTTCGGCCTTCAGAATGCCGATGTTCCACATAAAAGGTATGTTTGTAACGGCCTCTATGCCGTTTTCGATCCATTTATAAATGTCGTCCTCGATAGCGTGTCTGCCAAGGACCACAAGCACCTTTTGGTGGTTGAGCAGGGCACGGTTCATAGGATAAAATGCATAGGGCACAAGATCGTTATAAAAGGGATTGTTAAAAAGAATGCTTTTGCCTTCAAGCATATCAAGAGACGACCGCAGATAATCGTGATCGATGCTAAATCCCGTTTTTACAAGAGCCTTTATGTATGCCGCAAAGCAAACAACCTTTGAATCCTCGCTTTTTTCAAGCCTTCTGATAATGTCGTCGGTGGTAACATCATAAGACAAGGCGTTGTTTATGCTCGTGTTTTCGGCCAGAAGCTTATCGCCGAAGCAGGAGCGCAAAAACTTCCTGAGCAGCGAATAGTTTACGGTTTTATAGGCGTCCTCATCTTCTCCTAAAATCTGTTCGGAATACTCGCGTTTGGTGGCTCCGTCCAGATAGAAATACAGCTCACCCACAACAATTATGCCAAACACCGGATAAAATACCGATTTAATAAGTCCGTCGAAATAGAATCGGCAGCTGACCACCATAAGCAGTGCCGACAGCACCACGGCGCAATAATAGAAAAATTTGAACAGACTGCGCGCCTGAACATAATTTTCTCTGATGCACCAGCTGTCTCTTTCGGGGAAGTATTCGTAGAAACGGCCTGCGATTTTCAGATGCAGGTCTCCGGTCATTTTCACCGCTTTTGAAATGATTTTTATGCTTATTCTCTTGACCAGCATATAGAAGGCGATTATAACAATGTTGGACAAAAAGAATGCCCAGAATTGCAGATTAATTCTGTTAAACAGGTTGCGGAAAAACTCGCCGATCTTTGAAATCACATTGGCAATTCCATCGGGCATCCAGGAAACGGCACCGAGAGAAGAAATCCACTTTGGAATGCTGCTAAGCAGCCACACGATGCCGTTGTTGATAGAATTCATCAGCAGCATTGCAATAATGACGTAAACCAGCGCTATAACCGGCATCAAAAACTGCTTGCTGCGATAGGGCTTTGCAAGGTTTACCCTTTTGCTTGAAACACAAAGAAAAACAAAGGGAAGAACGGCAATGACAAACTTGATTATTTGAAAAATCGTATTAATCATAAAATTCCTCCCTTTTAAGTGTAACCTTCTCGACGCACAGCATAGGTATTTCAACGCTGTGCCCCTTTAGCATATATTCAATTTCCTTTGATTCGGCATTTTCAAAAATGAAATATTCAAAGTCCTGCCGCCTTGTATAATCATAATCGAAGGCGGTTATACGGTCCTTTTCACCCGGGGCAAGCAGCTTTTCAACGTCCTCGTCGGAGAAATCGTTAAGAAGCTTATAGTTTTCCTCGATCTGCGCCTTCAGCTTGGACAGATTATATTTCAGCACACGGACATTTACCGCGTCCTCGGTTTCCTTTGTGTCGGCAACATCCAGCGCCGATTTTTCTCTCATAACCATACAGGCGTGACTGAGATATTCCGAAAATTCGTCGAGAGACTTTCTTATCCGGTCGCATATTCCGCTCATTACATAGTTGAAGTGTTTAAACCGGTTTATCAGCTTCTTTCTCAGCGAAAAGAGGTATATAACGCCGCCGGCTGCGAAAATTGCTATGGTTATAATTGTGATGAGACTTGAAAAGGAAAAGGATTTTGCGGTATTGGTGTTTGAAAAAATCAGCGGCAAAAATCCGATGAAGTAGGCTGCAATGGCTATAAGCCCGCATACAACCGTCTTTTTGCGGGTCATACGCTGTGCAATGCCTTTTGTGACCACCTTGCTTGCCTCTTCAATTTCATCATTGAATTTTTTTGTGTTATAAATGGCGCTGGTTGAGGTTTCAACCATCTTTTGTTCCTCTTCTTCGAGCTTTATCAGCACGTCTTCCCGCTGATTTTCATTAAGTTCGATCGCTCTTAAATCGGAAATGCTGTTGTTTTCCTTAAAATCGTTTTTGCAGGCTCTTTTAACC
>CAKSDF010000182.1 GCA_934444695.1 uncultured Eubacteriales bacterium | reverse complement strand
GTTAAAGGCGGCGTGGGACGTGTTATCGAATACGGCGGCGAAGGTGTAAAGACCCTGACCGTTCCCGAGCGCGCAACCATAACCAATATGGGCGCTGAGCTTGGCGCAACCACATCCATTTTCCCTTCCGACGAGGTCACCAAAGCATTTTTGAAGGCTCAGGGCCGCGAGCAGGATTACACCCCCGTGTTTGCCGACGACGATGCGGTATATTCAAAGGTGGTAGACATCGATCTCAGCACCCTTCATCCTGCGGCCGCCTGCCCCCACTCTCCCGACGCCGTAAAATCCATTGACGAGATCGGTCCCATCAAGGTCGACCAGGTATGTATCGGTTCCTGCACAAACTCCTCCCTTTTAGATATGATGAAGGTGGCAAAAATACTCAAAGGAAAGACGGTATGCCCCACCGTCAGCCTGACCATTTCCCCCGGTTCCCGTCAGGTGCTTGATATGATGGCGCAAAACGGCGCTCTTTCCGACATAATCGCAGCGGGTGCAAGAATCCTCGAATGTGCCTGCGGTCCCTGCATCGGAATGGGTCAGTCGCCAAATTCTGCAGGTGTTTCTCTCCGTACCTTCAACCGTAACTTTGAAGGACGCAGCGGTACGGCCGACGCAAAGGTATACCTTGTCAGCCCCGAGACGGCCGCAGTATCGGCTCTTACCGGCGTGCTCACCGATCCCACTACCCTCGGAGAAATGCCGAAAATCGAGCTTCCCGAAAGCTTCCTTATAAACGACAATATGATAGACGCTCCCGCTCCCGCAGACCAAATGGACAGCGTAGAGGTTATAAAGGGACCCAACATAAAGGATTTTCCCGATTCCCACGCCCTTGAGGACAGCATAACAGCCGATGTGGTGCTCAAAGTCGGCGACAACATCACTACCGACCACATTATGCCGGCCGGCGCAAAAATTCTTCCCTACCGTTCCAACATTCCCTATCTCTCGAATTTCTGCTTCGGCGTGTGCGACAAAGAATTCCCCGAAAGATGCAAAAAGCTCGGCGGCGGATTTGTCGTCGGCGGAGAAAACTACGGCCAGGGTTCCTCCCGCGAGCACGCAGCTCTCGTTCCTCTCTACCTCGGAATACGCGCTGTTATCGTAAAATCCTTTGCGAGAATCCACCGTGCCAATCTCATAAACGCCGGTATCATCCCGCTGACATTCAAAAATCCCGAGGATTACGACAGCATTTCTCAGGGAGACAAGCTTTCCCTTTGCGGCATTAAAGATGCCATCGAGCTCGACGGAAAGATCGTTTTAAAGGACGAAACAAGCGGCAAGGAATTTGAACTTGAATGCCCCCTGTCCGATCGCCAGAAGCAGATGATTTTGGCCGGCGGACTGCTTAAAATGTACAAATAAACAAAATAAACAAATGCTGAATGCCGCCAAACGGCGCAGCACAGGAATTATCATAAATGTAAGGGTGAAAAATATGAATGAAGCAATGATAAAACAAGCCGCCGAAAAATTCGAGGCGGTAATCCGTGAACAACTCGAGCGTGTCGAAAGAATGAAGGCCGAAAAGGACTTTATTGACTATGACTCGCTTGATAAGCTTATAATCGGCGTTTGCGGCGGCGACGGAATCGGCCCGGTCATCACCAAAGAGGCCGAGAGAGTGCTCAAATTCCTCCTCGCAGACGATGTAGAGGCCGGAAAGGTCGAGTTTAAGGAAATAGACGGACTGACCATTGAGCACCGCGCAGAGGTTATGAAGGCCATTCCCGATGATGTACTGGCCGAGCTTAAAGCCTGTCACGTCATCCTTAAAGGACCCACAACCACCCCCCGCCAGGGCGATAAATGGCCCAACATCGAAAGCGCAAACGTCGCAATGCGCAAAGAGCTTGATCTTTTCGCAAATGTTCGTCCGGTCAAGGTTCCCGAAGAGGGCATCGACTGGGCCTTCTTCCGCGAGAACACCGAGGGCGCATATACCCTCGGTTCAAAGGGCGTTAATGTAACCGACGATCTGGCCGTCGACTTTACGGTTACCACCTCCCAGGGTACCGATCGTATCGCCCGCCTTGCATATGAATATGCAAAGAAGAACCACAAGGATCGCGTATCGGTCATCACCAAGGCCAACGTCATCAAAACCACCGACGGTAAATTCCTCAATCTCTGCAAGGAGATCGGCAAGGAATATCCCGACATCACAACCGACGACTGGTATATCGACATAACCACCGCCAAGCTTATCGACAAAAAGCGCCGCACCGATTTCAAGGTTTTCATTCTCCCCAACCTCTACGGCGACATCATCACCGACGAGGCGGCAGAATTCCAGGGCGGCGTAGGCACAGCCGGCAGCGGAAACATCGGCAAGCGCTATGCAATGTTTGAAGCCATTCACGGCTCGGCTCCCCGTATGGTGGAGGAAGGCCGCGACAAATACGCCGATCCCTGCTCTATGCTCAGAGCCGCGGTAATGCTGCTTTCCCACATCGGCAAGCAGGATAAGGCCGATCTTCTTTCCCGCGCTCTCGACATTTGTATGTTTGAAGAGAAAAAACTCAGCATAACCGGCCGCGACACCGGCTGCACCTGCAGCGAATTCGGCGATTATGTTATGGAAACGGTTAAAAACCTGACCAAATAAATTTCGTGCTTTGCAAAAGGCAGGAAAAGCCGCAAAAAGCGGAAGATTTCCTGCCCGTCGCAGCACGGAAAAATCATAATTAATCTAAATCGGTGATAGAATGAAAAACGATGCAATTTCCTTTTCGGTCATAAAAAGGCTGCCGAGATATTACAGATTTCTCGGAGAGCTTAAAGCCAACGGAATAATCCGCATTTCCTCTAAAGAGCTTTCTCAGAGAATGGGTCTGACCGCCTCCCAGATAAGGCAGGATTTCAACTGCTTCGGCGGTTTCGGACAGCAGGGATACGGTTATAACGTTGAACAGCTTCATAGGGAAATCGGCTCAATTCTCGGGGTACACAGCGGCCACAAGGCCATAATCCTCGGCGCCGGAAATCTCGGACGGCTTGTTTCAAATCAGATAACCTTTGAAAACAAGGGCTTTTCACTCATCGGAATCTTTGACCGCAAAGAATCGCTGACCGGACAGATGATAAAGGGAATACCGGTTCGACACATCAACGGACTGGACGAATTCTGCAAGGAAAATCTTCCCGAAATGGCGGTACTTTGCATTCCGCCCGAAAGCGCAAGAGAGCTTGTTCCCCTTCTCATAAAGCTGGGAATAAAGGCATTCTGGAACTTCAGCCATTATGACGTTGCTCTTAATCATCCCGGTGTCGCGGTGGAGAATGTCCATTTAGGCGACAGTCTTATGACCCTTTGCTACAAAATAAACTGATTTGAGGTGCTCTTATGAAACAAATATACGAACAGGGAACACTTCAGATGGTCAGAAACCAAAACAGCCTTGTTTTTGTCGCCAAGCAGGACGAATACGAAGGAAAAACCTCGGTTGTCTACCGTATGTACGACTGCTCCACGGGGGCGGTATCACCGGTGACGAGAAGCGTTTTTCTGCT
>CAKSDF010000181.1 GCA_934444695.1 uncultured Eubacteriales bacterium | reverse complement strand
CATGACATGGGTACCGGCCTACCTTCAGGAGGAGTTCGGACAGACTCAGGCTGAGGCGGGCTTCAATTCAATGTTTTGGACCTATGTAGCTGCTTTTATCGGTGTGCTACTTGCAGGTTCGCTGTCCGACAGGTTGGCGCTTAAAGATAGTAAATACCGTATGTATCTTCAGGCTTTCGGCCTGCTGTGCGGCGCGGTATTTTTGAGTTTCATGGGCGGAGATTCGTCCCTTGCGATAGTCTATTGTTGCTTCGCGGGGTGGGGACTTTTCCGGGCTTTCTTCGATGCAAACACCTATTCTGTGCTGTATGACGTTACGCCTGAAAGGCTTCATGCCTCCTGCGCGAGCGTAATGGGCATGACCGGTTTTGCAGTCGGCGCCTTTGCTCCTCTGATTCTTGGTTACATTAAACAGAGCATGGGTTCTCTCAGTTCGACATTCCCTATACTTGCGATTATTTGGATAGCCTGCGGTATACTGATGTTCGTGGTGGCAAGAGTTAGCTATAAGAGAGACCGTGAACGTGTACGTAATTGATTTTGATATATGAATTCCCCAAAAACTGATATTATGAAAACTGGATTTTCAATGATTCTTCCACTCATTGCATGGTTTGCATCCGCTTGCAACGAGAATGTCGATGAAGGTACAGTATGGGACAATCCGAATTTTGTTCGTATCACCGTTACTTCAGAACCGATGAAGACCACAGACGGCAACAGTCAAATAAGTTGGTCCAGAAGGGATTCGCTCCTCGTTTTCGATGAGAATAATGCAGGGTTCAAACTCGGTACGACCGATAATGGGACCAAAGCCATATTCTATTCGCACAAATGGGGCGGCAATAGGCCGCAGTATGCCGTTTTTTCCACCGGCTCCGACGATATCACGTGCACTTCGAATGGTATCCTGCGTGTAGTGCTGGATAATGTTCAACGGGTTGGAACCGTAAATTCCTACGCAGAGAATGCGATAATCTCTGCGGGTAAGATAAACGGCAACAAGACAGCTTACAAGATTAATCCGATGAAAAATCTCTCGGGGCTTATCAAGGTTGCCATGAGCGATTCGACGGCCAAATCAATAACTATTGAGGCGATAGGCGGTGAGTTTATGACCGGCTATGTTGATGTGGATTACGCCCGGCTCGAGAGTGCCGATGAGACGTTCTGGACTGCGACACCCGGTAAATCGCAGTCGTCTTCCGTTACGATTGTCCCTGTGAGCGGATCGGATGCAGAGACCCTTGACGGATGTCTGAAAACGGGTTCCTATTATATTTCCGTCTTGCCTCAATTCTACGCCGAGGGCCTGCGCATCACTGTCGATTATGGCGACGGAAATACTCTTGTCCGTACTCTCGGAGAGACGGATGGCATTATCGTCCCCCGCAGCGATTTCAACGCATTCGACGGAACATTGGATGATACGCTGCCCGATGTTATAACGATCGAGCTTTCGTTCTACAACGAAAATGACGAGAATCCTTTAGGCGCTTTCGTACCCGTTGCTGATCAGAATGTCGATGGTGAGGAGTATTCCTATACCTACAATTATATGCTCGACGGAGCTCCTGTCAGCAAGGATTTCATTTTTACGATAAGCAAGGGCAAAAACAGCGCGACCTATCAGCACTATAAGGCTTCCGGGTTGGATCATAACGTATTGCTTTTCGGCGCCAAAAATAACGCTTGGATCAAACTTCCCGGAATCCCCGGAAGATACTTGAAATCCGTATCCATGAGCCACGGCAATACGACGGCCAAGAGATTCAGGGTACAAGAAAATCCCCAAAGTCCGGTCGGAAAATATTTTTCATCGCCGTTGCTTAAAGCGCCCAGCCTGACTGCGCCAGTTACGGAGACTGTATCTTTCCCTACGACGGCGACGCAGGATGCCCAAATTATCAACACCATCGAAGGAAAGTCCTATACGATGGAGTTTACCGAAGGAGCTTCATTGAGGGTATTCGACATAACGGTTGTCTACTCCAAAACACTCGGAGATTAAAAACGACTCTTTTGACGAGGCAATTACGGCGGCTGCGAATCGAGTCCGGTTGCAGCCGTTGTAATTTTTAAGTTGTCTCGACCTGTTTTCAAGAAAAACTGACAAAATTTCAAACAGGGTCTTAAAGAGATTAAAAAAATAAAACTAACTTTGTGTGTTAAAAATAAGCCAATTAAGTACCGATATATGATACAGGTCATAGGAAGAGTCGAAGAAATACTTGTTTATCTTTCAAAGAACAGAAAACGAGAGGTCCCTTTGTCGGAGATAGCTGATACGCTGAATATGAACAGAGCTACCTGTGCAAATATTCTCAAGGCTCTCAAAGAGATCGGCTTCATCGAACAAATAAGCTATCGCAAAGGTTATGTTCTGGGTGAGAAACTTTTTGCTATTGTAGGAGTAAACAATGATCCCGACCGGATCGTGACGCTGCTAAAACCTCTTATCGACTCATTATGCAAAGAGGTCAACGAAAATGTCATGTTGTCGGTTATAAAGAACGACAAGCGTATAAATCTTTACAGTGTAACGGCCAATCATCCGATAGAGGCGAAAATAATCTACGAGATGAAGGCATGGCAGGCTACAACGGCAAAGGTCATAATTGCCCAATACAGTTCTGAAAAACTCAACAATTTTCTTAAACTGGCAGGTATGCCGGGGAAAGATTGGCCCGAGGTCAAGACAAAAGAAGATTTGCTGAATTGCCTCTCGGAAATCAGGGCTAAAAACTGTTTTACGGTGATCAATCAGCACTTCGCCTGCATTGCGGCTCCCGTCTTCAAGAACGGGGAGGTGATAGCTTCGATCGGATGTTATCTTCCCGATATGCGTCTTACAAAGAGCTTCCATAAAAACCTTGAGGATAAATTGAGCGAGACCATACAAAAAGCGGAAATGCTTCTCGGCTGATCCTTCGGGTTTAGTTTAACCAAGACATCATAGGGAATGACGGGTGACACAATCCGTTGGAAAAACTCTCAGGAACTCTATCTATCAGGATAATGTATGGTATTATCACGTCGTTGACGATCATATCCGCAGAGTGCTTTTCGAGCACTTGAATGCTTTTGTTACGTCGCAGGCCGTGAGGATTGCGTAGTAGTGGCTTAGAGCGAGGCTCATATATTCTCACAGGTTGCGGTCGTCTCGGTAGAAGGGGCTGATTCTTCGGGGCTGACGGAATACGGAGGTCTGCCGTGACCGCAAACGAAAGGCCAAGGCTATGATCATCTCCATATTGTAAGATTCGAGATAACATCCGTCTCGGGTCTTCTCGACCCGCTGCGTTTCATACTCTTTCAATGATCCGGATTTGTAAATCGCACGGATATTAGCACTTACCGCCGATACGAATACCCCGAACAACTGTGCGATCTCGAATTGTGCCAGCCAGACGTCACCCTCCGAATCCGGACTATAATACACAATATACTCGTTGGTTGAATTAAATTTCTAAACAACTATAAATGAAAAAAGTTGCACAATTTGCAGATTATTAGTAAATTAT
>CAKSDF010000180.1 GCA_934444695.1 uncultured Eubacteriales bacterium | reverse complement strand
CAGCATACCACCATTATAAAGAAGAAGGCAATAACACTGTAAAGGGTAACATTGATGCTTTCGGTGGTGGATGCGGTGGAAAGAATGGAAATGTTCTTGCAGCCGAGATATTCGTTGTATTCGCTGTTGGTGCTTACCGTTTTGTCATAAAGGACGGTCAGCTTGTCGACAATGTCCTTTAAGGAATCCTTAACGCTTTGCTCCTCGGCGGCGTAATCGGGATTTGAAAGCTGAGCGCAGGTCTTATCCGACCCTCCGCAGTTTCCGCCGCAGGCACCTGTGCAAGCGTTAAATGTATCGAGTACATAGCGGCAATAGGCGGTGTCGATAATGGCCAGCGCATCGTTTAAATCGTGATCGCGCCAGGCATAGATAAGCTCGTCATATGTGACCGTCTGATCGCTCTTGGTGATGACATTGCCTTCTCCGTCGGTAATGTCCTTGTTATGCACCTCGTTTAAAATATAATCGGAAGTTATGTCGGTATTGCCCGATTCTCTCATTTTAAAGACATATGAATCGATGACCTCTTCTATGTCGTCAAACATTTCCCGCTCGTTTGATCCGCTAATGGCGTTGTTATCGATACGGGTGTTGTAATCGGCGTTTAAAAGGCTTTTGCTCTTGGTTATCTGATAGCGGTATATCTTCGAAAACATATCCTTAAGGCTGACCGTTCGGATAAAATTAAACTCGTCGATAAGATCGCCGAAGGATGTGCCCGTTTCGGTGGAGCGATAGTAAGGATATGCGCTGTCCCGCTGATAAAGGGCGTTAACGGTATTTTCGATGGTGCTGTCGATCTGCTCGGCCATACTGAGATAGTCGTAATCGTTGTCATACAGCTTGTCGATGTTGTTGCTGATGTGGTCGACATTTATATATTTTTCTCCAAACACCGAAAAATAGGTGTCGAGGATCTCATCAAGCAGGGTTTGGGCAAATCTTTTTCCCTCGCTGTTTGTGGCCGTAAATTCCACAATATACTTTGTGGGAACATAGGTGTATTCCTCGCCCTCTTTGAGCTTGGCAGCCTTTTGCTCCTCCTTGTCGGGATCGGGCACCTCGGTTATGGTGACCCGGGAAGAAAGCTTATCGGGCGAATATCCGTCCGGAAGGGAAAGCTTTTCTATGACCTTGCTCATTATGGCCGAGGATTTTATTTCCCCAACGTCAAGATCGGTGTCGGCAGGGGTCTTGCCCTCCTCGGCCGACTCAAAATTGTAGTTGATGACCGCCGACGCCACATATGTCCGCTGCTTTTTCAGCGAAAAATTTATAAAAAGGGAAAGTGCCAGCGATATGATCAATACATAGGGAATGAGCCGTTTTATATATTTAAATATTTTTTTCTCTTCCATATATGTCTCCGTTCTGCCTGTCGATGCTTTCCGATATTTACGGAAAACACATCGGTCAAATGATAGCTCCGCAAACGCGGGCTATTTTAAAAATCGAAAAATCGGTTGTTTGCTTTCTGTTTGCCGAGAAGCCGGTGCTCGACCGCCCATCGCTTAAACTTGGTTTTGCTCTTCCGGCTTTTCGCCGAATTCATTACAGAATTTTTTTGCCGCAAAGGCGATATAAGCAAAAACAAACACCGCCAAAAGATTTTTGGCCTTTGAAAGCACGGTAGCAGGATAAACAACCGCCGAAATGCACTGATTCATCTGATTGGTGTAATATTCCTGACCGATAAGACGTGCTTCCTCGGCCAGCTTTTCAAGGCTTTGCTCGGTGCTTGAAATAAGTTCCTTAACATATGAGCGATTTTGCTCGCTGTTGCCCGCCGCTTCGGAAAACTTGGCGATTTTAAGCTCGTTGTCCTTAATACCCTTTTCCACATTGGCCAAGTTATTGCTGTAAGACACCGATTGCACCGACAGAGTATCTATCCCTATTTTGGTGCGTCCCATATAATACTGACCGTCGTTATCCCATGTAGGCACAAGCACGATCCTCGCCATATCCTTGTCGTATTTTGCAATAGCTGAATTTGTTATATCATACGACTGAGAAAGCTTTTGTTTTTCAAAATCCGATTGCTTGTTTATATATGTGAATCGGTTGAGCAGGCGATCGACATCGTCCGAAATGCCGTTTTGAAGTATATAGGAATAAAGCATATCATTTATCTGCACCGAGTTTAAGGTGTCCACCTTGGCGGCAACCGAGGCAAAGGTTGCTCCGCTGTCCGAAATAAAGGAGGAATTCTTTTGCTGAAGGCCGTAAAGATAATTGAGTATCTTGTTGGCCTTTTTGCCCAAAAGGTCGGTAGCGTCGATATAATCGAGGTTTTGAGTCTCATCTGCCAGCGTATCCAGCTGAATCTGAAAATCGTTTACATATTTGTCGAAATAATAGTCGCGATAGGAATTGCAAAGCAGCTGAACAAGTGTCTCGGAATCGTATTTCTGGGTTTTCTTGCTGGCGTTGTAAACAACCTCAAATTCGGTGGAAATATGATAGCTGTCTTCGGAATATGAGTTGCCCTGGGTCAGCGGCGATACCGCAAAGCAGCTTTTAAGCTCGGATACCGATACATCGTCGATTCCTCCCTTTTCGGCCATCCTTTCGATAACATCGTCGCATATTATTTCCGACATATTGTATCTTGTGCCGTTGGCGTTTTGTCCGAGAGATGCCTCGGAATAATTAAGACTGATGACCGCACTTGCCTGTTTCTCGGTATCAAAATACGATCCGAGTGTAAAAACAAAGCAGCACACAAGTGCAAAAAGAAGTGCCGCAAATCTGAACACTTTTATCTTTTTAAACTGAGCCTTGGTCTGACTTTTTGTCTGGTTTCTCGACTTTTTGAAAATGCCGATGACCGAAAACAAAAGTATGACCGCAGGAACGGCAACAGCCGCAGCTTTAAGTATCTGGGATATCATTTTTACACCCCCATCAATATTTATTAACATCAACCACAACAAGCTCGGGTTGATTGAAAATTCTCGGAACACCCTTGTTTGTAAGTCCCGAGCTTACTATCAAATCAGAATTTCCGGCCTTATATTTTCCGTAAATAAAATGGCCGTCTCTTTCCGGCAAAACACCGAAATTTCTCGAATATGCCGCGCCGAAGGAAGGCAGTCTCACCACTCCCCCGTGGGTATCTCCACAAAGTACCAGATCACCCCAATATTCCTCGTAAAGTGTCTCGAAAAGCAGAGGCTCGTGACACAAAAGCAGCTTCACGCAGTTGTCGTCCTCGCTTATGAACTTGTAAAACTCGTCTCCCGCATAGGGCCAGAAGGCCGAAGGGTTGGATGTAAGTGTACCGAATATCTTGACCTTGTTTGAGCCTATCTCTATTATATCAGAACTGTTGAAAAGCACCTTCACACCGGTGGCTTCAATAGTTTTTTTAAGGCCGTTGTCGGCGGCATAAAGCTTCTCGGGATTGCGGTTTGAATCGCTTGCATTTAAAGCTTTGTCGATGTCATCAAGGTTTGTTCCGAAGTCAAAGGCTCTTTTCCATTCGTTGTTTCCGTAGATATAATAGGTGGGTGCTATGTCGGAAAG
>CAKSDF010000179.1 GCA_934444695.1 uncultured Eubacteriales bacterium | reverse complement strand
ACTTAATCAAACAAGTGTCTAAACAAACCATTGCCTAAACAAACAATTGCTTAAACAAACAATTACTTAAACAAACAGTTTCTTAAACAACAATTGGTACCATGGTAAAATCATACCACAGTACCAATCAAAACGCAATTTAATTTTTTGTTATCAGCCCTTGAGAGCGTCGAGAGAGGTCTGCTTTCCGCCGTAGAGTCCGAGAGGCTCAACGTGAATGGCGGCAACCGAAACGATGTGGGTGTTGTTTTCGGCGTTGAAGTCGTCAAGATAGGGCTTGTGCTGGAAGTAGTTTGCGAGCACGGTTCCGTCCTCCACAACATTGTTGGGAACGACATAATCACTATACTCCTGAATGTCGAGAGTTATGTTCTTTTCGGCAAGAATGTCCTTTGCAACGGCAAGGATCTCGGCATGGGGCGCGGGAGAAGCGGCTACCGAAATGGTCTTGCCCGAAAGAGCGTCATAATCGACCGATGCGTCAAATCCGTCGCCGGGATTATCAACAACCGAAACGACCGATCCGGAATATTTTTCGGTGATGAAATCTGCAACCTTTTTGCTGGAAAGCGCAGCGATAAGAGCCTTTACGAGAGGATCGTTTTCGTTGCCCTCTTTAACGGCCACGATGTTTGAATAGGCCGAGGAAGAACCTTCGATAACAAGAGCGTCCTTTGCGGGATTGAGGTTTGCGGCGATGGCATAGTTAGAATTGATTACCGCATAGTCGACATCCTTAAGAACGTTGGGCAGCTGAGCGGCCTCAACCTCGTTGAATTTGATGTTGTGGGGATTTTCTTCGATATCAAGGACAGTGGCGGTTATTCCGGCACCGTCTTTAAGCTTTATAAGGCCCTGCTCCTGAAGAAGCAGAAGAGCTCTTGCTTCGTTGGTGGTGTCGTTGGGAACGGCAATGGTAAGGCTGTCCTTTTTTTCGTCGGACGAGCTTTGTCCGCAGGAAGCAAAGGACAAAACAAGAGAAAGTGTCAGTACGGCGGCTAAAATTATCGATAAAGTCTTTTTCATAATAAATTTTCCTTTCAGGTTATAAAATGTTTTTAATGTGTTGTCTGTTTATCTTTATTTTGTACAGCGACACATTCGCCCGAAGCGGAAATTAGATCTGACAAGCTTTTCAAAAAAGTTTTTCATATCTTTCCCTCCAAAACGGCATTGCCGTTTAATTCACAGGTGTGATTTTTCAAAAGCGGTTTGTCCGTGCTTTCGGCAAAATCCGCCGTCGAAACAGCCTGCATTCTGTTAATACCATAAAACCGAGAATCTGTCAAGAGTATTTGCTGTGTTTTTGTCGGTTTTAATTCCTACCTATTTCGTAGGTTGGTAAGATAGTAGCATATATTTTCCCTTTTGTCAAGAGTTTTTTTAAAAAATTTTAATATCCTGCCTGAGTCCCTGACCGAGACAATTTGAAACCGAGCCTGCATCCAAAGTATCTTCAAAAGAATTCAAAAAAGAAGTCAAAAATCGAAACTGCGCCCGGGGATCCCCACCGATACGGTCATAAGAGATTCCCCGAACGCAGTTTCAAGGATGCTTGTAATTTTTTTCAGTCGGCCGACGGCCGAAACTTATCAGGCATTCTTTTTACGGTTGTTGAAGGAATTGAGCAACACCGCTCCGATGATGAGCAGTCCCTGTACCACATACTGCATATCGGAGGATACGCCGGTAAGGGTCATAATGTTGTTGATAATTCCAAGGAAGATGATACCGATAAAGGTGCCCCAAGAGGTTCCAAGACCGCCTGCAAGGCTTGCGCCGCCGATGATAACCGATGCGATGACGTCCATTTCCCAGCCGCGTCCGAAGGTGTATGTGCCCGACATAACCTGTGCCGACATCATAATTCCGGCAAAAGCGGCGCAGAACTGTACGATCATCATAACGATGATTCTGACCTTTTTAACGCTGATACCCGAAAGGCGGGCCGATTCGGCATTTCCGCCCACCGCATAAACCGAGCGGCCGAATTTTGTCTTTCTCAAAACTATCATGGTCACGATGAAGAATACTGCAAGGAACATTGCGGGAACGGGCAGGAATCCGAAAAGTGTGCCCGAGCCAAACCACTTATACCATTCGGGAAGGCCGGTTACGGGATAGGGGGCAAGCAGCGCCGCCACGCCGTAAAGCACATTGACCATACCGAGGGTAACGATGAAGGAAGGCATATTAAAGTATGTCATAAGCAGACCGTTTATTAGGCCGATAAGGGAGCAAGCAATAAGGGTTCCGGCAATGGCGATGACGCCGGCAAGCACACCGTTTACGCCCGCCGCAAGGGTGGCCTTTAAAATGAGGGCGGCCACGATTCCGCTGAGTCCTACGGTTGAACCTATGGAAAGGTCGATCTCACCGCATATGATGACAAAGGTCATACCGAATGCGATAACACCTTTAAGAGAAGCGGTGCGGAGAACATTGAGAAGGTTACCCGAGGTAAGGAAGGAGGAAGAAAGGAAGGTGGCGACGATAAATACCACCACGAGAATTATTTCAAGTTTAAAGCGATCGGCCGCCGAAGCTACCTTCAAAAGCGGGGACGCGGGAGCTTTTGTTTTAGTCATAATTTTTCACCTCGTTAATTGTTTTGAGAAGGAATGTTAAAGCCGTCTTTTTCTCCCGAGCTGTCTCCCATACAAAGAGCATAAAGCTCGTTGGTGGAGACCTTGTCGGGATTGATCTCGCCGACTATCTTTCCTTCGCACATAATCAGTATTCTCTGACACACCTCAAGCAGTTCCTCCAGCTCACTGGAAACCATAACGCTTGAAACGCCCTTTCTCGACTGATCCCACATTATCCTGAATATCTGCTGCTTTGCGGCCACATCTATGCCTCGGGAAGGCTCGTCGAAAAGCATAACCGTGGGATTGGTGTTGAGCCAGTTGCCCACAACCACCTTCTGCTGATTTCCTCCCGAAAGAGAGGTTACCGGAAGGGCGGTGGAAGCAACCTTTATCTGAAGCTCTTTGACCTGTCGGTCTATATACTGTTTTTCTTTTTTCTCGTTCATAAAGCCAAACTTCGACAAAGCGCCAAGGCTTGCATAAACCAAATTGCGGTTAATGGATGACATCAGTACCAGTCCTTCGGTCTTTCGATCCTCAGGGGTAAGCGCCATACCAAGTGATTTCATCTTTTTAAGGCTGGAATGATGTTTGTTTATTGTTTGACCGCCGAACTCGACCGTTCCGCTGTCAAATTTATCGGCTCCGAAAATGGATTTGAGAAGTTCTGTTCTTCCCGAGCCAAGCATTCCGGCAATTCCCAGCACCTCGCCCTTGTGAAGCTCGAAGGAGACGTTTTCAAAAAGTCCTTCTCTTGAAAGGTTGTTGACCCTTAAGACAACTTCATCCGAAACCATAAGATCGTCGGGACGGGTCTGAACCTGCGTGTCGCCGAACATCATATCGATAAGCTCACGATGTGTAAGCTCCGACATATCCTTTTTGCCGATGTATTTTCCGTCGCGAATAACGGTACAGTCATCGGCTATTTCCCAAAGTTCCTGAAGCTTGTGGGAA
>CAKSDF010000178.1 GCA_934444695.1 uncultured Eubacteriales bacterium | reverse complement strand
TAAACGGGTTTATCTTTTTTATGATTTGCGGAATTTATTGCGGTGAATCTTCAGAAAATCCGATGTGATCGTATCTTGGATTAAATTCCCTTAAATATAAAAAGGTCTCGGGCAAAAAATATCTTTCGGAGGGATCTTTATGACCGAAAGAAACCAAAAAAAGGCCTGGGATAAATTCTATAAAAGCGGCAAGGTGGCTGACTATCTTGCCCTTTGCGGCGTTACACCGCAAAAATCTATTTTTTCGGAGAACAACGGTGAAGGAAAAAATTCGTACCGACGGACTGGTGATAAGGGAGCATCATACAGGTGAGAGCGACCGTATAATCACCGTTCTGACAAGAAATGAAGGGCTTGTGAGAGCCTTTGCGACAGGTGCCAGAAAATTAATCGGAAAATCGGCGTCCTCCACGGGGCTGCTCTGTTTTTCCGATTTTGTTTTTTCGCCCTCAAGGGATTCCTTCAGGGTGAGCGAGAGCTCCCCGAAGGAGGTCTTTTTCGGACTGAGGGAAAATCTCGAAAAGCTGTCCCTTGCACAATATTTTTGCGAACTTTGCGGGGTGCTATGCCCATTTGACGAGCCGGCCGAGCAGCAGCTGAGACTGGCACTTAACTGTCTTAAATTTTTAGAGGAAGGCAAGCTCCCGGCCGATCAGATAAAGGCGATTTTTGAAATGCAGCTGCTTTGCCAAAGCGGTTATCGACCCGATCTTTCGGGATGTGCTTTATGTCACGAGGGAGAAAATCTGTTTTTCGATCTGTATGAGGGACGCACCTTCTGCGCGGTACATAAAAGCCCGAGAAGCATAAGGCTTGATAAGGATATCTTTCTTGCGCTTTCGGCGGTTTCGAGCGAGGAAATGAAAAAAGCTTTTCTTTTTACCTTGCCGAAAAGTCGGTTAAAGATACTTTCAAAAATAACCGGCGAATATACGCGGGTCAGGCTTGAAAGAAGTTTTAAGACGCTGGAATTTTATGAATCGATTGCCGAATGATCGCGGCGCAAAGAAGGCATAAAAGCACAAAGGAATATACGGCCGAAATTACGGAAGATTGAAACAAAGGATAATTAAAACGGTCGGCCTTTGAAATTGTATAATTGTAAAATTGCATATTCAAATAAACAACATTTAACGAGCATTATAAGGAGAAACACGGTGGATAAACTAACAATACGGCACTATAACACTTTGGAATTTTTCAAGGTACTTGAGCTGCTTAAAAAACAGGCTGTAACGGCCGACGGCAAGGAGCTTGCAAAAAAAACCGAGCCTGCATATGATATCTTTTCGGTCGAAAGGCTGCTTGACGAAACGGTAACGGCGTATAAGCTAATCGCAAAATATTCCGCACCGTCGTTTTCGGGAGCGGTCAACATAAACGGTCAGCTTTCGCGGGCGCAGTCGGGAGGATGTCTTTCGGCAGGGGAACTGCTCAGCGTTGCCTCGGTGCTGAGGGCCATTCGTTCGCTCAGCCAGTGGCGGGACAATCATTGCCCTGAGAGTGAAGCCCTGATGCCCTACTTTTCGGCCCTTTTTCCCAACAAATATCTTGAGGACAGAATCACTTCGGCCATAATCAGCGAGGAGGAAATAAGCGACCATGCCTCTCCGGCTCTTTACGACATCAGAAAAAAGAAAAGGGCGCAGAGCAGCAAGATCAGGGACAAGCTGGACGGAATGATACACTCAAAAACCGTCCAGAAATATTTGCAGGAGCCTATCGTCACCATAAGAGACGGCAGGTTTGTTGTGCCGGTAAGGGCCGAGTGCCGCTCGGAGGTGGCGGGACTTGTACACGATACTTCATCCACCGGATCGACGGTTTTTATCGAGCCTATGTCGGTGGTGGAGGCCAACAACCAGATCAAAATTTTAGAGGCCAAGGAGAGGGAGGAAATCGACCGTATCCTTATGGAGCTTTCTACCGAAGCGGCAGGTTTTGCCGAAAGCATAAAGGCGGGATACGAGGCGGTTATAAAGCTTGATGTCATCTTTGCCAAGGGAAAGCTTGCCTTTGATATGAAGGCCAGTGAACCGGTGCTTAACGACAGCGGAAAAATCGATCTGAAAAGGGCAAGGCATCCCCTTATCGATCCTAAAAAGGTAGTGGCCACCGATATTAGACTGGGCAAGGATTTTGACACTCTTGTTATAACCGGTCCAAATACCGGCGGTAAAACGGTTACACTTAAAACCATCGGCCTGCTGACGCTTATGGCTATGTGCGGAATGATGATACCCGCCGCGGATGAAAGCGAGATATCAGTGTTTGGACGTGTGCTTGTGGACATCGGCGACGAGCAGAGCATCGAGCAGTCCCTTTCGACATTTTCCGCTCATATGACCAACATAATCGAAATATTCAAGGTGTGCGACAAAAGGAGCCTTGTACTTCTCGACGAGCTTGGCGCAGGAACCGACCCCACCGAGGGAGCGGCCCTTGCCACGGCCATAATAAACGAGCTGAGAGGCAGAGGTGCGAAAATCGCCGCCACAACCCATTATCCCGAGCTTAAGGCCTATGCCCTTGAAACGGCGGGAGTGGAAAATGCCTGCTGCGAGTTTGATGTTAAAACCTTAAGTCCCACATACCGTCTGCTTATAGGCCTTCCCGGTAAATCCAACGCCTTTGCGATACTTTCGCATCTCGGTATGGACAAGGGTATAATAGACGAGGCGCAAAAGCTTGTTTCGGGCGATACGAGAAAATTTGAGCGGGTGGTCGAGACGCTTCAGCAGTCCCACGCGGGACTTGAGACCGAACGGGAAAAGGCAAGACAGCTCAGGGCAAAAGCAGAAGAACTTGCCGAAAAATCAAGAAAAGACCGGGAAGAACTTGAAAAGGAACGGGCAAAGATCATCGAAGCCGCCCGTAAACAGGCAAGAGATATTACCGAATCGGCGAGAGCGGAATCATCCCGACTTATCGGCGAACTTGAGGACATAAAAAAACAGTCCAAAACCGAAAACGCCGCCGAAATGTTAAAAAGGGCAAAAGCGGCGGCCAAAAGGGGAATGGAAAAGACCGAAAGAGCGGCCGATCCGGTGGAAAAAAGCCGGGAGAAATATAAATTGCCGCGACCGCTTAAAGAGGGCGACAATGTGCTCATTGCCGACATCGACAAGAAGGCTGTGGTGCTTTCCACGCCCGATAAAAGCGGCAACTGCTTTGTACAGGCCGGAATTATAAAGACCAAGGTATCGGTTGATAATCTCAGACTGCTTGAAAGCGAGAAAAATGTCATTCCCGAGTCCTTTAAGGAACGGCAGGTAAGAGGTGTGGAATCGCGGGCACTGAGGAAGGTGTCTACCGAGCTTGACATAAGAGGAATGGCCAGCGACGAGGGAATTATGGAGGTCGATAACTTTATCGACGGTGCACTGCTTTCCGGAATCGAGACCATAACCATAATACACGGCAAGGGCACGGGCGTGCTTAAAAACGCCGTCAGAACCCACCTTAAAAACCATCGGAGCATAAAAAGCTTCAGAAGGGGAATGTATGGAGAAGGCGAGGACGGCGTGACCATTGCCACCCTTAAGTGATTGCTTGCATAAGCAATCGACGGTTAATCGCCGGTTGTTTATCCATATCATATTTGCATATCTGTGTTCAATAT
>CAKSDF010000177.1 GCA_934444695.1 uncultured Eubacteriales bacterium | reverse complement strand
GTATATAATTGTGAAAATGGCATTTTCACTTCAAACAGTGGCTTTGTATTCGGTAATATCGCTAACAAGGGAACCATTCAGCGCACAACTCCCATTCCAAATGATGCCAATATCAAAGGATTTGCAGGAACTGTAACCAGCCGTGGTTCGATCACAGGCGGCAAATTTTCTGGCACGGTCACGAATAACAACCTAATCTCTGGTGGCACCTTCTTGGATGCCGTGTCGAACGGACCAGATGCTACCATCTCCAATGGCACCTTTAGCAGTGACGTTACCAACAAAGGTTCTATCACTGGCGGTACCTTTAGCGGAATGGTTAAAAACAGTCAAGGCAGAATCACCAATGGTACCTTTACAGGCACTGTTGAAAATAAGAATAGTGGAATGCTCGGTAGGATTTCCGGCGGCGATTTTTCCAAGGCTCACATTACCAACGGAAGATATACTGTTGACGTCACGATCGGTCAAAACATGACCATTCGTTCCGGCGCTGCAAACCAGACTGGACTGATTGTCCAAGATATGACCCCGGTCGTTGTAACAGCCAACAACGGCTACTACTTTCCCACTGATTACACCGTACCCGAGAAGGATGGCGTCAAGGTCACCCGCGACAGTGCCTCTCAGGTCACAGTCTCCGGCATGCCGTGCTATAATGTAAATATCACGCTCCCGAACGCTGCGGCTAAAACCCAGACAGCAACGCCGAGCGCAGTCTTTACCGCCACCGGCTCTGACACAGGTACGCTTACCAATGTGGATTCCGATATGCAGTACAGTCTTGACGGCAGTAATTGGACCAATATCCATAGTTCTTCCGCCAACCTGACAGGACTGACGAGCAGCACGGAGATTCAAATCATCAAAAGAGGCGGAGACACCGCGTTGGATTCTGAGATTCAGCGTATCGCGCTCACTCAGGCTGCAACACCGACTGCGGCCTTCGCCGCAACTGGAACAAGCACTGGTACACTGACCGGCGTTAGCCCCGGTATGCAGTATCAAATCGGCAGCGGTGCGTGGACGGATATTACGGGCGAACGTGCGGATCTCACCAGACTGTCCGGCGGCACCGTTATCCGCGTTAGAACAACAGGCGGCGGAACCACTCTGTTTTCTCAGTCTCAGGAGATTCCAGTAAATCAGGCAGACACGCCTGAGGCCGTTTTCACCGCAGCCGGAACAAGCACCGGCACGCTTTCCAATGTAACAGCCGGTATGAAATATAAGATCGATAATGGTGAATGGACTCCAATTTCTTCTAGTGACGCTGTTTCCCTGACCGAGCTTTCCGCCTGTACCATCTCGATTATGCGCAGCGATGGGCAGAAGCTGTACTCCGAAACCCAGACCATTTCGGTCACCAAGCCCAATGCACCGAAAGCCTCTGCACAAAACTGCATCAACGGCAATGACGGCAGGCTGACTGGTGTGAACAACACCATGGAATACCGCCGCACCGACACGACCACATGGACTGCTGTCACCGGCAGCGAGGTAACCGGGCTGGCGGCTGGCAGCTATGAAGTCCGCTGCAAAGCAAACGGCGCTGCGCTTGCCTCTGAGCCGCAGACGGTTACGATTGGCAGCTATGCCGCACAGCTGACGAAGGCTGACAATAGTGTCAGCTATTATGATTCGCTGATAGATGCTGTCAATGCAGCAAAGAACAATTCCAACAGTACCGTTAAGCTGCTGCAGGACATCAAGGTTAAAGCATATTCGCTTGTTATTGAAGGCTGTAAAAATCCCTTTACCATTGATCTGAACGGTAAAACGCTCAGCACTGATATTTCCGATGAAATTCCCGGCAACCTTGTTTTCTATTTGAAAAACAATGACGCAGACGCACCCCTCACGCTGATCAATTCGGCATCTACGCAGGCTGTCATTCAAAGCCAGCGAGCCTTTCACATTCAGTTCAGCGGCAGTGTGATCATCGGCAAGCCGGACGGCAGCGACAGCAATATCAAATTCGAGCTTAGCACGATGCTCGCGACCGGCAGTGAAAATACCGGCAGTATCACCATTTACGGCGGTACATTTGAATGCCCGGTAAATGTCAGCACAGCTGCAAATGCAGGTGTATCCAAGGTAACACTTTACGGCGGTATCTTTAGCGAAATTGGTATCGCAGCGCCTGCCACTCTGGTCGGTACGTTAGCCGAAGGCTACGGCTTTCGGAAAGATAATGCTTGGGTAAATCAACTTGACGGCGCTGAGCTGACTGGCGTTACAGTTCAGCAGGCTCCGATTGAAGCCTTCACCCTTACAGCAGACAAGACGACCGCCGACTACGGTGAAGAAATTACGCTCACGGCTTCCGTTCATCTGCGGGATGAAGAAAAGACAGCTGCCTATCAGTGGTTCAAAGATGGCGAACCAGTAAACACAACAGAAAGCAGCTATGGTATCGCGGCTTTGACTGCCGGAGACCACAAGATCACCTGCACCGTTTCCTGTGATGGTTACAGCACCTCAAAAAGCGTTGATCTGAAGGTAAACAAGGTGGATAGTCAGATCACGCCGCCTGCCGCAATGGAAAACCTTGTATATACCGGCAAGGAGCAGGCACTTATCACCGCGGGTACAGCCATCGGCGGCACGATGCAGTATTGCCTCACGCAGGACGGCACTTACAGCAAAAACGTCCCCACCGGTAAGAACGCTGGTAGCTACACTGTCTGGTATAAGGCCATCGGTGACGGCAACCACAATGACAGCGCACCCGCATCGGTCTCTGTGGCCATCGCCCGGCAGCCGGTTAACGTACCGGGGACAGACACGACGGTATTCACCTATGACGGCGAAAAGAAGACCTACACCATCGCCGCAAATGACAACTATACGGTCGCCAATGCGGAGCAGACGAACGCCGGTACTTACACCGTTACCGTTACGCTGAAGGATACGGAGAATTTCGTCTGGAACGATAAGACGGATGCTGCGAAGGGGTACACCTTCATAATTGCCCGGGCGAAGGTCACGGTTGCCATCCAGGATAAGACTGTCTATGTGGACAGCAAAACGGCGCCCGACCTGAGCAAGCCGGAGGAGGACAAGGATTACACGATTTCTGGTCTGATCGGCGAGGATACGCTGAGCGGTGAGGTCAAGCTGAAGTACAACCCCGCAACGCCGGATCTGACCAAGGTCAGCGACATGACCCGGATTGTGGACAACGGCAGCACCCTGGCAAACAGCAACTATGATGTGACGTATGTGGAGGGCAAGCTGACCGTCACCCATCGCCCGTCCTCTGGCGGTTCTTCCTCCGGCAGCAGCACAGTGAAGACCGAGACCACGAAGAACGATGACGGTTCCACCACCAAGACTGAGACTAAGAAGGACGGTACCGTGATCCAGACCACCACCGGCAAGGACGGCTCCGTGACCAAGACCGAGACCAAGCCTGACGGCAGCTCCGTCACCGAGAGCAAGACCGCTGACGGCTCCACCGGCACGGTGAAAACCGACAAAAACGGTCAGACCGAAGCGGCGGCTAAGGTCAGCGGCAAGGCGGTGGAGGACGCGAAGAAGAACGGCGAGGCTGTCAAGGTCCCTGTCGAGGTCGAGACCACCCGCGATTCCAACACCGCCCCCACCGTCAAGGTCGAGCTGCCGAAGAACGCGGGCGAGACTGAGGTGGAAATTCCC
>CAKSDF010000176.1 GCA_934444695.1 uncultured Eubacteriales bacterium | reverse complement strand
CTTAACGTCCTGTGTTGGATACATAAAGCTCAACGTTTAGTGACCAATGGAGGCTGCCACGATGATTTGACTGCACAAACAACATCCGCAAACGGCATATCGCAAACAGGCCGTGCTGATAGGCACTGTTTTTGAAAATTGCGATAGGAACAGAAGAAAGCTGCATGGCAACTTGACCCAAAGCAAGCCAAAGGAGGTATATTATGAAGAAGATCGTACAAAACCTGTTAGCGGTATTTTTACTGGCTGTGCTGCTGGTACCGGTGACGGCGCTTGGCGCAGAAACAGAATGTGAACATGTGATGCCGGAAAAAGCAGAGTGGACGTGGACACCGCCATCACCGCTGGAAAGCGGCTACGCATCTTATAAGGTAACGGCAAAGTGTACGAAATGCGGCCACCCGTTTACGGGTGAGGACGATAAAGTTCCAAGCCGGGGGGGCGCACTGCAAGCTGCACTCAGACAGGAACTCGGAGATTTACGATAGGGCACACCTTGAACGGGAAAACGTATACTGACACCTATGAGGTAGAGGTGAGTAAGAAGCGGGATCATACTCCCAAAACAGTCTGGGGAAAGGCGGCTACCTGTGCACAGACCGGTTTGACAAAAGGAGAGGTGTGTCTGTACTGCAATGAAGTGCTCGTAAAACAAGAGGTGATCCCGAAAACAGACCATAATAAATATAACATTATACAGACACAGGCATATGTGCCATATACCTGTACAAAAGATGGTTATACAGCGGAAAAGAAATGCAAGACCTGTGGACAGATCGTGCAAGAGCGGACGCTCATCAAAGCACCGGGTCACAAAGAGGTAATAGTTAGAGCAGTTGCAGCGACCTGTACCAAGGACGGTAAAACCGAAGGAAAGCGCTGCAGCGTATGTAAGGAAGTGCTGGTGAAACAGGAAACCGTTCCCGCCACGGGTCACGAGTGGGTAACGGATGCAGCAGTTGCCCCCACCTGCACCAAGGACGGCTTGACGGAAGGCAGCCACTGCAGCGTATGTAAGAAAGAGCTGACGGCACAGACGAGCATCCCGGCTATTGGTCATGCTGTGGAGAAGGGAGCTGAAACCGTATGGGTTTGGCATATTCCGGCGAACGGCGGCTATGCTTCAGCAGATGTTTCTGCGCAATGCAAGAACTGTAAGGAAATGATCTCCACTACAGCAAATAACGTTGCAATCCAGAGGATGACAGCTGCAACCTGCACAAAGAACGGAAAAAATATATATTCGGTCACAGTTTTGCTGGGTGGACAGGAGTTCTATGGAGAAAAAGAAGTAGATAATCCGGATGATCCTGTCAGAGATCACACTCCCAAAACAGTCTGGGGAAAGGCGGCTACCTGTGCAGAGACCGGTTTGACGGATGGAAAGGAATGTCTGTTCTGCCATGTAGTGCTTGAAGAACAAAAGGAGATCCCGAAAACAGACCATAATAAATATAACATTATACAGACACAGGCATATGTGCCATATACCTGTACAGAAGATGGTTATACCGCGGAAAAGAAATGCAAGACCTGTGGACAGATCGTACAAGAGCGGACGCTCATCAAAGCACCGGGTCACACTGTGGTAACGGATGCAGCAGTTGCCCCCACCTGCACCAAGACCGGTAAAACCGAAGGAAAGCACTGCAGTGTGTGCAAGGAAATCCTGACCAAGCAGGAAGAAGTGCCCGCCAAGGGTCACACCCCGGCGGTGGACGCTGCTGTTGCAGCGACCTGTACCAAAACCGGCCTGACCGAGGGCAGCCACTGCAGCGTTTGCAGCGAAGTCCTGACCAAGCAGGAAGAAGTGCCCGCCAAGGGTCACACTCCGGTGGTGGATGCTGCCGTTGCAGCAACCTGCACCGAGACCGGTCTGACCGAAGGCAGCCACTGCAGCGTATGTAATACAGTGCTGAAGGCACAGGAAGTGATTCCCACCACGGAGCACACCGTGGTAACGGATGCAGCGGTTGCCCCCACCTGCACCAAGACCGGCCTGACCGAGGGCAGCCACTGCAGCGTATGCAATACCGTGCTGAAGGCACAGGAAGTTATTCCCACCACGGAGCACACCGTAGTAACGGATGCAGCAGTTGCCCCCACCTGCACCAAGACCGGCCTGACCGCAGGCAGCCACTGCAGCGTATGCAATACAGTGCTGAAGGCACAGGAAGTTATTCCCGCACTGGGTCACACCGTGGTAACGGATGCAGCGGTTGCACCTACCTGCACCGAGACCGGCCTGACCGCAGGCAGCCACTGCAGCGTATGTAATACAGTGCTGAAGGCACAGGAAGCCGTTCCCGCCACGGGTCACACCGAGGTAACGGATGCGGCAGTCGCACCCACCTGCACCGAGACCGGCCTGACCGCAGGCAGCCACTGCAGCGTATGTAATACAGTGCTGAAGGCACAGGAAGTCATCCCCACCACGGAGCACACCGTGGTAACGGATGCAGCAGTTGCCCCCACCTGCACCGAGACCGGCCTGACCGAAGGCAGCCACTGCAGCGTATGCAATACAGTGCTGAAGGCACAGGAAGTTATTCCCACCACGGAGCACACCGTGGTAACGGATGCAGCAGTTGCACCTACCTGTACCAAGACCGGCCTGACCGAAGGCAGCCACTGCAGCGTATGTAATACAGTGCTGAAGGCACAGGAAGTGATTCCTGCCACGGAGCACACCGTGGTAACGGATGCAGCCGTTGCACCTACCTGCACCAAGACCGGCCTGACCGAAGGCAGCCACTGCAGCGTATGTAATGCAGTGCTGAAGGCACAGGAAGTTATTCCCACCACGGAGCACACCGTGGTAACGGATGCAGCCGTTGCACCCACCTGCACTGAGACCGGCCTGACCGAAGGCAGCCACTGCAGCGTATGCAATACAGTGCTGAAGGCACAGGAAGTTATCCCCACCACGGAGCACACTGTGGTAACCGATGCAGCAGTTGCACCCACCTGCACTGAGACCGGTTTGACGGCAGGCAGCCATTGCAGCGTATGTAATACAGTGCTGACGAAACAGGAAATCATCCCTGCCACGGGTCACACCGTGGTAACGGATGCAGCGGTTGCCCCCACCTGCACCAAGACCGGCCTGACGGCAGGCAGCCATTGCAGCGTATGTAATAAGATCCTTGTTATGCAGGAAGAAATACCGGCTGATGGACATGAATGGGGCGAATGGTTCGTAACAGAAGCGGCAAAAGAATCTGAATCTGGTAAGGAAACGCGCGTCTGCCGTAGGGATAGCAGCCATACACAGACCCGTGAAATTCCGGCCTTGGGCAACGAATCGAACAATCCGCGCCTGCATGTGCTGGATAAGCAAAACGCAGACCGCTTCTTTGAAACAACGCAGCAGGGCAGCACACTGCGTATCGTTTCGGAGTACGATGAAGTTACCGTTCTGACCGGTACGTCTGAGATATTGAACAAACTGTTGGAGCAGGGAATACAGATTCTGGAGTTCGTTACGCCGCAGGGTACCGTCCGCGTAGCGGTGAAACCGCTGCTGAACGCTATGGGCAGCAACGGAAAATTTGAACTGTCGGTAACAAAGCAGGGCGCAAATCTGTATGTAAACCGAGAATTGCGCAATGAATTGCTGCTCTGATCGAAACACAGCCTAGAGAAAATAAGCAATAAAACAGGCATTGCCGTATTCCTTGCAAAAGGGCGGCAATGCCT
>CAKSDF010000175.1 GCA_934444695.1 uncultured Eubacteriales bacterium | reverse complement strand
GTTATACGCAAAAGGCGAAAAACCCGATGCGGTCATTGACTTCCCTGTCAGTGCAACAGATTATGAAGCGGTAGATATTTTTAACTGGCAGGAAGAAGCCGAAGGTATGATTTCACAGATGGAATTTGTGCGCAGGGTTGATGCGTCATCGGAAACGGTGGAAAAATACATCCGTGAAGGCACAATAATCCCTGATCTTATTGTACCTATGAGCGAGCACAGAACATTCAAATATTTCTCCGAAGAAACACTGAACAAAACAGCTGAAAAATTCGGCTGGCGGCTGATAAGTGACGATAACAGAAAACAGCTGTTTATGGAAATGATACAACAGATGGATATGAGCTATTCATATAAACCTGTTCTTATAGAAGCAATCTTTGCAAATGCGGACAGCAAAGGAAGAATCAAACTTGACGATATAGTTTCCTACTTCAGAAATTATTACGAATCGAGGCGGAAAAACGGACTCACCGTTGAAAAAGCGAACAGCATTTTTGCAAAAGGAGGATATACCGACAAAGAAGCTCAGAGAAACATTCTTTCAAACCCCTTCAAACGATTTGAGGATATGCAGATGCTCAGGCACACCAGAACTCTCGGCATAGTCGAAGTCGAGCCGACTGTATGGAAAGCACTTGATAAGAAAGAAAAGCAAGAGATACTGAGAATTTGCGAGGAGAAGCTGTACGGGTATTTCAGAAGATTGGGATAGGTGATGTAGTGGATGCGGAATTGTGACGCAGTTTTTCTTTTCAGTGATCGCGGGAGTGTTCTGCTCTGCTTGGTGAAGATTATGAGGGGTGCGAATTGTTGAGTAGCTACACTGTCCTTTCTTTGATGGTTTAAGAAGTGCGACACGGTGATGCAGTAGCACTGTTTATGGGACTGATGTGGTGATAGAATATAAACAGTTGAATTATGAATTGTCTAAGTGACATAAGAATTTCAAAAACGAGTGCAGGATATCGAAAATATAGATAATTCAAAGGAGCACGTTGTATTATGCCTGTGCTCGCCTGAACTATTGTTTATTTTTGAATTCAACCGCGTATTATTCACATTTGTTAGTTTATCAAAGATGCTTTACAAAATACTAAAAAACTTCGCTGGTAGTCAAACAAGCCTTAATGAAAGAAGCAGTGGTTTTCCAATTAAGAGGACGAATAGGGAAATTGCTGTATTTCCTGTTGTGTACAGCAAGTTGTTTTTTGAAATCTTCAAATGAGTAAAAGTGTGGGTAGCGTAGATATACTCATTATCTTTTCTATGCGAACTTTTCACACTCTTCATCTTGCCAATTTACTCATACGAAATTTCTATCTCTGTCTTTCTCACCATCATAAGCTCCTCATTGTAATCCTTCTCCCTTGAAAACCGTTCGTACACATTCATATATCCCATACTCATCAGCTTTTGTCTGATAGTAGCTGAGGCTGCTCTGCCTGCACTGTCATTATCCAGGCACAGACATATATTACGGATATTCGGTTTACGCTTCAACAGCTCCATCAGAGCCGTATCGGCTGTTCCCCGAGAGCAAGCCTGTTGTGCAGTTTCCAGGCATCCTTATTTCCGTACTTTATATTGTACAGATTTGCGTGGCTCATAGCGTCGATGAACGATTCAAAAACATACACACAATCGTTCATACCCTCGCTCTCGATTAAAAACCCACTTGCTTTATCGCTACCGGATACTTCTTCCCGAAATCTGCAATTTGTGTTTACACAAACCGCTTGCATTTTTAAGCCTGTTGCTGTCTGCCGTCACCATATGCTTGATTACATACGGCGAGGAAATAGCCATATATTTATACGGAAACTGAAAACGTGAAACGATGGAAGTAATGTTTTTACAGTACGCCAGCTTTTCGCTTTCCGAGAAAAGCTCCATACTCATACCGCCGATTTCGATAAAGGTAAATGTGTACCCGTCATTTGTGTGTAAGCAATTGTTGCGAATATCCTTTACGTTTATCATTTCGTTTGCAGTCATCATCTCGACTGCGTTTTCTTCTGTCTGTTCCTTGCTTTTCTTCTTGCTGATTGTCAGAAACAGATACACTCCGCCTGCAAGAGCAAGTGCTACGATTAAAATTATAAGCTGTTGCATTTTATCCTCCTTGCGTTTATAGGTGCGTCACGATGTCGCACAGGACGCTCCTGTCGCACCGGACGCTCTGTTTTATTGTATATAAAAAAAGCCGTACCCGTCGGCACAGCTTTGTATTTTCGCTATCAGAAAAAGAAAATCACGGCGATAGCCAAATTGCTATCGCTGCGAAAATCAAAAAAATTATCGTCTATCTTTGCTGTTTGTATTTTTTATCTGTTACGCTTTTTTCTCTTGCTGAGCGGAAACACAAGCACGACAGCCGTACTCATCATTACTGCTGATATAACTACAATTGCCGTCTGCATAAAGCTGTCCTCGCTTGCACCTGTCGGGGGATTGTCCGGTAACTTGCTGTTGTGCATTTCTGCAACGAGCTTTGCACCGTCACGGTCAATCGTTAACTGCTTATCTTCGGGTAAAAGATAGCCTGCTGAAGCAGAATCCTTAACTTCGTGTATGGTATATTCACCGGCTCTTAAATCGTTAATGCGGATTATACCGTTCTTGTCGGTTGTGTATGTTTTCTTGAAAGTCTGACCTGTGTATGTCTTTCCGGTTACCTCAAAATGTATTCCTTCGACCTTGTTGTCGTATGAAGTCTTTACAATTTTGATTTCGCCCTTTTGAGGTGAGTTGATAAACGTACCCTTACCAAGCTCATCGTTGGAAACTTCTACGGTTTCGCCGTCATTTACAATCTGGAAATAGTAGAAATTCACATCACGGACGAAATATTCGGGAGCCTTTGTTTCCTGTACATAGTATTCGCCGTACACAAGTCCCTCAAGGCTGTACACGCCTGTTTCGGTTTCCTTTAATGTGCCGACTACGGTTTTCTTGTCCGATTTATAAACTGTAAATATAGCACCTGTCAATTTATTTTCGGGATAGTCCTCATCAACTTTCGTTAATGTGACATTGCCGACAATAACCTTATTGACAAACTCTGCACTTGCAGTTGCGTCCTTAGTTACCGTGATTGTCTTGACCTGTGTCTTAGGCAGATAACCCTCAGCATTGTTGATTTCGGTTATCGTATATTTTCCGGTCGGCAGTTCCGCAAGTTCAAACTTGCCGTTTGTCAGCATAAAACGTGCTTCTGCTGTCTGACTGCCGTTATATACATACTTGCCGTTCTTTGATACAGCCTTTAAATATGCACCGTCAGCGTTCTTTACAGTGAAGTATACATTCTTTTCAAGTTCTGCCTTCTGAGCTGTTGTCAGCCCGTTGGGGTTTGTCCATTTCTTTGCTATATTTGCGTTGCCTGTGTCACGGATGTTTGTAAATGTCAGCACTGCCGCTGTATTCTTGGTGATTTTGATTTTCTGCGTCTGCTGCTTCGGGCTGTAGTCCTTTGCATTGTTAAACTCAGTCACCATATATTCGCCTGTAGGCAGTTCTGCGATTACAAATGCACCGTTTTTCAGAGCAAATTTTGTTTCTGTTTTCTGTGTGCCGCAGTAGATGTAGCTACCGTTGCTTTCCTTAACCTTGAGATAAGCACCGTTGCTGTCGGTTATGGTAAAGTATACATTTTTTTCGATTTCAGCCTGTTCAGCGGCTGTCATTATATCAAACTGCTTCCATACCTTTATAAC
>CAKSDF010000174.1 GCA_934444695.1 uncultured Eubacteriales bacterium | reverse complement strand
GCTATGACCACATTGTCAATGTCATCGGAAACGGCGTGGCTCTTAATGTTCCCACCTTTATAAACGAGCTTAATATGCTCAAGGAAAAGGGAATAGACCCTAAAATTCTCATTTCCGAGCGCGCTCAGATGGTTATGCCTTATCACGTGCTTTTCGACCAGTATGAGGAGGAACGCCTTAAGGGCAAGTCCTTCGGCTCGACCAAATCGGGCATCGCTCCCTTCTATTCGGACAAATATGCCAAGGTTGGCATTCCGGTCTGCGAGCTGTTTTATCCCGAGCGTTTGAAGGAACGTCTGACCTCGGTTCTCGAAGTCAAAAATCTGCTGCTTACCCACCTTTATCACAAGCCTACCCTTTCGGTGGACGAGATTTTCGACACTCTGATGGAATATAAATCCCAGATCGAGCCTTATGTATGCAACACCTTTGCATATCTTCAGAAGGCTCAGGAAGAGGGCAAAAACATCCTGCTTGAGGGTCAGCTGGGTTCTCTTAAGGATCCTGATTTCGGCATCTATCCCTTTACAACCTCTTCCCACACGGTAGCCGGATACGGCGCAATCGGCGCAGGTATCGCACCCTATAACATCAAGGAGATCGTGACCGTCGTTAAGGCATATTCCAGTGCCGTCGGCGCAGGTCCCTTTGTCAGCGAGATGTTCGGCGAGCAGGCCGACGAGCTTCGCCGCCGCGGAGGAGACAGCGGAGAGTTTGGCGCAACCACCGGCCGTCCCAGAAGAATGGGTTGGTTTGACGCAGTGGCCACAAGATACGGCTGCCGCGCTCAGGGCGCTACCAATGTGGCTCTCACCGTTCTCGATGCTCTCGGATATCTTGACGAGCTTAAGATCTGCGTTGGATACGACATCAACGGAACCGTTACAAAGGATTTCCCGGTCAATGCTCAGCTGGAAATCGCAAAGCCGGTATACATCACCCTTCCCGGTTGGAAGACCGATATCAGGGGAATCAAGAATTTTGACGATCTGCCCGAGAACTGCAAGAACTATGTGCAGACCATCGAAAAGGAAATCGGCGTTCACATCGGCATTGTCACCAACGGCCCCAAGAGAGAAGAATTTATTCTCAGATAAAGCGGTTTTCCGATGCCGTGATGCTGTGCGGTGCTTTTCGTGAAGATGCATTGTTTTTTGCGAATACGCTTCTGCTGACGAAAGTATGTTTTTTGCACGGCGAACGGCTGCGCTTTATTGAGTTGTTTTCATAAAATGATAAAATTAAAGGGAACGGATTTTTCCGTTCCCTTTTTTGCGTGTTGAGAATTGTATGATGGCATTGGCGATTATTAGTGTATTGTTTTTTTCCACGTCATTGACGGAAGGGGAGCAATGCCGAGAGATTTGCGAAAAGTCAGTGCACTAAAACGACCGATATGGCACGGCTGAGGCCGCGGAGCGCTGAGGCGAGTCAGCACAAGCTGACCGGAGGGCGGTCGTTAATGAAGGTGAGACTTTAATCGCGGTGTAACACTTGGCTGTTTGTTAAGGCTGCAGTGTGCTGCGCCCTCCGATCTCGGCAGGGCCGAGATGCCTCAGCGCCCAGCGGCCGGCATTGTGTGCGTCGCAATTTTTGTGCACGGCTGCAGGTAGGTTTTGCTTTGTGCGCTGACGGTAGCTCTTTTGTTATAAGAAACCTTACTACCCCTCAGTCTCGGCTACGCCGATCCAGCTCCGATGCCTTGGGGCGCCACGGCTTAGTTTAGCTTAAACTTTTAGTTATGTGCATTGACGAACGCGCCTCGAGCTGAGTGTAATTTTTCAGTTTTGTACGTTGACGAAAGTGCCACGGTGCGATTGAGATTTTTAGCTTTGTGCGTTGATGATAGTGTCACGATGTACTTTGAATTGCAGGCTTGTTTATTTTGCTCCTCGTTATTCCGATATTTCGTTTTCGAGGGACGAGAGGCTGTCGGAAGCCTGCTCCCACTGCACAATGACCTTTTCCTCCTGCTGCTTTAACTGCTCGAGGGCGGTCGTCAGTTCAAGTATCTTTTCGTAATCGTCCGAATGGTCGGAAATTTCCTGCTCAACGGTTGCTATTTGTTCTGAAAGCTGCTCGGCTGTCTGCTCGAGACGGGAAATTTGCCCCTTGAGCTTTCGCAGGTTAGATTCGTTTTGTTTACGTTTTTTATACTGCTCTCCGCCGCTGCCCATGGGCTTTTTCTGTTTCTTTTCAGGGGTATTATCCCTGCTGAATTGGTCGAGATAGGCATCGTAACCGCCCTTAAACTCGGTCACACCGTTTCCCGACAGATAATGTATACGGTCGGACAGGCGGTTTATGAGATAGCGGTCGTGGGTGACCATTAAAACCGTTCCGTCAAAGTCCTCAATGGCATCTTCAAGAGCCTGGCGGGAGCCTATGTCAAGATGGTTGGTTGGTTCGTCGAGAATGAGAAAATTTGCGCCCGACAGCATCATTTTAACGATAGCCGTTCTTGCGCGCTCACCGCCCGACAGGGTGGATATTTTTTTAAACACATCATCGCCCTTAAAAAGAAAGGCTGCAAGGGCGTTTCTGACCGTTGTTTGGGAAAGGGCAGGGACGCTTTTCCACACCTCTTCAAGAACGGTATTTTGCTCGTTAAGGCTTTCCTGCGCCTGGTCGTAATATGCGGTTTTGACCCCTATGCCGAAGGATATGCTGCCCTTTCCTGCATACTGCCCGGTTATCTGCTTTAAAAGGGTGGTCTTTCCGCAGCCGTTTGCGCCGAGCAGGAATACCCTTTCGTTTTTGTGGATTTCCATATCCACATTTTCGTATATTTTCTTGTCGCCGAAGGCCATACAAAGGCTATTTGCCGTTAAAACGTCATAGGGGCAGGGGGTGTTTGCACTGAATGTGAATCTGACCGTTTCGATTTCCTTTTCGGGCGCTTCAAGCTGACTTTCCAGCTTTTCGATGACCTTTTCCTTGCTCTCGGCCCGCTTGACCGATTTTTCTTTATTCCAGCGTTTAAGCTCGGTGACGGTATCTTTAAGGCGGTTTATCTCCTTCATCTGGTTGTCGTAGTGTTTCTTTTCGATCTCACGCCGCTTTTTCTTCTCAACAAGATAGTTTGAATAGTTGCCGGAAAATACGTTTAATCGGCCATTTTCAAGCTCGGCCGTGCGGTTGGTTATTTTATCGAGGAAATAACGATCGTGGGAAACGACGATATATCCCCCCGAGAAGTTTTTAAGGTATTCTTCAAGCCACTCCACCGCCTTTATGTCGAGATGGTTGGTAGGCTCGTCCAGCAGCAGAAAATTAGCTCCCGATATAAGCAGGCAGGCAAGGCTTATTTTCGACCGCTGACCGCCGCTTAATGTGTTTATGGGGCGGTTTGTTTCCTCCTCGTTAAAGCCGAGGCCTAAAAGCGCAGAACGGGCAAGACTGCGGAAAACAAGTCCTCCGTCCCGTTCAAAGCCTTCCCGCAGCAGCTGTTGCTTTTCGAGAAGTTCCTTTGAGGTTTCTCCCGATTCTATGCGACTTTCTACCTCAAAGAGCTGCTGCTCGGTGCTTAAAAGGTCGGTGAAAATACCGGTGGCCATAGAATAGGGCGTTGCATTTTCGTCCTTGCATAAAAACTGCTCCATTACCCCTAATTTAAGGGATTTTGAGCGCACGACACCGCCGCCGTCGGGCAGCTGCTCGCCGGTTATTATCTTAAAAAGAGTGGACTTGCCGGCACCGTTTGCTCCGACAAGTCCGATAT
>CAKSDF010000173.1 GCA_934444695.1 uncultured Eubacteriales bacterium | reverse complement strand
GCCATTACGCAGCAGGCGGTGCACCCGCCGTAGTCCAGCCGGATATCCACCCCAAGCTGCGCCCGGATCATATCAGATTGCGCCGCCACCTGCTGTAAAAGCTCGCACAGATCAATGGGGTACAACTGCGGCTTTGTGTCCTCGCGCAGAAAGTCCAGCAAGGTCATGGCTCCGCTGAGGGTGCGGTCCAGCTGCATGGCCGCGGTGCTGATATCCGCCACCGCCTGCCGGGCAGGCTCGTCTGCACCGGTGCGGTCAAAATGCTGTTCCAGATATTCACAGTTGCGCCCGATCAACGCCAGCGCGTGAAAGCAGATCTCCTCGACCCGCTTTTGCTGCTCTGCCGTGATAGACCGCGTTTCTGTTCTTTGCTGCTCCATTGCTCTGCCTCCCTGGCGATGCTATTTTTTCAGGGGAACACCGCAGTGCTCCAGATACCGCAGCCGTGCACAGGCTTTACGGGCGGACGGTCGGCACAGCCACAGTTTTTTGCCGCAGCACAGCATCCCTGACCGCGTAGATCAGCTTGCCGGTGGTGGGCTTGCCGCTGCCCAGCCTTGTATCGGCCTTAAAGGCCAGCCATGCAGGGGTCGGTTTTTCCTCCAGCTGATCCACCATCCGGCGGATGCCGCTTTCCACGGCAGTGACCGACGTATCAAACTGTTCGCCCACTGCCTGCAAGATCTCCTTGCGGATCGCCAGCTTCTGGCGGGTGCTGCATACGATGCCGACCGCGCAGGAAAGATACCCGGCGTTGACATCTCCCTGCGGGATGCCCCACGCCGCATACAGCTGACCGCACCGCTGTTCCAGCTGCCGGTTCTGCCGCCCGGGCATCTGGTAAAGCTGCCACAGCAGCCTTTTCAGTTCTGTGCCCGTTGCACAGTAGTACCCCTCGCGGAGCTTTTGCAACGCCGTGCCGCTGCTGCGGCCATGGCTCTGTACCAGCAGCATCGGCCGCTCCTTCAGCTGGTACAGCTGCCTGGCAAACTGCTCCGCAGACAGATCCACCAGTTCACTGCAAAGCACTACAGCATCAAAACGGACACCCTGCCGCAGCTGCGCCAGCAGCTTTTCGCCGCTGCAAAAGCAGGTGCAGCCAATGGCTGTTCCCTGCTCCTGCAGATAGCGCTTCTGGACACGCAGCTCCTTCAGATCATAGCTTGCAAGGGCGACTTGCAGTTGGGCTGTTCGCTCACTGTTCACGCCATGCGCCGCCTTTCCCTCCTATTGGACCGGCAGCTGTCAGGTCTGCGACCACATCCTGCCAGCTCTCCGGCTGAACTCCATTTTCACACAGGTAGCGCAAAAGCCGATAACAGAACTCCGGCGCTGCCGCAACGTGCTGGCTGACCATCTGCTGCCGGCTGCCTACCCGGCACAGGGTCAGCCGGCAATCCTGTGCGCCCTCTACCTCCATGGCATACACCAGCGTATACGCTTGCTGCAGACCATCAATGGCAGAATACTGTCGGATCATGGGTGAAAATGTGCGTTCCATTTCAGTTCCTCCTTACTACAAGGGCTATGTTTTTTCCTTGTTTATCCTATTTTGCTATTGTATGGATCAGGCGGAACCGTTACAATCCTAAAGAAGTGTTGTTTTGACGTTTTGGCGCACTTTTTCAAAAAATATACCCTTATTTTTGTTGTTTTTACATTCAGTACGTCCCTGTCTGTCAACCTTAGGATATCACGGTCCGTCTACAAATTCAACCAGTATTTTCCCTCTTTTCCTTTTTTGCTCTGTCCTTCCGGCAAGACTGCTGCCCGGGCGCAAAAGCTCCGCTGCTTCAGCGTTTTTGCCGGACGATTTCATATTTTCTTCATAATATTCTGCTAAACTTAAAGGGATATTGTCTGCAACCGTTTTCTATTTTTAAACCACAGGCAGCAGCGCCCGGCGGCGCAGTACCGGAAAGGCACATCTATGCTCAAGCTCAAACAGATCAACAAAGAATATAAGACCGGCGAGCTGGTGCAGCACGCACTGAACAACGTCAGTCTGAACCTGCGGGACAACGAATTCGTGGCCATTCTGGGTCCCAGCGGCTCCGGCAAGACCACCCTGCTGAACATCATCGGCGGTCTGGACCGCTACGACAGCGGTGATCTTGTCATCAACGGCATCTCCACCAAAAAATACACCGACCGCGACTGGGACTCCTACCGGAACCACACCATCGGCTTCGTGTTCCAGAGCTATAACCTGATCCCCCATCAGACCGTGCTGGGCAACGTGGAGCTGGCGCTGACCATCTCGGGCGTTTCCAAAGCCGAGCGCCGCCGCCGTGCCGCCGCTGCGCTGGAACAGGTGGGGCTGGGCAACCAGCTGCACAAGCACCCCGGCGAAATGTCCGGCGGGCAGATGCAGCGCGTGGCCATTGCCCGTGCACTGGTGAACAACCCCGACATCCTGCTGGCCGATGAGCCCACCGGTGCACTGGACAGCGAGACCAGCATTCAGGTCATGGAACTGCTCAAGGAAGTGGCGCGGGACCGGCTGGTGGTCATGGTCACCCACAACCCGGAGCTGGCCGAGCGCTACGCCACCCGCATCGTAAAGCTGAAGGACGGCGTGATCCGCTCCGACACCATGCCCTACGAGCCCGAGGACGAGGCTGCCGCCGCAGCCCCCGTGCACCGGAACATGGGGCACTCCTCCATGTCCCTGCTCACCTCCCTTTCCCTCAGCTTCAACAATCTGCTCACCAAAAAGGCGCGCACCCTGCTTACCGCCTTTGCCGGTTCCATCGGCATCATCGGCATTGCGCTGATCCTCTCGCTTTCCAACGGTGTGAGCCGCTATATCAGCAACATGGAAAAATCCACGCTGGCGGCCTATCCGCTGCAGATCAGCAGCACCGGCGTGGATCTGACCAGCATGATGGACCCGGACACCTACACCAGCGTTTCGTCCAGCGCCGAACCTGCGCCGGATGGCATGGTCACGGTAAGCCAGCTGCTGTCTCAGCTGAACATCGGCGCCACCAGCAACGACCTGCGCTCGCTGAAAGAATATCTGGACAGCAACGCCTGCACCATCCGGGACAACGCCACGGTGGAATACGCCTATGCCTCTTATCCGCTGATCTACCGCCAGAACCCGGACGGCACCGTGCAGAAGCTGAACCCGGACACCACCTTCTCCGATATTGCCAGTGAGAACACCTCGGTGACCAGCATCATGGCCTCCGTGTCCAGCCCCTATGTGTTCTGCGAAATGGCCGAGACCCCCGCCCTGTACGAGGATCAGTACGACGTCAAGGCCGGCCGCTGGCCGGAAAAGTACAACGAGCTGGTGCTGACCCTGAATGCGGACGGCAGCGTTTCGGACTATTCTCTGTACGCCATGGGTCTGCGGGATCAGGCCGAGCTGGATAAAATTTTACAGCAGTATGCACAGAACCAGAAGATCGATCTGCCCACGGACTACGGCACCTATACCTATGACGATTTTCTTGGCATGACCTTCAAGCTTGTCAACAAGGCCGACTGCTACGTCTACGATGCAGAGCACAAGGTCTGGCTGAGCAAGCTGAACGACGAAGCCTATATGCAGCAGCTGGTGGCCGACAGCGAGGAGCTGACCATTGTCGGCATCGTGCAGCCCAAGGCAGACGCCACCTCTGCCATCCTGCACAGTGGTCTGGACTACCTGCACGATCTGACCTATTACGTCATCGATCAGGCCGCCAACAGCGAGATCGTGCGCCAGCAGCTGGCAGACCCGGACATCAATGTGCTGACCGGCGAGCCCTTCGACGCTGC
>CAKSDF010000172.1 GCA_934444695.1 uncultured Eubacteriales bacterium | reverse complement strand
AGGATCGGAAAGCGCTTAAGGCGACACATTGAAAATGATCAAAAACCTGTTTTCTCTCTTGTGATTTTGGGCACACTCTGCTATACTGATACTTGTTGATACTAATTGCAATCAGCGACGGAGGTGCTTTCATGGATGCTGCGCTGTTTACCAAGATGCTGTCCGATAAAAATGTTCTGGATTTGAGAA
Source organism: uncultured Eubacteriales bacterium (assembly GCA_934444695.1). Taxonomy (GTDB): domain Bacteria; phylum Bacillota; class Clostridia; order Oscillospirales; family Acutalibacteraceae; genus UMGS1484. The sequence continues at coordinate 3,662 of CAKSDF010000172.1, read as the reverse complement.
AGCTCGGTTATCAATTCCCGCAGGCCGACATCAAAGAGTTCACAGAGCTGCTGAAAAACGGCTTCTATCACTCGCTGCCGCTTAAAGATTTCTCTGGACAGGACCTTGTCTATCTGAGCAATATTACGCAGGTGCATCTTTCTGCAGCCAAGGTGCTTCTGACACCGCAGAACAGCACACAGCTTTACGGTGTCAAGGCTATGGCAGAGGAGATTATTTCCACCTTCACAATCGAACAGGTGGACTTCACACGTGACAGTGTCCGTAAGATCCTCTCCGGTTTAGCTCCCACAGATGAAAGCGAAAGCCGCATTTTTGGCATGAAAAAGGGGCTGGAGTTTATCAGCGACCCGGCGAACCAAATCACCGAGGAGTCAATCTATCATCTCTACGAAATGGCGATTGGAGCCTATCTTCCCGAGGAGGACTGGCTGCTGCCCGGTCATTTCTATCGGCACGATAGTGTGTATGTTGTCGGCGCAAAGGTGGAGTACACGGGTCTTCCTTGGCAAGCACTGCCGGAGCGTATGGGGGAACTGGTCGCGTTTATCTACGAAGATCCTGAGATCGACGATTTGCTAAAGGCGGCGCTGATCCACTTCTATATGGCGTTTTTGCATCCGTACTTTGACGGCAATGGCAGAATGGCGCGGCTGATGCATTTGTGGTATTTGGTGCAGCAGGGGTATTCCTCAGCCCTGTTTGTGCCGCTCTCCGAGTATATCAACAAAAGCCGCAAGGGGTATTATGACGCCTATACGCTGGTGGAAGAGAACGCGACCATCAGTGGTGTGGTGGACGCAACACCGTTTTTGGCTTATTTTATCGAAAATGTATATCATAAACTGAACGGGGCGCTTCCGGCTGCTCAGACGACGGAGGCATTTCAAGAAGCCCTGTCCCACGGACAGGTCACTGAGAAGGAAAAAACGCTGTGGGAGTTTGTCCTCTCGGCTTACGGCGATGCGGAGTTTTCCACCAAGCAGCTGGAAAAGAACTTCGGGAACGCCGCCTACGCGACGATCCGCAGCTTTGTCCTGAAATTTGAAAAGCTGGGCCTGCTCAAATCGACGCGGTATGGGAATCGCGTGAAGTATGCAGTTCGTGTATGCTGAAAACGGGCGCGGCTCCATTAGATTGGCATGACCTGCGAGAGGCTCAGACAGCTATTTGACTATCTTCCTTGCTGGGACGGATAACGAGAATATTCAGAGATGCATCAGGACAGGAAACAGAATGAATAACTACCTTGTTGGAAAACTTTCGGAAGAGAAGTACGGAGAAATATCAGAGCCATCATAGGGGGACGGAATTTGGATAGCAAATTAATTGATCTCTTTAGAGAAAAAGTAAACGATAACGGGGCGGATTTTGTTCTGCATAGATATCGCAATATTAATGGAAAAAACCAATGGAGCATTATATGTTCTGCAATGGATTGGATTAGCGTTGTTGTTGATGAAATTGATGTGAAAAAGCTTTCCTATAAAAACAATAATGATTCGAGCATACGAGTAATGACTTTTATTGTATGCATTGATGTACTTTGGGAGGCTATTCAACAGTTACATCGAGTGCTTTTGAACACTGAGAATATACCGTTTGTAAATGAAAAATCTGTATTTCAACATAAGAAGTTTGAAACAACAGATAATAAGTACTTTAAAACCATTAGAGCTTGCTTTGCTACCCATCCAGTAAATCTGAAGGATGATTTTTCCGGAGAAAAAAAGGTAGAGCAGCGATACGCAAGTTGGTCGGGAGGAGGGTTTGGAAAAGGGGATTTTTCTGTAATTCTATATAGTAACCAACCAGATAAAAATCCGGAATTCCTTGACATTTATTTTTCAGAGCTGCTCCGATTTGCCGAACAAAGATACGCTTATCTTAGTAATCTGATGGATGAAATTGACCGTCAAACTGTAGACTATTGCAATGAATGGAAAAATAAGAGAATACGTAGAGTAAATTCTGTGGTAGAGCAAATAGAAATCTTAATCCATGAGTCAAAAGTGCGACTTGACAATGATTACTACAATTTTGCGTTAGAAGAACTGCGGCTTATCTATACTGTTGAGATACACTCTATGCAAAACAAAAAGCTTGTAGAAAAGTATAGAATCGCACTAATAGAAAAAGTGAACGAAATATTTGCTTTGCTTCAAGACATGAGCTTGAAAGATTTGACAAGTGAGGAAAAGATTAATGATAAATGCCCACCCGACTGTTATTACGCCTTTTCTAAGCTGAGCGATGCTGTATGGGGGAACGGCTATAGCGGATTAGTGGACTTTCATTATCTTCAAAATAGTGTAGAAAGGATTGCGGATCTTTCGGCATGTAATTCACCGGAGGAAGTTTATGTTGTTCTAAAGGCTGGATTCTTTGCAAAGAATAGTGATTTGTATAGGCAAGCATGAAATTTCTTTTACCCTCGGACGTTTCATGCTATACTCTAAACAATAGCAGAGATATTCAGTAGAGGTATTTTAATATGGGGTTGTTTATTTCAAAAGAAACTCTGGACTTACTATCTTATCGATCGACACTTGGGCGAAGCCTGAAACAAATTTCTCTGAGCGCAACACCGATTAATACGATTCTTGATGATATAGCGAAGTACAGAGCAGGGTATATTGATACACTGGTTCAGGAGAATTTAATAGGTTCCCGCTTCAAAAGCGATGACTCCATTATGCGGAAATATGAAAAGACGCTCGCCAACCACGGCGGCTTTAAGCAGTGCTTTAATGATGTGCTTGGATTCCGGCTTCGCTTTGACAAGTATCCTAACGACTTCCCAGACTATTTTAGAGTCGTTGATTTGCGGAACGGAAAACAGGTAGATGATGGTTATCGTGCGATTCACCTTTATTATCAGAGAGATAGTTTAGCATACCCGATAGAGGTGCAGCTGTAGCGTGGAAAGGATTACCACTTTAACCTCTGGAGCCACCAGTATGTCTACAAGTACAAAAGCCCGGAAATCGGGAAAAAGCTATATCAGGAGTATGCTACCGGTGTGATCAAAACCGAGCAGGACTTTCAAGAGAGATTGGAGGAGTGTGACAATGGGCGATAAAAAGATATACATCGTTGCAAAAATCTTTGATCAGCAGGGCTGCCTTGCCTACCTCTGCAAGACGCCCAACGAGGCCCGCTGCCTTCCCGGAACGCTGGAAGCGCTGAGGGCGGATGGAGTTCAAATTGTTATTCTGGACTCTCCTGAGATTTATTCTGAATATGCACCATACACTTATATCGAAGACATGAAAGAGTTCATCGATAAGGTTGCTCAATTGAATCGAGCTACGTGACCCGTAATCTGCGCAGACCACTATTTGACTACTATCGCGAAAAACCTCAGAAGTCTTGCCCTGCAAGGCTTCTGAGGTTTTTCTTCAAAATGCCGAAAATTTGTGCGATACCAATCAAACCGTTGCACTGCAAGGCTTTCCGGTTTGACGGCCTGATAACTCCGACTCTGTAGGCCGCTGGTTCGAATCCAGTCGGGCATACCAAAAAAGCCACCTTAAACGACAAGTTTAAGGTGGCTTTTTGCTGAAAAGATATTTTCAAAGCGGCACTACTTTCTGCATAGAATGCTGAGAACAATACGATTGGTGTAGTATAAGGTGTGGCGACAAATGATCGATCCCCCG
>CAKSDF010000171.1 GCA_934444695.1 uncultured Eubacteriales bacterium | reverse complement strand
GTCGCGGAGAGCCAAGCAGAGTATTGATGGAAACGTCGAATAATTTGGATAACAGCTTCAGCGTTTCCGTGTTTGGGGTTGTTTCTCCTTTTTCCCAACGCGACACGGCCTGGCGAGTAACATATAGTTTTTCAGCAAGTTCATCCTGAGAGAATCCTTTTTTTGTTCTGAGCTCCAGTATAATATCTTTTGTGTCCATGAAACATCACCTCACACCTATTATACGATCCAAAGGCGTATCAGGCAAGCAACCCGCTGTTGCTGGTCTCCCTGGGTGCGCTTTTCCTATGGCCTGTTTGTTTCAGCGCTTAGTAAAAAGAGCGGAGGTCAGGCTAACACACCTTAGATAGAAAGGGAGATATTTTCTCCCCATTGCTATTTTGCCTGATGACATTTCAACTCATCAAAAAAACAGGATAAAAAACATGAGGATGCCTATTTGGAAAGGGCATCCTCATGTTTTTATAGGTGAAAATGAACATTGTGTTTTAGCAGCGGCATCATATTGACAAGTATCCGAAATCGGACTACAATTATAACATAAGAGTCCGAAATAGGACACTTAATACTGAAGGAGACCGGAGGTGGGTAGACAATGAACCTGTTATTCGCGATTGATAAAAACTGTGTTGATTTACTGCTGAATTGTATCAATTCCATCGATGAAAACGGCGGAGCAAAAAGATATACAGCCTATATTTTGCACTCTGACTTGACACTGGATGATCAGAAAAAAATTGGTATGTCGGCCCCTTCTTCTGTGTGCTGTCAGTTTCTTGCTGTCCCGGACGATATGTTTGCCGGCTTTCCGGAAACCAAACGTTATCCCAAACAGATTTATTACCGGTTAGCAGCGGCAAAGCTGCTGCCGGAATCGATTGAAAGAATTTTGTATATGGATGTAGATACTTTAGTGATCAATCCTTTGTCCGAACTGTACGAGGCAGATTTTGAAGGTAACATATTTATGGCCTGTACGCATACAAAAAAATTTCTTTCTTTTATCAACCAACTTCGCCTGGATGTGGCTCAAAAGGTGCCATATGTGAATACAGGTGTCATGATGATGAATTTGCCGCTGATGAGAACAGAGGTAAAGCTAGAAGATATCAAACAGTATGCCATTGAGAATAAAACCCTTCTGATTTTGCCCGATCAGGATATTTTGACCGCCCTTTACGGTCACCGTGTAAAAGTGGTAGATGCACTGAAATACAACCTGAGCGACCGTGATATTGATTATCACAACGCAGATCCGACAAACCAGAAGATTGATTTGGAATGGGTAAGGAAAAATACAGTTATTGTGCACTACTATGGCCGCAATAAGCCGTGGAAAGAATACTACATAGGAATTCTTGGTGTGCTTTATGAAGAACAACTGACCCGTAACAGAAAAAGAAAAGATACAGACGATAATGAGAAAGAGCAGCTTGAAATGCTCAATCAACAACTGAAAGAGCTTATGGGGCTCTATCGTGGGATTACAAACCGCTCGAATATCTCTGAGAATGAATTTTGGATCTGGTACTCGCTGATTATGATGGAGAGTGAATATTCACAGCAGGATATTTGCAGTATGTGGTCATTCTCAAAACAGACTGTAAACACGATCATAGTACATTTAGCAAAGAAAGGCCTGATCTCTTTGGAAGTGGTTCCGGGAAAGCGGAACAGAAAAATCATTCATTTGACAGAGGAAGGCCGAAAATACGGTGAAGGTATTATTCTTCCTGTGGCAGAAGTTGAAAAAAGGGCATTTGGAAAGTTGTCCGGGGAGGATAAAGCTGCCGTTACCCGTATTATTGGAAAATATATCGAAATATTAAAGGACGAGCTCCATGAAACAACAGACAACGAATAGGTCAACAATAAAAAACGAAGTTTTTACCATCCCGAATATTCTGTCTTTTTTCCGTATTTGCCTGATTCCCTGGATGGTATGGCTGTACTGTGTGGAACAGGCATATCAGGCTGTTGGATATGTGTTGATTCTTTCCGGTATTACGGATGTTGTAGACGGATTTCTTGCAAGAAAATTTAATATGATCAGCAATTTGGGGAAAATACTTGACCCGATTGCAGATAAACTGACGCAGGCAGCTATGCTTATCTGTCTGACAATCCGCTTCCCTTTGATGATGATGCCGCTTATTCTCATGGTGATGAAAGAAGCATTTATGGCGATCACCGGAATTTTGCTCATTCGGAAAAAAGGCATTGTGCGCGGAGCAAAGTGGCATGGAAAAGCAGCAACGGTCCTGCTCTATGCCGTGATGGTCGAGCATGTGGTCTGGGCAGAAATTTCTTCGACCGCGTCTGCTGTTTCTATCTCCTTATGCGTGGTAATGATTGTGATTTCCTTTGTGCTTTATGGTATTGACAATATAAAGTCACTAAAACAATGCGAAAAAGCGCAGGAAGAAGTATGAAATAGACAGGGGCGCCAAGAATAAGCCATCAATATGTTGAAAGGAATCAATCGCCACACAGGTTTTACCAAAATTATAGGGGACGATAGTCGATTTTTTACAAAAATCGACTCTCGTTTTGCACTCTGTCTGCTAGCGTTGATGATGAGTTGTTGTGAATATTTCTTTGTCACCATAGACCTGAGGGGTTTGCGTGTTTCAACATGGAAGCGCCTGTACTTGCCGCATTGGCTTCGTGCATGGCAGCGGGGTGGGGGGAGAGGAACAAAATGTTGTAAACGGCAAAGATATTAGCTGTTTTCTACAAATTTGCTGCGATTTTGTACTTGCGTTTTGGAAATCTCTGTAATATATTAGTAATTACAATTTCCCTTTTTATTAATTTTTTCTATTATTGCAGGGATCGATGGATGCGCTCAAAGATTGCACGTTAAGTGAGTGCGGCAAAAGAGTCATATACAGGAGGAAACGCCATGGGATATCAGCACTGGAGCTATGAAACATTGCAAAAGTTGTGTGTCGATGCATTTGAGGCATTTGGTTTTGGCAAAGCAGATGCCGAAATCATCACCGATGTGCTTTTGACAAGTGATTTGTATGGCATCGAAAGCCATGGAATGCAACGAATGGTTCGATATTATAAGAGTATTGAGCGCGGAATGATCAAAATTGATGCAGAGCCTGAGGTCGTCTTTGAGACACCTGTTTCCGCTGTGATCGACGGGCATGCCGGAATGGGACAGCTGATTGGGCATAAGGCTATGGAATTGGCCATCCAAAAAGCGAAGATCAGCGGAATCGGAATTGTGACAGTGAGAAATTCAAATCATTACGGCATCGCCGGATACTATGCGAAAATGGCCTGTAGAGAGGGGCTAGTGGGCTTTTCCTGTACGAACAGCGCCGCAATCATGGTGCCGACAAATGGGCGCAAAGCAATGCTTGGAAGTAATCCGATTGCAGTTGCAATGCCGGCTAAGCCCTATGATTTTCTGTTTGATGCGTCAACTACGGTTGTCACCAGAGGAAAGCTAGAGGTCTACAACAAAAAAGATGAACCTCTGCCGGAGGGATGGGCGCTTGATCAGGACGGGAAACCCTGCTGCGACGCTGACACTGTGCTGACCAACATCACAAAGAAAGCAGGAGGCGGCATTATGCCGTTAGGCGGTGCAAGCGAACAGACCGGGAGTCATAAGGGATATGGCTATGGCATGTTATGCGAGATATTTTCCGCGATTCTTTCCATGGGGACGCCGTCAGATTGCACGATGACAGATGGAAAAGGGTTGATCTGCCATGGGTTTATGGCGATGGATCCCAGTATTTTCGGAGATGCGAAGGCGATCGAACAACATTTTTCGAGCTATCTGCAGCGGTTGAGAGAATCTCCAAAGGCTGAGGGAGAGGAACGTATTTACACCCATGG
>CAKSDF010000170.1 GCA_934444695.1 uncultured Eubacteriales bacterium | reverse complement strand
TCCACCGTAATTCTAATCAAATTACGGTGGACTTGTGGCGGAGAAATGGGGATTCGAACCCCAGATACGGTTGTAGCCGTATACACGATTTCCAATCGTGCTCCTTCGACCAGCTCGGACATTTCTCCGTGTCTCGTCAGTCGACCTTGCTATTATACATAATACGAGGCAAAAAATCAATAGGAAAATTAAAATTTTTAAAAATATTTTTTTGACCTTTGTGTTTTTCTTTTATATGTGATATTATATTTAAGTAACAGATGTTCAGACTAAGCACGATTTCGCTCGGTCCTTTTCCGTGCGGTATCGCGTACATCGACCATTGGCTTAAGTAATTGGTGTTAGATCAAACGGAGGTGAGGTAATGCGGTATATAAAGGCCATTTATAAAGCCTTTAGTCTTTTTGGAAAAAAGATAACCCACGATGCGGTGGCGGCCTTCTCGGCTCAGACGGCCTTCTTCATAATTATTTCGGCATTTCCTTTTTTGGTACTCATTGTTTCGGTGCTCGAAAGAATTCCCTTCATCAGCGCCGATATGATGTATACCGTTCTTGACATCTTTCCCCGCACGGTTATGGAGTATATGGAAAAGATAATAACCGAAATATGCTCGGGAAATTCTGTGACCATCATTTCTCTTTCGGCGGTGGTGCTGCTGTGGTCGGCTTCAAAGGGTGTTACCTCCATTATGCGGGGCCTTAACTTTATCTATAAAATAGATGAAAAGCGCAATTTTCTTGAAATAAAGCTGATCTCGGTTGGATATACAATCGGTTTTGTTGTATACATTGTGCTGACCCTCATTTTCATATTCGGCGGGGGAATGCTTTCAAGCCTTTTGAAAAGCCGCCTTCCCGAAAATTTGTTTTTTGCCGTTATATATCGTATAGTCAGCTTTTTGGGAAAGCTGATGCTGCTGACCGTGCTTTTTGGACTTATCTATCTTACGGTTCCCAAAAGAAAAGCAACAATTAAAAGCCAGCTGCCGGGGGCGGCGCTGTCGGCGCTCGGGTGGCTTGGATATTCCTGGTTTTATTCCTTTTATACCGATCATCTTGCCGGAAACTCTTATGTATACGGCAGTCTAACATCCATTATCCTTATTATGCTTTGGCTGTATGTTTGTATGTATATCTTTTTCATCGGCGGTGAAGTCAATTCCATCATCTCCGGTGAGGAACTGTGGGAAATAGAAAGTGGTTTTGAAAATCGACGGCTGAAATGAGAATATTTATGACATTATAATCTCGCAAAGTTGAATAAGTACACACTGCCTGAATATTTATACAGAAAATATGAAAAAAAATAAATTTTTCTCTTGACAAATGAATTTAAAGTGGTATAATTCAGATAAATCAACCGAGAAATAGTCGATTTAAGCGGTACTTTGCCGAAAACGAAACGACTGCTAAAAAACTCGGTACAAAAAACATAAACAAAATTTTCGGGAGGAAATTAAAATGGATAAAAAGGATATTAAAAAGGTCGTTCTTGCCTATTCAGGCGGACTTGATACCTCGATAATCATTCCCTGGCTTAAGGAAAACTACAATAACTGCGAGGTCATTGCCGTTTCGGGCGATGTCGGACAGGGAACCGAGCTTGACGGACTTGAGGAAAAGGCTCTTAAAACCGGCGCTTCCAAGCTTTATGTTGAGGATCTGAGACAGGAATTTGTTGAAGATTACATCTGGCCCACCCTTAAAGCCGGCGCGGTTTATGAGGGAGAATATCTGCTGGGCACCGCCTTTGCAAGACCCTCCATTGCCAAGAGAATCTGCGAAATAGCCAAGGCCGAGGGCGCCGACGCTATTTGCCACGGCTGCACCGGTAAGGGCAACGATCAGGTGCGTTTTGAGCTGACCATTAAGGCTCTTGCTCCCGAGATGGAAATAATCGCTCCCTGGAGACTGTGGGACATCAAATCGAGGGACGAGGAGATCGACTATGCCGAGGCTCACGATATTCCTCTTAAAATAAACAGAGAGACCAACTATTCCAAGGATAAAAACCTCTGGCACCTTTCCCACGAGGGACTTGACCTTGAGGATCCGGCCAACGAGCCTCAGTATAACAAGGAAGGCTTCCTTGAGCTGGGCGTTTCTCCCGAGCAGGCTCCCGACAAGCCCACCTATGTTACCATTTCCTTTGAAAAGGGTGTTCCTGTGGCTGTCGACGGCAAGAAAATGTCGGCAGTGGAAATCGTCGAAACCCTCAATAAGCTTGGCGGAGAAAACGGAATCGGCCTTGCCGACATCGTGGAAAACAGGCTTGTGGGCATGAAGTCGAGAGGCGTATACGAGACTCCCGGCGGCGCCATTCTTTACAAGGCTCATTCGGTGCTCGAAACCATCTGCGTCGACAGAGACACCATGCATTATAAAGAGCTTGTGGCTCCTAAATTTGCTGAGCTTGTATACTACGGAAAGTGGTTCACTCCTTTAAGAGAAGCTCTTTCGGCCTTTGTTGACAAGACCCAGGAGAATGTAACCGGCGATGTTAAGCTCAAGCTTTATAAGGGCAATATGATAAATGCAGGAGTAACCTCTCCCCATTCCCTTTACAGCGAGGAGTTTGCCACCTTCGACGCCGACAATGTTTACAACCAGAAGGACGCCGACGGATTTATCAATCTTTTCGGACTGCCCATTAAGGTCAAGGCGCTGCTCGAGAAAAAGGACAACTGATAAAACATTAATTTCAATGCCCTCGGCGGGAAACTCCCGAGGGCATGTTTTGATAAAGAAGCGATTTTGTTTAGATAGCATTTCAAACCGGTTATCAAATTGAAAAAAACAATGTGACAATAGGGAAAGTCTTGCCGCTGTTGTACCCGCCTTTGCAAGACCGACAAATCGGCGGACAGCGGCTTTGCCGACACGATACACCATTAAATTTAAACGCTTGATATTAAGGAGAATATTTGTGAAACTTTGGGAAAACGGATTACATGCCGCTTTAAACGAAAATGCCGACGATTTTAACTCGTCCATTTCCTTTGACGGAGCGATGTATAAGCAGGATATCGAAGGATCGATTGCCCATGCAACAATGCTTTGCGAACAGGGAATAATCTCGGATGACGATTGCAAAAAAATTGTCGATACCCTCAAAATAATTCTTGAAGAAATAGAGCAGGGGAGCCTTGAAATCGATCCTACTGCCGAGGATATACACAGCTTTGTGGAATTTGAACTTACAAATCGCATCGGCGACGCCGGAAAACGCCTTCACACGGCCAGAAGCCGCAACGACCAGGTGGCGGTTGACATACGCCTTTATCTCAGAGAACAGACCGATGAAATATCAAAGCTTTTGAGCGATCTTTTGGCAGTCATATGCGATAAGGCCGAGCGGTATAAGGATACCGTAATGCCCGGATACACCCACCTTCAGCGCGCTCAGCCCATAACCTTCGGACATCATCTCTGCGCCTACGGTATGATGTTTTTGCGGGATAAGCAGCGGCTTTTAGATTGCCGTAAGAGGCTTAATGTCAGCCCTCTCGGAAGCTGTGCTCTTTCGGGAACGGCATTCCCCATAAACCGCGATCGCACGGCCGAGCTGCTTGGCTTTGACGAGGCTTGTATGAACAGCATCGACGGGGTTTCGGACAGAGATTTTTGCGTTGAGCTTGCAAGCGACATTGCCCTTGTTATGATGCATCTTTCCCGTTTTTGCGAGGAAATAATTATGTGGTGCTCGTGGGAATTCCGTTTTGTGCGCCTTTCGGACGCGTTTTCCACCGGTTCGAGCATTATGCCGCAAAAGAAAAATCCCGACATTGCCGAGCTGATAAGAGGCAAAACCGGCCGGGTATACGGGGATCTTACCGCTCTTCTGACCCTTTTAAAGGGCATACCCCTTGCT
>CAKSDF010000169.1 GCA_934444695.1 uncultured Eubacteriales bacterium | reverse complement strand
CCAACAAGCATTTCCGCAGCGCGGAAATTGCAAGTGTCAATACACTTGCCTTGCTTGCCGCTAACGCGCTCCCCCGTAGGCCCTACGAAAAACGGAGGCCGCGTTTTTACGATTCCTCCGTTTCCCTTGTTTCTTTAATGGTTCGGATCAGGGCTTCCACCAGCCGCAGGTCTTTTTCGTCCAGAGAATTGAGCAGTATATCAATGCGCTTTTTGCAAGCGGCGTCCGCGCTCATATCGGGATAAAAGAACTGATCCACCGAAATATCAAACATAGTGATCATCTGATAAAAGGTGTTGAGGCTGGGGTGCTGGCCGTCGTTCTCGTTATACATGACGGTGCGGGGATCGCGGTCAATGACATAGGCCAGTTGCTCCTGCGTCATCCCCTTGGCTTCTCTTTTGCGCTTGATCTCCATCCCTATGTCGTGAAAATCAAACTTGCGTTCATCGCGTTCAAACTTCATTTCATCACCCTACCTCATTCTACATTTCGGGTAATAGTATTTGAACGATGTATAATTTTATGTTACTGACTGTTTAATTTCGCGTTCGCGCAGTTGAAGCGATTGGGGCGGTAGGGTATAATAAATTTGGCAGTTTCATATCCACTCCATATTGTGGTGATAGGATAAAATCAAGGAGGTGCTTTGATATGGCTACATTACTGATCGTAGAAGATGATAAACAGACAAATGAAGCAATCTGCGAATACTTAAAATCAGCGGGGCATAAGATTGTTCCCGCTTATGATGGCGCGGAGGCAATACAAATCTTCAATCGGGGAAATATTGACCTCGTTGTGCTGGATATTATGCTCCCTAAAATCACAGGGCTTGCCGTACTCCACGAAATACGGCAAAAGAGTTCCGTTCCCGTTCTTATGCTCACAGCCATTGAAGATGAATATACACAGGTGACGAGCTTTGACGAACAGGCCGACGACTATATCACAAAGCCGTTTTCAATGGTTTTGGTGGGTAGGCGCATTACAGCCCTTTTACGTAGAACCGGAAAAAATATGATTTCAGATACAATGGCTTTCGGTGATGTGGTTGTTGATTTCTCCGGCTACACGGCAAAGGACACAGGCGGAAAAATCGACATTACCCCTAAAGAAATTGATTTGCTAAAGCTGCTTGTGGAGCATAGAGGGCTGGTGCTTACCCGTTCCCAAATACTTGATGATTTATGGGGAATTGATAGTCCGATTATCGACAGAACGATTGATACTTACATCAAAAATCTGCGGAAGAAACTTCGGCTTGACTGCATCGTGACAGTCAAAGGCATCGGTTACAAATATGAGGTGGTACAATGAAAAACTTAAAGCTGTTTCCTAAAATATTTCTCTACACCTTAATACTCATGCTTTTAATTGCCTTTTTTGCAAGTGGAATGATTTATTTGCTTGCTCCTATCATAGCGAGTAGCGACCCTCTCTCGCCCGGACTGGCTCAAGATATACCAGGAATAGCGGCTGCAACAATCCCAAGAAATGAAGTAATAACAAAGGCTATTCTTGGCTCTTTGCCCTACACCATTGGTTTGTGCGTTATTCTTTCTTTGCTCTGTGCGTTCTTTTTTTCACGAGCAATAACAAAGCCTATCAAAAATATGTTGTTGGTAACACAGCAGATGGCTACTCTCGAAAAAAATGCCGCTTGTAGCATTCAGTCTGGTGACGAAATCGGGATTTTATCAAGAAGTATCAATGAGCTTTATCAAAAGTTGTTGTTTACCATCGAGCATTTAAGAGAGGAAAAGGACAAGGTAAGCGAGGTTGAGCGGCAAAAGGTAGACTTTCTTCGTGCAGCTTCCCATGAACTAAAAACACCTGTAACAGCACTTAATGCTACGCTTGAAAATATGATTATGGAGGTTGGGAAATACAAAGATTACAATACCTATTTACCTCTTTGCAAAGAACAGACCGAACAAATCGGAAAAATGGTGACTGAAATCTTAGATGCTTCTAAACTAAGTGCCAGCATAAGTAGTGAGGAAACTCAATCCTTTGATATTGCTAATTATCTGAAAGAGTTATGTGGTCAGTATCAGTTGATTTCCAATGCGAATGGTCAACAATTCAAAATTAATATAGCTTCGGAAATGCAGGTATGCTTACCGCCGAAAACATTTGCAAAGGCGATTTCAAATATCCTTGCGAATGCAGTTGCTTATACTGAACAGGGAAAGGCGATTGTAGTTACCCTAAACGGTCACAACATCATTGTTGAAAATGAATGTCAGCCAATACCAACTGAACATCTAAAACGTATTTTTGAACCCTTTTACCGCCCCGACTACGCTCGTAACCGTGCCGATGGCGGAAACGGTCTTGGCTTATATATTGTTGCATCCATTTTGGATACGTTACACTGTTCCTATTCTTTTTCTCCGATGGACAAACCGCTTGGTATGCGATTTGTGATAACATTGCCATAGCTTTTCTTGAAAACCCCTCCAATTCGGAGGGGTTTTGCAATTCCACATACGTTTCATATCAGCTCCACACAGGGGTGTTATTCTGTAGTTGCACTTAAAGATAGTGTAAAAAATGATTGGAGGCTATTCTATGAAACTGAAAAAAACAATTATTCCGCTACTGTCTATTCTTACTTTTTCAACCGTGCTGACAGCCTGCGGAGCAACGGCAGCATCGAGCTTGACCCCAAACCTCGCAAACAGTGATGTACCCTCTGCACAAGTTATGTCTGTAAAAAACACTGTCACGCCAACATCAAATGACAACGGCAAAGGAAATGATGTTGTCCAAGATGCACTCTCCGGCGGTGAATGTTCTGACCCCCTTGAGTTTTGGGAAATCAGCGAATATGAAAACTGGATGAAAACAGAGCTTGAGAAAAATCAAAAACTTGCCGATAGCGGCGATGTGTCCTTTTATGCTAAAGATGCCAACGATAACTATATTTGCAGGGCATGGACACAGGCTGATGTGGATTTGCTTTATGAGCAGTGGCAGGAACAGCTTTTGCTTATGAAGCAAGGTTATCATTTCGCAAAAACAATTACCTTGCCCGATGGTGGTCTTTTGACAGGCGCTTTTGACCCCGAAACATGGAACGCAAAACCCAGCGTTGCTCTTGGCTCTACAATTATCACCATGCCGGACAAATCAACAGTCGATTTAGGGCATTTTGATACAGCAGAAGAAGCAACGCAAGCTGTTAAAAAATACTTGGCGCAACAAGTCAAGGCAGAATTGCTGACACAGGCAGAAGCAGACAAGATACTTTCAAATGGCGCTGTGGAATGATTTTCTGTTAAGCTAAACGAAAACTATACGGGCGGCTCTCTATGGATCGATAGGGAGCTGCCCGTTTTAGTATGTGCCCGACAATTTATCATTCCATCCCCGTTCCTCTTGCGTTCCATACTGTTTCCATATTGGGGAGATATTATTTTCCTGTCAGATAAACAGTTGGCAAATCAAGTATAAAATTATCTGCCGCACGACGGCAAAAGAAAAAAGCCGTCGTACAGCAGACACATTTTCACGCGCCTTTGAAGCGGCGGCTCGATTTTCAGAGCCGCCGCTTCTTTTTATCCATGAGAAACTAACGATGACCCTAACACTGTAAAAGCTACGGCGGCATATAGGAGGATGTCGCCGTGTTCATTTTTGCTTTTCACAGTACCCATGATCTGCACCAGTTAAAAAAAGCGTAGCTCCCCCTCCGGGTTATTCCGGCTATGGATGCGAAATATGGCAGTATATTAAGGAAAACGTATTTTCATGCGCTCGTATGGCTTTATGCTGTGCGGGCGCTTTTATATATCCTCCCCCTCGCTTCTGGTCACGGTGGCCAGAGGCTCCCCGGTGCCGGGGGCCGCCTGTTCTCCATTTCAATCTGCTCCAACCAAC